>JBDLIJ010000201.1:0-5764 GCA_039714935.1 Bacteroidota bacterium | reverse complement strand
CTTCATATGCATTACCGTGCCGGAAGTATCTCCATCGATTATTGTTTGTGCAATATAGCTTGCATTCTGGGTAGTCAGAAAAAGAGAAGACAGTGTTATATTCTTATTATCAATAATGAGGTGCTCAAGATAAAGGCCAGGATGAACCAAAACAGTATCACCCTCATTGGCAGCATCTACTCCCTCCTGTATTGTCGGGTAATCAGCCGGGATATTGATGATCTGTCCAAAAATAATTATTGGTACAAAAATTAAAAGAGAAAGGACTAATTTTTTCATAATTTAAGGAATTGGGATTAATAAAAAGTAATCAGAGAATCTGGCAGAGCAATGAGGTGGTCTTCAGAATGGATAGTAAATATAGTGAATTTGAGAGGGGAAGTCAAGATGGAGGGTTGGTCATATAATTATGATTATTGGTTATGGAGCCAACTCATGCTGAGCAGAGTTGAAGTACAACCAGTTCAACCAATTCAACCAATTCAACCAATTCAACCAACTCAACCAATTCAACCAGTTCAACCAATTCAACCACTTATTAAACTACCTTTGCAGCCAAATTAAATACTATGGAAATCAGAAACATTGCCATCATCGCCCATGTCGACCACGGAAAGACCACCATGGTTGACAGGATTCTGCAACAGGTAAAGCTGTTCAGAGACAATCAGGAGATGCAGGACCTGATCCTCGACTCCAACGACCTGGAAAGGGAAAGAGGGATCACCATACTATCGAAAAACGTTTCGGTACGCTATAAGGATACCAAGATAAACATCATCGACACCCCCGGTCACTCCGACTTTGGCGGAGAGGTAGAGCGTGTGTTAAACATGGCCGACGGCGTGCTTTTGCTCGTGGATGCCTTTGAGGGCCCTATGCCCCAGACACGTTTCGTACTTCAGAAAGCCATAGAGCTCGGCCTGAAAGTTATTGTCGTGATCAACAAAGTAGACAAGCCCAACTGTACCCCTGCTGATGTCAATGAGCTTGTTTTTGAGCTTATGTTTGCACTGGATGCCACCGACGACCAGCTCAATTTCCCTACCGTGTACGGATCTTCAAAGCAAGGGTGGATGGGTGCCGACTGGCAAACGCCCACCCAGGATGTGAGCTATCTTCTGGATACCATCATTGATTATTTCGACCCGCCCAAAGAAAATCCGGGCACTTTGCAACTGCAGATCAGCTCATTGGATTATTCCTCCTATACCGGCAGGATTGCCGTTGGCAGGGTACATCGCGGAAGCATAAAGATGGGTGACCAGGTTTCCATTGTCCAGAGAAACGGGCTGATCAATAAATCTGTTGTCAAAGAGCTTTATCTGTTTGAAGGCCTGGGAAAAGAAAAAACCAAAGAAGCTGTAAGTTCGGGTGAGATCGTGGCCATCACCGGCCTCGAAAACTTTGATATCGGCGACACCATTGCCGATCTTGAAAATCCCGAAGCCCTGAAGCCAATCTCTGTGGACGAGCCCACCATGAGCATGCTCTTTACGATCAACAACTCCCCGTTCTTTGGTAAAGAAGGAAAATACGTTACCTCCAGGCACGTGCGTGACCGCCTGTTTAAGGAAACTGAGAAAAACCTGGCCCTGAGGGTTGAGGAAACAGATTCACCCGACAGGCTACACGTTTATGGAAGAGGAATTCTACACCTTTCCATCCTTGTTGAAACCATGCGACGTGAAGGTTACGAGCTTCAGCTCGGACAGCCACGTGTTGTGATCAAGGAGATTGATGGATTTAAGAACGAGCCCATAGAGTTATTATTTGTCAATGTGGCCGAAGAATTTTCAGGCAAGGTGATCGATATCGTCACCCGCCGTAAGGGTGATATCCTGAACATTGAAAAGAAGAATGATCGTATCAACCTCGAGTTCAAGATCTCGGCCAGGGGATTGATCGGGCTCACCAACCCCATCTTAACCGCTACCGAAGGAGAGGCTGTGGTTTCACATCGCTTTAAAAGCTATGAGCCCTGGAAGGGAGAAATACAAAGTAAAAGGAACGGTGCCCTTATTGCCATGGAAACAGGCACTGCCATCGCCTATTCGCTTGACAAGCTGCAGGACCGCGGAAAGTTTTTTATCGATCCAAACGACAACATCTATGCCGGACAGGTGATTGGTGAAAGCACACGGTATGACGACCTGGTGATCAATGTTATCAAGACCAAAAAGCTATCCAATATGCGTGCTTCCGGTTCTGATGAAAAAATGTCGATTGCCCCGGCCATAAAATTCTCTCTTGAAGAAGCCATGGAGTATATTGGCGAAGATGAATACGTTGAAGTTACACCGAAGTCTATTCGCATCCGGAAGATCATGCTGAGTGAGCTGGACAGGAAGCGGAGTAAGAAGGTTGATGGTTGAGGAAGTCAACAAAAAAGCTCGCAAAAGCGAGCTTTTTTGTTGTACCCGGAGCCGGGGTCGAACCGGCACTTCCAAAGGAAACTGGTTTTTGAGACCAGCGCGTCTACCAATTCCGCCATCCGGGCATATGAATTGGGTTGGCAAAGTTAAGAATTAACTTTATTCAATTAACATTCACTTCTCCATTCCATGTTCATTATTCAGTGTTCATTTCCCATCCGGAGATATCCTGAACATCATCACCCCATGATACGGCACCGGGGTACCGAAGTACTCATTAAAGGTGCCCACATCTCTCTGGCGCCACAGGTCACGGATCTTATAGGTAATCCCTTTTTCAAGTCCTATCTGATCAGTACCGATGGTAACATTCAACATCTGTTCTGTATTGGTCCAGTTAAAGGCTTCCTCCGGCCGATTATTGCCAATATTAAATACTCCGATGGCTATTGATCCGTCAACCAGATCTTTTGCCCAAATCTGATAACGTATACCGTCATAAACCATGGTGGCCTGCTTGCCCAATGGATCCTGGTTTACAGCCAGAACCTCGTCATTGGTTAACAAACCAATGGTAAAGGCATCCATCTGTCCCAGGTCGCAACCCAACAGCATGGGGGCCGACAGCAGTGCCCACAGGCTGATGTGTGTATATTGTTCGTCAGGTGAAAGTCTGGACGGCCTGGTTTCCGGCCCCCATCCAAGTTTACCTACTACCAGCATGTCGGGGTCGTTCCAGTGCCCGGGTCCGGCATAGGGTGCCATTTTGCCCTGACTAAAGCCTATGCCTGACATGCTGCTCCATGTATCTACTATATCACCGGTAGTACGCCACAGGTTGCCACCCACTTCTTCACCCCACTGCCATACGTCACCACGGCCATACTGGCAAATGCTGTAAACGATATCTCTGTTAACCTGGTCGAGCTGCTCTCGAAAAAACACATATGGCTTTTGCAGTTCAGGGATGCTTCGGTCTTTGGCAATATTATCATAGGAACACCAGTCGTACTTCACATAGTCGATGCCCCAGGCAGCCCAGGTTTGGGCATCGAGAAGTTCATTCTCATAGCTCCCCAGGTAACCTCCGCATGTGGTGGGTCCGGGAGAGGAATAAATACCCAGCTTCAGACCCATATTGTGAATATCAGTAGCCAGTTTCTGCATATCAGGAAATTTCTCGTTGGGCATAAGAAAGCCGGTTTCAGTACGTTCAGCTGCCTCCCAGCCATCATCAATATTGATGTAGGTCCAGCCATGGTCGGCCAGGCCGATAGCTTCCATGGCGCGTGCTGCCACCTTTACTTTTCGCTGATCCACACTCAAGCCCCATACATTCCAGGAGTTCCATCCCATGGGTGGTGTAAGTGCCAGGCCCTGCCCGACGATGATCTTAAACTTCTTTTCGTCTTTTCCGTGATCATTCTCAGCAATAATGGTCACCTCATAAGTCCCATTTTCCGGAGTTCTTCCCCTGATCAGTCCGCTCTCTTCAAATACATTTAAGCCCTCGGGCAAGCCTTTTACACTAAACTTCATCGGGCGATCACCGGTGGCAGGAATCCTGTACAGAAACTGATTGCCGGCACTGGCACCATATACCGATGGTCCGTTGATGCGTGGCTCCTTAGGAGGTGCAGGTGTGAGCACATAGGGTATGGTCTGAAAGGGCTGCACCACCACGGGGACTGAATCACGATATGTTATCCTGAGATTTACCCAGTCAGCATGGTCATAATTGATGCCATCGCCTGCATCAGATATATATAGCCCGACCTTTTGTTTCCCGAAGATACTAATATCAAATTCCCTGGCTTCGTAGCCCTTTTTCATCCTCTTGCTATCCCAGAGCACCTTTCCATCCCCAAGAATATAAAACTCGACCGTGGCCTTTTCATTACTTTCGTCATCAACACCACATGCTCCTTTTATCCTATCACCATGACCATGGACATCAATCAATATTTTGCTGACAGAATGGCTACCAACACCCCTTTTGTACGACTTGCCGGCAATTGATAATTCGTTGCTGTCACAACTCAGCCCCGCATGTGGCTCCGCCCAGCTCTGATGCATCGCGCTAAGGTCGGCCTCATCAAGCCACCAGGCATTTCTTTTCTCATCAGAAGGGATACCATCACTGCAGGAAGTAATAACTATAGCGATAAAAATGTACAGGATATTATTTTTCATGGTTTATGGATTTTTTGGGGGTGCAAGATAGTGAAAAAATGGTAGGCAGTAGGCAGTGGGCAGTGGGTAAAGAATATCGAATAGCAAATAGCAATAATCACTCCAATACCTGTGCATAAAACCCTATAATATATTTATTGTATAAGCTGATTTTTCGAAAATAACTCAAAAAAAGCTTGACAAACGTCATTGATTATCATACATTTGTACAGTTCACTTTTTATGAAGTATACGTTTTTTGAATCAAAGATATAAAAATTAAGTTTAAACCCATGTTCAGAAAATCAAAATTACGGGGACCGATCGGGAGGATCTATCCGATATTTATCATCAGCGCACATGTATTGGCGGTGGTGGAATTTCTGATCCGCCGTGAATTGATAACGGAGGGTATGGATATTACTGGAGGGCCATTGTATATAACCATCATTGCAAGTTTGTATTTTCTTTTGATGGGTATCTACCAGTGGTGGCGCTATCATCTCTGGATATATTTCGGATTGGGTTTGCTGGCCGGGGTCTCAACCTTGCAAAGTATGTGCCAGTATGTTGATTACTTTACATTACATTCTTATATCATCAACATCATGCTGGTGGTGATCTACATTGTGATCACCTGGCCGGTTCTGGCAGGTCAGGAACGTTTTGAGATGAAAACAAGGCGATTGTTGAAGTTGGCTGCCGACAGCATAGAGGAAACAGACGCAGGTTTCACCGCCCGCCCGTATTCGGCAGGAAAAGCCGACTATTCGCCTGAAGAAGCAACAAGATTTGCCAGGTACCTTAAATCAAAATATGTCGTGAATCCTGTTCACCGTCAGGAGGGTATATATATGACCTTTTCATCTGGGAAAAGCCTTATGCGTGATCCGGAACCCCATGAGGTGAGTTATGTGTTGTTTGGAAAAGACGGGGATATCAGTGTTCACATTGCAGCTTTTGATTATAAGCAATATACAAGAAGATTTACCTTCGATCAGCTTTGTAGTTCACTGGGAAATACTTTTTATCGCTTCCTGGAATACTACAAGGAAGGTCATGAGGATAGAATTATAAATGAACTTAAATCAGTATAAATATTAAACAAATTCAAAACTTAAACCTCAAAACCAATGTTAAGTGATTCAAGTATAAAATGGCGCCCGATCTGGAAAGTATGGATTCCAATTGCCTTGTTCCTGATACCCCTGATCCTG
>JBDLIJ010000200.1:0-5812 GCA_039714935.1 Bacteroidota bacterium | reverse complement strand
GCTGGGCTAAACACTGCAACCTTTAGACTTTAACCCGGAACGGTGAACCCTGAACCTGTGTACGGTTATCTCCGGTTATTCTTTCTTTAAGGTTTCGATCTCTTCTTTGAGTTCGTCGATCTCTTTTTTATAATGTTCAACATCCTCACCGGGTTCGGAATCACTTGCCGGGGTTTCCGCTTCCTTCCAGGTATCTTTGAGCTCATCAACACCCAGGTAAATGGCCAGAGCACCACCGAGCAAAAGCATCACAGGTATGGTACCGGATAGAACCGTCAGGAATTGAGGAAACCAGACCACAATCCCGATCACTCCCCAGAAAGGAACCGAAGCTTTGTAGGAATCGACGAAGTTATTGAGCAGGCCGTGGGCGAAATATGACATAAGTCCAAGCACTATGAGCAGGCTGATCAGCCTGACCTCCTTTGTTTTTCCCCTCTTATAAACACGAAGTCCGGTAATTGATGTTGCAATAACAATTGCAATAAATGTGAGCATGCCCAGGATACCTGACTCGGACAGAGGCCCCAGGTATTCGCTGTGTGCATTACCCATATCACCAACGTTGGTACTGATGATCGTCTTTTCCTTGGATCGTTGGAAAGGAGCATACGCGAACTGGTAGGTTCCTGGCCCCCAGCCCAGGAAAGGTCTTTCTTCATACATCCTTATGGCACAGTTCCACCTGTTGATCCGCTCCAGGTTGGATGCATCGGAGGATATATTCGACATGGACTGAATATGCTCTAAAAAGTCGGTGGAAGAATCCTGTTTATTTCTTTCAAGCCTGGCGATGAACTGGAAGGAGAAAATGTAAAACAAGCCGGCAAGAACAGCGATACCCAGCACCACATACCTGAACTTGATCCGCAACCATATGACCCCGAATACCATCACCGCGAAAGAAACGCTGATCCATGCCGCACGGCTATATGAGAAGATCAGTCCGAGTAGGAGCATGAACAGCACTATGAAAGTACCTATGCGTTTTGAATTTGTATAATCCCTGCTAAGGCTGAGTCCGGCAAAGAAAGGAATGAACATGGCGATCACCGCTCCATAGGCCGTGTGGTCGTTATAAAATGGCTTCATCACCATGTTACTATGTGGTTTGTCGAAGCCATATCCCGCATGATTAAAAAGCGTATATATAATGATTCCAATGAGAGGAATTATGTACAACCAGTTGAAGCGCTTTATGTTCTTTAAGTCCCTGAAGATCATGATCCCGATAAAATAAAAGGGTACGATAAACCATAGCTTTGCGATAAGAAATTTTATGGATACGAGAGGGAGTTCACTCGTGATGGTTGTGATCAGGATCCAGACCAGGTTGATGAGAATGACAATGCTTACCGGATGGTTAACGATCTTCTTATTGTAGCCCCCGTCATAAAAGATCTTCAGGATAAAGATCACCAGTACACCCAGCATGAGAGGTTCGGCCGGCAGGGATATGCCGACACCGAGCTCAGGATCCTTATAGTTGATGGCCAGGGGAGTTAAGAAAGTGATAAGCATGATCAGCTTATCGAGTGAAAAAATATACAGGAAGAAGAATACCAATATAATAGGGGTGAGCAGCGCGTAATACTTGTCGTGTGCGATCAGGTACACATTCAATGCAATGAATGCAATGCTTATCGCATACACCAGAATGATCTTGTATTTATTTATAAATGCCTGCACGCTGCAAAAGGAGTTTTATTTCCTGAACCTGGCTGCATATCCGAGCCTTTCAAGGATCAGTATGATAATGATGGCAAGGAAAAGGGTAGCGATCATAGTAAAAGCAATTATCAGCCACCTGACAGGGTGCGATTTTTTATCGGCCGGGTAGGGTGGGGTAACTACATTGGCATACGTTAGCTCGTCGGTATAAAACCTGACAGCATTCGCATAGTCAACCTTTAATAGTGAGAAGTTGATAGCCTCGTTCCTGAGTGCCTCAACCACTTCAATAAGCTCCCCGCCATGCTGCTCAATATTTTCTTTCAGCCTGAGCACTTCTTTCTGGTTGATCGTACTTGAGCTTGCTCCCGTAACAGTGCGAAGGTATCCACGTGTGATCTCTTCAGCCTGGGCTTCATACTCGATCAGGCCATACTCCGTACTCAGTGTCTGAAGCCTGAGTTTGAGGGAATCGATATGAGCCTGCTTCTTGGCAATAATGGCATCATACATCTTGTTCACCTCAATATACTTGGCGTTATGTGTTCTCCTTACTTTCAAAGTATAATAATGGAGGATGGCATTCACCATATCGCATGCCAGTTGCGGATTACGGTCCAGAACAGTGATCTCAACTGATTCGAATGGTGTTTTAGATATACTCACACTCTTGCTCCACTCATAATAAATAGTCGAATAAAAATACTTGAAACTGCTGTCAACCTTATAATGTTTTGCGAGGTTGTATTTCAGGATAACACTATCCTTAATATCTTTTGACTGCAGCAACTGTAGCATTTGTTCCGTCTCACTTTCATCAGAGTATGATGAAATGTTATGAGGGTAAACCACCGCAAAGGATTTATACTTCGGTGTTATAAATAGAGGGCTGGAAAACAGGATTCCAAGCAAGAGGGCAATGATGGCAATGGCAACAAGGTGCTTCCACCAGTTTACTAATACGCCAAGGAGGCCTGAGTTATCAAAGATCTTTTTCATCTCTAGTAATATATTGGATTCTTCTTCTAATAGTTCTTGTGTATATGCTGGTTGTGGTTCTGGTGCTTTTACAGGTGGAGGAGGAGGTGGAGGTTTCTCTTCATTCTCTTCCTCCTGTTCCGGGGTGGCAGCTTCAGTTTTCTCTTCTTTCCTTACCGCTTCCGGCTGCCTTTCCTCGTGCACGACCACATTTTCTTTTTTCTTCTTTTTTGCTTTATCTTTTTTCTTTTCTTCATCTGAAAATATGGTCTTGCTATCTGAAGGCCATATTTTAAAACTCATGCTTTTTTTTTTGATCCTGGAGAAGTTCTCAATGATGATAAGTACAATGATGGCCAGGAGCAAGGACGACAAGGTGCTTACCACCATTATAAGCCATCGTACCGGGTAGGATTTCTTTTCTGCCTTATAGGCCGAGTTCACCACGAACTTCTGTGGCAGTTGAGCCTGGGCATCTACCTTGGCTTCCTGGTATTTTGCCTTGAGTAAGGTGAGCTGCTCGGTTTTGAATTCAAGCATATTCTTGAGTGAGAGAAATGCACCACCGTATTCGGCCAGCACATCGAGTTTCTCTTCAAGAGCCCTTACCGCTTCCATGTCGCCGTTACGCAATGCAATCGCCAATTGCTGGTTGATCACTTCCGATTGCGACTCATAATCATTCACTCCCAGTTTACCAATAACCTTAAGTGAGTCGACAATGCCTGCGATCTCCTTCTGAAGGTCGAGGTATTCCCTCTCTACAATAAGAAAAGCCTGCCTGGCTCTTTCCTTTTGCATCTGGTTTTTGGTTGAGTCAAGAAGCTCGGCAATGGTGTTGGCGATGTCGGCAGCCATCTGGGGGTCTTTATCCAGCACGCTTATCCTCACAGCCATGTACTCCGTTCTCCTGAAGGAAACGTTCTCATCGTATTCCTTCGCAAGGCGGGTATTCTTGTACTTTGACTCCGCACTGATCCCGTAATGTTCCATAAGGTTGAACTTACTCACAACCCTGTCCCTGATCTTGTTTGAGTTCAGGATCTGCAGCATCTGCTCCGTTTGCTCTTCCTCACCAAATCCCAGCACATCTTCCTTGACCCCCGATTGCTGGCTGATCAAGGCTTTTGAAATAGAGTTCGTGGCCACCGGAATAAGGATGACCGTAGAACGATATTTCGGTGTGATGAATAATGGTGATGAGAACACTATGGAAGCAAGAAGTGCTAGCAGGGTGATGATGATCAATGGTTTCCTCCAGAAATACATGAAGTATATGAACCCGGAAGAGTCAAAGTCGCCGTTTTCTGCAAACTTACTTACCATCATATTAGACTAATATTGTACAAAGGCGTCAAAATTAGGAAAATTATTCCAATGCGCCAATTCAATAAAGGGTCATATACCCTATTTATTGTGCTGTATACAAATGATTTTTGCAAATTCTTGTAAATGCCTGTTATCAGGTCGTTTCGTTATCCCTTTCCCTGATGATGCGGATGAAGCCGGCAATACTGAAAAGGCGTAATGATGAAGCCAGTACAAATGCAAAGCCCAGCAGGAAAAGTATATTCAGGTACCATTCAAAGGGAAGCTGCCTGCTGAAATGTGCTCCCACTGCAATCAGTGATGCAAAAACTGCAAGTGATGCAAGATATGGAAAGTTGATCCTGAAACGAAAGATCCTTTGCACAATGATAACCTGTAGCAACACGGAAATGAATTGTGCAGACAGGCTGGCGTAGGCTGATCCCACGGCATGGATCTTTGGGATCAGGATGAAGTTGATAAGCAGGTTGAAACTGATAGCAAAAGCAGCAATAATGTTAAGTTCTCTCAGGCTCCCATTTGCGGTCAGCAGGGTCCCAAAGACATAAATGCCTGATACGGCTATGAAACCAAACATTATGATGCTCAGGATGAGGCTGGAGCTTTCAATGTTTTTTTCAAGATACAGCAGATGCATGATCTCTGAAGAATAATGGAAGGAGGTCAGGGCAGCCGTAACAGATATTGTGAATAATAGGGAGAAGGCCAGCTTAAGCAGGTGCACAACAGGTTTGTTATGCTTAATCATATTGGAGAATATTGGCAAAAGAAGTACAGCGAAAAGGTAGGCAATCTGATTTGAAGCATCGAAAAGCCGGAAGGCCTGTGCGTATACTCCTGCCTGTATTTCTCCAATGTCGGCAGGCAAGATCCTCTCAATCAACACTGGGTCTATGCGATTATAGAACGACATCATAAGCACCAGCGTTGCAAAAGGCAGGCTTTGCTTTACAATCATCACGAAAAAAGGCCAGTTCCAGTAGAGGCGCTTGAACTTTGATTTAACCATAACTATGCTCAGGGCAATCAGGGCTGCGACCAGGTATGCTGCAGTTTGTGCATAAACAAACCATTCGATCTGGAAGGCCTGTTCAAATACATTGCCCCACAGCAGCACAGCACAGAATATTATCATCAGCACCCTGTCCATTACAGATAACAGGCTGTCGGTACGAAGCATGAGCAAACCGCTGATATTGGACCTGAGGTAAAGTATAGAAGACAACAGGAACTGGTTGAAGGCGATCCAGCCAAGCAGGTACAACTGATCACCCCTGTAACCTATGGCCAGGGCAGCAATAAAAGTTATGCTAACGTATAGAAGAGCAAGCAAAAAACGCACAGCTATGATTCCAGAGAAGTGTTTGTTGAGCAATTGCTTATGCTGAGCGATATTCCTGGTGTTGAAATTAGTAATACCCAGGTCGAGCAAAATGTTGAAAAGAAAAGAGAAATTAAAAATCACGGAATAGAAACCATACTCTTCAAGTCCGACCGTGTTTTGCACCGTTCGGTCTATACCAAGTATCCAGAACGGTTTAATTAAAAGGTTCAGGGAGAGAAGAAGAATAAGGTTGGTGATGAATTTCCGCTGCATCTCTTTCAGTTCAAAGGCATTAAAGCCTGATCATCTATGACTGTTTCCCAAAGGGAAAAAAACATAAATTTGTACAAAATTATCATAATAACGATAGCAGAGCTATTTTATGATAAATAGTTAAACGAAGAATACAATTCCTGTCCGTTGAAAATCGCCGTAAATACAAGATTATTGCTTCCCGACAAGCTGGAGGGCATCGGATGGGTAGCATATGAAACCCTGAAGAGGATCACC
>JBDLIJ010000199.1:0-5853 GCA_039714935.1 Bacteroidota bacterium | reverse complement strand
AGCAGTTCACGGAAGAATGCCACTACTATAAGTATCCAGCCATATCCCCAGGCATTTCCAATGCCATCAAGGAATGAAGGCCATACCTTGTTAGCCATGGCAAAAGCTTCGAAGCGACCCATGATAATACAGTTGGTGATGATCAATCCTACGAATACTGAAAGTTGTTTGCTCACATCATATGCAAAGGCTTTCAGCACCTGGTCGACAAGGATCACCAGGGCTGCGATCACAACCAGCTGAACGATGATCCTGATCCTTGGGGGAATGGTATTTCTAAGTGCCGAGATTACAACATTCCCGATACCCATCACTGCCATTACTGAGATAGCCATAACGAAGGCAGGCTCCAGTTTGGCGGTAACTGCAAGAGCAGAACAAATCCCAAGAACCTGCACAGTAATGGGGTTATCACGCCCCAGCGGTGCAGTAATCAATTTTCTGTTTTTAAGAGAGAATAAAGGTTCTCTTTCTGTCTTTTCTGAGCTCATATCTTATTGTTGGCTTTTAAAATATGCAACATAATTCTCTAAACAATTATCTATCATCTTGGTCACTGCATCACTGGTGATGGTACCACCTGATATGGCATCCACTCCATGGATCCTTTTAGCCTCGGGCATGGTTTCCACACCACCTTTTTTAACGGTGATGGAAGCAAACTGTCCTTGCTCATCAAAGATGCTCTTTCCAAGAAACTGCAATGCAAATTCCCTGTCGGATATCTCTGCGCCAAGGCCTGGTGTTTCTTTATCATTCCCAAACTCGGCGCCAAAGATGGTACTCATATCCTGTTTCAGGGAGATGTTTCCGTATATCGGTCCCCAGAGGCCTGCTCCAAGCAGCGGAATGATAAAGATCTTTTCCCCATCGGCCTCTGCAATATACAGCGGCACCTTATAAGGACTACCCTGTTTCTTATTATACAGTTCTTTCTTCAGCTTGAGGTCAAAAGCCCTGTCGTCACCTTCGGTCAGCGCGCCTTTTGAATAGCGTCCGCTAACATTGCCATCCTGATCGATCACGAGCTCTTCCAATATAACCTGGCTAAATAAAGCTTCTGCATTGTCGGTGCTTGCCTCAATATCTGCTGCCATGAGGATCCCCTGTATTTTGGCAATAGCGATATTCCTTTCCTGGTATGGCTTGAGCACCATGGCGGCAGACGACAAGATGGCTGCCACGATGATCACCATCACTGAGGAGTAAATAAAAATGTACCTGTTAGTAAACATGGTTTAATTCTTATGTTGTTTAATTCTTTTAATTGCTTATGCGGCCTCCACGGCTGCCCATCTTTTCTTTCTTTTCTTCACATTCGCCTGGATCACATAGTGGTCGATCAGCGGAGCAAAGACGTTCATAAGGAGGATGGCGAGCATCATGCCTTCCGGATAGGCAGGGTTAAATACCCTTACCAGGATGGCAAAGAAGCCTATGAGGAAGCCATAAATATATTTTCCTTTTGTTGTTTGCGAAGCAGTGACCGGGTCTGTTGCCATGAATACGGCCCCGAAGGCAAAGCCACCCATTACCATATGGTCCCAGGGAGAAATTTGCATATATGCGTTACCGCCGGCAAGGTTAAAGATATATCCCATCAGCAGCCCGCCTGCGAATACGGAGAGCATGATGCGCCAGCTTGCCATGCCGGTGCCGATCAGAATGACTGCACCAATCAGGATTGCCAGGGTGGAGGTCTCTCCTATCGATCCCGGGATAAAGCCATAAAACATGTCCATGGTATCCGGAAGTGTAAGTGAGCTCCCCGGCACTGTTGTGCTGGCCAGGGCATCGCCCATGGGGGTGGCACCTGAAACAGCATCTCCCTGTTCGGCTATCCATACTTTATCGCCCGACATATGCTTCGGATAGGCAAAGAATAAGAAAGCACGTGCTGTAAGGGCCGGGTTGAGGATGTTCATCCCTGTCCCGCCAAACACTTCTTTCCCAAAGATCACTGCAAAGATCGTTGCCACAGCCACCATCCATAAAGGGACGTTAGGTGGCATCACCAGTGGAATGAGTATTCCGCTCACCAGAAAACCTTCAGCAACCTCATGCCCTCTGATCTGTGCAAAAATAAACTCGGTTCCCAGCCCGGCAACATAAGAAACCACAATGAGTGGAATCAGTACCAGGAAGCCATGCCAGAAGTTTGGCCAGAGTTGAATATCACTGATCCCGGCGGAAAGATTATGCTGATAGCCTATATTCCACATACCGAACAGCATGGCCGGAATTAATGCCAGCACCACCACGATCATGGTCCGCTTTGAATCATTGGCATCACGAATATGACTACCGATACTTGTAACCCGGTTCGGTACATAAAGGAAAGTCTCAAAGGCCTCGAAGGTAGACTGAAGCTTTGCAAATTTTCCACCCTTCTCAAACTGGGGCTTTATGTTGTCAAGAAAGTTTCTGAGTGCTTTCATTGATATTGAATATGATTATACTTTATTGTTTACGTTTTTCAGGAATTAGTTCATTTCTTTTATCATCAGGTCAATTCCATCCCTGACAATCTTCTGAATATTGATCTTTGAAGTGCTGATAAACTCACAAAGGGCAAAGTCTTCCTCATCCACTTCATAGATACCAAGATTTTCCATCTGGTCAATATCTTCAATCATGATAGATTTAAGCAATTGCATGGGATATATATCCAGCGGAAAAACCTGCTCAAACTTTCCGGTCATGATGAATGCACGCTCACCGCCATTATAGTTGGTATCCAGGCGGTACTTCTTTTTGGGCATCATCCATGAAAAGAAGGTATAGTAAAAGCTGAATTTCTTCAAACGGGGCATGGCCCAACCAAGAAATTCATAATGATCGCCTTCAGGGATGACCGTCAGCTGTGAATCGTAAAATCCAACAAAACCGGTCTTCTCAATTTTTGTACCCGTAAGGGCATTACCTGAAATATAACGAAGCTTGCCTTCTTTTACATTATCAGCGATCATCTCAGTGAAAGATGCACCTATAACAGTTTTGAAATATTGCGGATTCTTAAGCTCGGAACCTGTCAGAGCTATGATCCTGCTCGCATTGACCTTGCCATTAGCAAACAAACTTCCGATGCTGATCACCTCCTGCGGATGAAGATACCAGAAGATATCACCCTTGTTAATGGGCGAGATCCTGTTGATCTGTGTGCTGATATTGCCTGCAGGATGCGGACCCGAGAATGTGCTGATCTCAACCCCAGCTGCATTTGTAAATGCATTTGATTGTTGTTTATCACTTATGTTGAGATAGACCTTCCCGCTGGTTAATTTCCTGAGCACCTCAATGCCTGTTTGAAAAGCTTTCTCCTGCCCTGACACAATAAAATCAAAATCCGGAGCCAGTGGTGATGAATCAAAAGCAGATATCATGATCCCTTTGGGGTCATCATCCGGGTTGGCAATAATAGAGTATGGACGCTGCCGAATGAATGGCCACGTACCGCTTTTTAATAATTTTTCGGTGATGGCAGCCTTATCAAGCTGGCCGGGATCTGCCTGACCGAAATCAACAAATTCCTGCTCCGCTGATAGTTCAACTGACACCTCCAGCAAAACACGCTTGGCACCACGCCTCACTTCTTTCACTTTACCACTAACCGGTGAGGTAAACATGATGCTCTCACGATACTTATCGAAAAAGAGTGGAGAGCCGGCCTTAACCTCATCTCCCTCCTTCACAAGAAGTTTAGGAAACACACCGTGAAAATCAGGTGGTTTAATAGCGGCAATTTTAGTTGAAATTTCTTTGATCGATTTTTCGGCCTCTCCTAAAAGCTTGATATCGAGACCCTTTCTGATCTTAAATGTATTGGACATACCTTATTGTTGTATGATTTTTGAAGGTGCAAGTTTACAAAAAAAATGCAAATAGATATCTACTTAACTAAATTTATTTCATGTGTTCTGCGAATTTTATATTGGTTATAAATAGCGGATACCGGATATCAGGTGCCGGGAGTCTGAAACTGAATTTGTCTCAATAAATACTATTTTTGTCATTGTTCAGTTTTCTATAATAATTAATGTATAATAATATGATTTGATGCAGAAACCCGCAACTCTAAATACTCTAAATACTTTAAATACTTTAAATACTCTAAATACTCAAAATACTCTAAGTACTTAAACAGTGTAACCCCATGCTCAAGCCCGCCAGATATATTTTACTCCAGCTTACCCTCTTAATGTTTTTCCCGCTTTTCGGTCAGGATGAAGACTATTTTAGTGAGGATTACATCAGGCATAAGGATTACATCTACAAGGAAAATATCAAAAGTGTGGAGCTGTTTCAGGAGGGCTGGAGAATGTCGCCTCCGGTAGTGAAGCTGAATGGAGGCCAGCAATTGATCTTATCCTTCGACGACCTTGATGCCGATATTAAGGAATACCATTATACTATCATTCATTGTGATGCCATGTGGCAACCTTCGGATTTATTAAAATCAGAATATATCAAGGGTTTCACTGAAGATGAGATCACCGATTATGCTTTTTCTTTCAATACCCTTCAAACATATACAAACTACAGATTAAGCTTCCCCACAGATTATATGGCCTGGACAAAATCAGGCAACTATATTTTAAAGGTATTTGAATATGAAGAGCTCGACTCCAACGTGATACTCACCGGCAGGTTTATGGTAACTGATCAAAAAGTAAGCATATCAGGGGAGATCGTGCCACCGGTAAAGATTGAAGACCGCAATTATCGTCAGCAGCTGGAATTTGAGATCAATACAGGCAGGTATTATATTCCCAATCCATATCGCGATCTGAAAGTGATGGTTTATCAGAACTGGCGCCGTGACAATGCCGTAAACAATATTCAGCCCAGAATGGTAGTAGGCAACAGGCTTGATTATTCTTTTCTCAGTGATTTGATTTTTGATGGCGGTAATGAATTCAGGAACTTTGACATTAAGAGCCTGAAGTATCAGTCTGAGCGTATCGCCATGATTGATTATGATTACCGGGGGAATCAGATCTATCTGCACACTGATAAACGCCGTACTTTCAAACAGTATGTATTTGATGAAGACCTGAACGGCAGGTATTATCAGGAGAAGGAAGGAACTGAATTCAGCGATACGGAAGGTGATTACACTTATGTTCATTTCACCATGCCATATGATCATCCGCTTGTTAACGGGAACCTGTACATCTTCGGAGCCCTGACCAGGTGGGACTTCACCGATGAGGCCATGCTCAGGTATGATTACGAGGAAAATATGTATAAAACCAGCTTATACCTTAAGCAGGGATATTATAATTATGCATACGTATTTCTGGAGGATGGTACGGAAGCAGGCGACATGACACTGATCGAAGGTAATCACTGGGAAACCGGCAATGAATATATGATCCTCGTATATTATCGTGAGCCGGGCACCTCATATGATCAAATGGTAGGGATAGAGTATATTGTGGCGCACCAGAAATAGCATTCTATTCGTAACGAAGCGATTCAATAGGATCCAGCTTGGCCGCTTTAACAGCCGGAAGGATTCCGGAGATCAGGGCTACAATAAAGCACATCGCCACTCCGAGGCCAATCCATTCCCAGGGCACGATAAAATCGCTGCCGATAATCCCTGAAACAGCATTTCCAATGACGATGCCGAGGATGATTCCGAATATCCCTCCCAGCTGGCCGATCACGATGGCCTCGATCAGAAACTGATAAAGAATACGAAAACGATTGGCACCAACGGCTTTCCGAATACCAATCTCCCTGGTACGTTCGGCCACGGAGACAAGCATGATATTCATGAGCCCGATGACAGCTCCAAAAAGCGTAATGATGCCAATGACAATGGCTCCGATCCTGATCTCCTTAAGA
>JBDLIJ010000198.1:0-5870 GCA_039714935.1 Bacteroidota bacterium | reverse complement strand
GCATGATCTCATGATCAAAGTTTATCAGGATACTGGTATCGGTAATATCTTGAATAATTCCGCTTTGCCTGCTACTTAACAGCAATGTTTTTACCGTGATCTCATCACCCACAAAATATTTGTAATTCTTGAAGGTGCCGGCTTTTTCCAGCACCATGATACGCTGTGCATGCGCCGTATTAAAGGCAGCACAGAGAATAAGGAGCATGAATGTATTTAAAAATACCTTCATCAAAATCGGTTTTTTCGTTGATGAAGTTAAGGATAAAAACAATTATCTGAAAGCTTTTTGTACACTTGCTGCAAATACTATAATTTTGCATTCCGGAAAGGCGGGCACTATATAGTTGTGCTTTGCGTTTAAGTAAACAAGATTATTAAGCAATAAAACCTATAATATGAAGAATACGCTGTTTTTGTTTCTGGTAATGGTAATGATCTCTGTGGTGGTTTTTAACTCATGCGACCAAAAGAAATCAACTGGTAATAAAGCCGTAATTGAAGGAACCTATTTCCCATACGATGAATATATTTTCCTGAACAGGGTCACTGCCAATAATGTTGAGATGCTTGATTCGGCTGAGCTTTCCCAGGGTGAAAAATTCAGCTTTGGCATCAACACCAACGAGTTTGCGATCTACAGACTTGCTCATAAGGGTCTATACCCTCTGATGGTAGTGGTGCGTGGGGGAGATACGGTAGAGATACAACAAACGGATGATAAAGCCTGGCCATATAAGGTAAAGGGGTCTGATGAATGCATGCTCCTCGTAAATTATCTTGAGCAGTTAAACAGGGATCACTATAAGGTAGACTCATTGTCAGCAATTTTTCACCAGAGCCAGGACCATCCCGATTTTCTGGCTATCAGGGATTACCTTAACAAAGAGTTTATCAAACTGCATGAAGGACATAAGGAATATGCAAGGCAGTTTGTGAGCACTCACCCATCATCATTGGCTTCCATCATAGTAATCAATGGCTTTTTCAAAGATTTTGCGCTCTTCAACTCCCGCGAGGAGTTCAACTACTACGAGCTCGTTGATGAGGCCTTGATGGAACGTATGCCCGACAATAAACATGTGATGGACTTTCATGAGCAGGTGGCAAATATACGGGCAGCGAATGAATATGAGCTTGAAGCGAAGATGCGCCTCTCCCCCGGACGTCTTATTCCGGACTTCGAACTGCCGACGAAAAGCGGAGAGATGACAGGACCACAGGATTACAGAGACAGAATACTTCTGGTCTATTTCTGGGCAGGGGCCGATGCAAAATCCAGGCAGACCAACCCTCTTATTAAATCTGCCTATGACGCCTACAGTAAATATGGCTTTGAAGTGCTGGCAATCTCTTTTGACAAAGACCCCGATGTTTGGGAGTCGGCCATTAAACTGGATGAGCTGCCGGGAGTCCACCTTACCGACCTCAAGGGTATTCGCTCACCGGTGCAAAAACTCTTCAACCTCAAGATGCAACTACCAGCTTACTTCCTTGTTGACGGCAGGGGACGTATTTTTGATCACGACAGGGATTTCAGCAAATTGCAGGGACGCATCATTGAATTATATAATCAAAAGCCTGATTATTAGGCACAATTTCTTATCATTGTAAAAAATCACGGCAAATGGCTGCCTCCGGAGCACAGAAGAAAATATATTTTGTATCTGACTTTCATTTCGGCATTCCTGATCATGCAAGCAGTCTGGAAAGGGAGAAGCTGTTTGTAAAATGGCTGGATGAGGTAAAAGATGACGCCGCCCATATTTTTCTCATGGGAGACATCTTCGACTTCTGGTTTGAGTATAAGACTGTGATCCCGAAGGGCTTCGTCAGACTGCTGGGTAAGCTTGCCGAGCTTACGGACGCAGGCGTTCCTATCAGCCTCTTCAGGGGCAACCATGATGTGTGGGCATTTAAT
Source organism: Bacteroidota bacterium (assembly GCA_039714935.1). Taxonomy (GTDB): domain Bacteria; phylum Bacteroidota; class Bacteroidia; order Bacteroidales; family B18-G4; genus B18-G4. The sequence continues at coordinate 3,949 of JBDLIJ010000198.1, read as the reverse complement.
TACTTTGAGAAAGAGCTGAATATCAAGCTGCATCGAAAGCCCACGATCATGGATTTCTCCGGAAAGAAATTCTACCTCGCCCATGGCGACGGCCTGGGGCCTGGCGACCGGGGGTATAAGTTTCTTAAAAAGGTATTTGCCTGCCGCTTAAACCAGTGGCTTTTTAAATGGCTGCATCCCGACCTCGGGGCAAGGATGGGCCTGTATTTCTCAAAAAGAAGCAGGCTGGCCAATATAGCCAAAGAAGGAAAAAAAGATGCGAGCAACAACCTTAAAGATGAGATGCTTTATCATTATAGCGAAAGCATGTTAAAGCAGCATCCCGGCATAGACTATTTCGTTTTCGGCCACCGCCATCTGCCTACACAGCTAAAGCTTAATGATAAGACAGAGCTTGTCATCCTTGGCGACTGGATCACGAATTTCACTTATGCAGTGTTTGACGGGACGGAGATGAAGCTTCTGAGTTTTGAGGGTTGAGTTTTGAGTTTTGAGTTTAAGCCAACAGGATTTAAATAACCAAGCCTCTCCAGATCATGAGCATTTTAAATCAGGTGTGTTTCTCCATCCGTAAGAACATAGAGGTCATCGCAAATAAAAGGCCAGTTCGAAGTCGTCAATATTAAAAGATTCTTTATTGCTATTCCAGATATAGACCTTGACCACGTCGTCTTTTGATTTGATCTCAGGAACGGATCCATTCAGGGAAACCCGGCTCCATTGAAAAGGCTCCGCGAAATATTCAAATTTAGCAGCACGCCAGTAATAAACATCCTTGGCAGGGCTTTCAACGGATATGACCAGGAAGGCTGCTGTGGGCACTGAATCACAATATACCAACAGGGATGCCCTGATCTGATCAAATTTTGCATCATTAATTTCATGCGCTTTATAAACCAGGCTGTACTCAAATTCGGCAGGGCTGTGATGATAACTTGTGTTTCCGTTGGCGCTCATCATAGTATCTAAAGCGAGGCTGTTGCCAGCCAGCGGAGCTTTCTCAAAGTCATCATAATATGCTGCAACAGGATCAGAAAGTTGATTGCATGTATCAGCCAATCCCACAGTATAAAGCGTTACAGCTGATAATCCGGAATAATTCATTTCGCTGACCTTACACGGATATTTATGCATAATGATGTCTTCCACCGCCCAGGGGGCAGGCTTTGTCCAGGCATAGATAAAATAAGGTGTTGTGCTTTCATCGACGATCTTCGTCAGCTCCAGGAGGTCTTCCCTCCCCTTGTTGTCATATTGCGAAAATGAGATCCCCGGCATGACAGCATCCAGGTAATAATGAATATAATAGGGGTGATTGACTACGATAGTGCTGGTAATATTTTCACTTCCAAACTCATTATGCCAGGCTGCAATATTTATTGCAACATCCTCAAACTCACCGAAGTGCTGCTGTTTATAAAAGTTATTGACAAAAAATATCTGTATAAAACCTAAAAGCAATATGACAGGAACTAATATAACAGCATGCCTGTAACTCCTGTCACTAAAAAAAGAAAACAAAAAGAGTATCAGAAACGGAAAAGCAAACAGGAGAATGGAATATTGCAGGATAGGGTTTCTGAATATTGAGTAATAATATCCGATCAGGAAAGAGAGCATAAACCAGGAGAACGCAATATAATGAAAGCGGTTCAGTCTTTTTAGCGGGTTGATGATAAAGCCGCTCAGCCCTATCGCCACGACAAGCAGAACAGAGGCCCACGAGTCGTTGAATGCATATTTCAGATAGCCCCAGATCCATGTTTTCCCGGGTTCACCCAGCCATCCATCCTCACCACCGACACCCCCGATATCAAATTGATAGAGAAACACATGAAGATGCGGCAAATATAGAAGTCCGACAGCCAGACAAGCCAGCAGGTACTTTATAATTTCATTACGTCTGACAAATAGTAAGCCCGTAGCTCCCATCACCAGCACAAACAGGAAGCTATAATGATGTGTATAGGCTGCCAGGGCAGTAAAAAGCGCAAAGCCGGCATAATGGATAAAAGTCTTTTTCTCTTTTATAATAATTTTTGTCCAATACCAGGCTGTTAATAAAACAAATAACAATCCAGGGCTATAGGGCCTTGCCAGCTGACCATAAAGAACGGGGTATTGCAGTACCGCAAAGGTGGCTGCAGCCAGCAAGCCAACTTTTTCGTTAAACCATTGTTTGCCAACTAAAAAGATCATGTAAACCGACAGAACACCAAAAATCACAAAAGGCAGCCTGACTACCCATACGTCAAAGCCAAACAGCTTTGTCCAGTACCAGAGAAATACCTGCACGCCTGCCGGATGGAAGTCGATAAGCATAACTCCTTCCCGGATAAGATCATTAAAATTACCGTATTGCAGCCTGGCCAGGGCACTCAGCTCGTCGTTGCTCAACGACCAGCTTCCATATTGGTAAAACCGCAGAAAAGCCGCCACCAATAATATTAAGCTTAACAGGATATGCTCAATTTTGATCTTCATTGCTAGACCTATCTGGCTTTATCAAAAGATAAAGGATTAAACAAATCGCTCAATCAACTCCACCAACCTGTGTGCATAGCCGGCCTCATTGTCGTACCATGCAACCACTTTCACAAGTTTATTTTTATCACCCAGCACCGCAGTGAGTCCTGCGTCGAAGACAGCTGAATGCGTATTCCCCAGAACATCTACCGACACGATGGGGTCTTCGGTGTATTCAAGGATGCCTTTCAGGTATGTATCGGCAGCTTCTTTAAATACGGTATTGATCTCTTTACAACTGGTTGGCTTTGCAAGGGTGCAGGTCAGGTCGGTAAGGGAGCCGTCGGGCACGGGGACGCGTATGCCGGCACCACCAAGGTTATTCTCCAGATGCGGAAATATCCGTGTGACTGCCTTGGCGGCCCCGGTAGTTGTGGGGACGATGGAATATGCTGCTGCCCTGGCCCGCCGCAGGTCTTTATGCGGACCATCGAGCAGGTTCTGATCACGGGTATAGGAGTGTACTGTGGTGATAAAGCCTTTTTCAATACCCCAGAGCTTATCCAGGATCATGATCAGGGGCGCCACATTGTTAGTGGTACAGGATGAGTTGGAGATGATCACATCATCTTTGTTGATCACATGGTCATTCACACCAAGCACAACATAGGGCACACCATCAGACTCGCCTTTGGCGGGAGCCGAGATGATGACTTTGCGTGCACCGGATTCAGTAACATGGCGTATCGCATCTTCCTTATTAACAAACAAGCCTGTCGATTCAATAACCACATCAATACCAAGCTCTTTCCAGGGAAGGTTTCCGGGATCAACTTCTTTAAACACCTGTATCTTCCTGCCATTGATCATTAAATAGTCATCGCCCCAGCTAACGGCACCATCAAAGGTTCTGTGAACAGAATCATATTTAAACAAATGCCCTAATGTAGCCGGGCAACTCAGGTCGTTGACCGCTACGAGCTCCATGTTATCATTATTCGCCATGGCCCTGTAAGTGATCCTCCCAATACGACCAAACCCGTTGATGGCCACCCTGATCTTTTTCATCGTTATAAGTTTTTATTACAGGCAAAAATATTGAATTAAAGTATGCGTTAATCCTAAATCTAAATTATTATTACTTTTGACGCCTGTTTAGATGTGAGTAGTGAGACATGAGTAATGAGACATGAGTAGTGAGGCATGAGTAGTGAGACATCTCAATACTCAATACTCAGTACTCAATACTAACAAGGGTACTAATCAAAATTTAAATCATATTATGGAACACGTAAAGAAGTATATTGAAGAAAATAAGGACAGGTTCCTTGACGAGCTTTTTGGTTTAATCAGGATTCCCTCTATCAGCTCGGAGTCGGACCATAAAGATGACATGGTCATGGCTGCTGAGTACTGGAAGGAATCCATGCTTAAAGCCGGTGCCGACAAGGCGGAGGTGATGCCTTCCGACGGAAACCCTGTA
>JBDLIJ010000197.1:0-5881 GCA_039714935.1 Bacteroidota bacterium | reverse complement strand
CTGTTGCTGGCATTCGTCATATTGCTCAATTTTACGGGTTACCTCCTGCCATGGGATCAACTATCATACTGGGCGGTAACCGTCAGCACTAATATGCTTGAATACATTCCACTGGCAGGCGAATGGATGAAGACCGCCATCAGGGGAGGTGATGAGGTGAGTGGTCCTACCTTGCTCATTTTCTATAACCTTCATACGGCTGTACTCCCCATCACCTTAACGGCTCTGCTGGTATATCATTTCTGGAAAGTGAGAAAATCCGGCGGCGTCATTGTCCCTCCTGATGGAGATAATGATTTTGTGCCGGCCATTCCAAAACTGCTGGAGCGTGAGGTGGCTGCAGGACTTGCATTATTGGCCTTTGTCATTCTTTTAAGTGTTTTTGTGAATGCTCCTTTGCTGGAACGTGCCGATCCTGCTTTCAGCCCTAATCCTGTGAAGGCCCCCTGGTATTTTTCAGGCATACAGGAGCTGCTGATGCATTTTCATCCTGGCATTGCAGTATTTGTCATCCCATTTTTAGTGGCTGTATGGCTGTTCTCATTTCCATATATGAAACCCGGATTGAAGAGCCCGGGCAAATGGTTTTATACTTCAAAGGGCAGGACATTGGTGGTGGTCGCAGCCATCACCTCTTTTATCATTACTTCCGCGGCAATATTAGCAGGTGAATACCTTGTCGATTTTCAGGCATGGATGCCGGGAGTCCCGGAAATGATCAGCAATGGGCTGATACCACTGATAATATGGGGCATACTGCTGGCCGGAATAGGCTTTCTCATTAAGAAAAGATATCACGCACAGCGCACTGAAATGCAGTTGTGGATATTTACATTTCTTGTCGTGGGATACCTCGTACTGATGTTTACAAGCATCTTTTTCAGGGGTGAAGGCATGGCCTTAACATTAAATGTTATGTGATCATATCATGAATAAGGAATCAGAAAATATAAGCAATAAACGAATGCCTCGCCGGGGTTTTATGAAGGTCTTCTGGCTGGTGTTGATCTCTATTTCCCTGATAGAAGTATTTTCAGTGATCATTGCCTTTCTCACTTCAGGAGGGAGAAAAAGCGGGGACGACAAACGATCAGCGATGAAGGTGCTGGCGAAAGAGGAGGATATTTCCAATGATACTGTAACTGCTTTCCGCAGCGACCGTGTTTACCTTGTAAGGATGGAGGATGGCGGCTTGCTGGCCCTGTCGCTGCAGTGTACACACCTGGGCTGTGCCATTAGCTGGAATAAAGACAGTAATGAGTTCGACTGTCCGTGCCATGCTTCATCATTTAATACGAAAGGGGAGGTGATCAGGCCGCCGGCACCAAGGGCACTGGATACGTATCCTTTAAAAATTGAGGGAGGCATGATAAAAGTTGACCTCTCCAGGCCGGAAAAAAGAAAAAAGTTCAATAAATCACAGCTTGTATACGCATGAGTGTAAAGTCAGACATACAAAAGAGGAATGCCTGGAACCATACCGCACTGGTGTCGGCCATCCTCATTGTGCTGGCATTTCCGCTTTACCTGCTCATCAACCATCTTCCCGGTCCTGACAGCATATACGATCAGCCGCATTTTAGCGGGGGAGAGTCCTGTATTGAATGCCATCGCACGGAGTTTGACCTGTGGAAGGGCTCTGACCATGACCTGGCCATGGCCCATGCTACGAACGAAAGCGTGCTGGGTGATTTCAATGATGCCGCATTCGAATATGAGGGAGCAGAACATCGCTTCTACAGGAGAGATGATAAGTTTTTGGTCTGGACCAGTGGCCCGGATGGAGAAATGGGCGAGTTCGAGGTGAGCTATACTTTCGGCTACAGGCCACTGCAGCAATATCTGGTGGCTTTTGGAGGAGGTAAACTGCAATGCCTGCCCCTGACATGGGATACCGAGAAAAGTGAATGGTATCATCTTGCGGATACTGTTTATAGTGAAGAAAATATTGATCATACCAACTGGCTGTACTGGACCAACCAGGCACAAAACTGGAATGGGATGTGTGCCGACTGCCATTCAACAAATCTTGTCAAGGGATACGATGTGGAGGCAGATACTTTTCATACTACCTGGAGCGATATCAATGTACATTGTGAGGCCTGCCATGGTGCCGGCTCGGAACATATTAAGTGGTCCAGGCTTCCTGAAATGGCACGTTTGGCAGATGAAAGCGCGGGACTGCTCGTGCAGACTGCCGGGCTCAACAACCGTGATTATGTTGACCGTTGTGCCCGTTGCCATGCCCGAAGGAGCGTTTTCAGTGACTTCCCCGGATATACCGCCGACCTGCTTGACTACATGACGCCCACGCTTTTAGTGGAACCAAATTATTTCCCTGACGGACAGATATTGGAAGAGGACTATGTGTATGCATCTTTCACGCATAGCAAGATGTATATGACAGATGTGAAATGTAATGATTGTCATGATGTGCACAGCCTGAAGCTTGTGAAGGAAGCTGTAACGGCAAATGACCTCTGTTTGCAATGCCATCGTACTGATATCTACGACACCTATGACCATCATTTTCATAAAAAGGCAGGTGAGCCCGGCAGTGTGCTTATTGCCGGTGATACAAGCTATGCAGTTGGCAGCGGCTCGCTATGTATAAACTGTCATATGACCGGCAGACATTATATGGGTGTAGATCATCGCCGCGACCATAGCTTTCGTATTCCCCGCCCTCACCTTACTCTGGAAACGGGTAGCCCGAATGCCTGCAATGAATGTCATTTGGATGAGACGGCGGCATGGGCTGCCGGATACATTGATAAATGGTATGGCCTGAGCCGCACACCACATTTTGGCTCTGTACTGGCCAAAGCCCGGAGAGGTGACACCACAGCTATCCCGGATCTTGTTAACATCGCAATGGATGAGCTTTTCCCTGTGATCGTCAGGGCGACAGCTATTTATGAGCTGGAGAAATATGAGGATGCAGATGGAAGACAGGCCATTATCCGTTCACTCTCAGACCCGGAGTCGATCATACGCCATCAGGCAGTGCAGAGTTATTTTCCTGCAAACCAGGATGCGATGCTGAGCTTGTTGGCACCACTGCTTAATGACCCGGTAAAAGCAGTCAGGATGCAGGCAGCATTCAGATTAAGCAGCATTCCTGTAGCCAGCATGGACAGCTCCCTCCTGAGAGAGTTTTATGAATCTTTGGCCGAATACCGCAAAGCCATGGAATATACGGGTGAGTTTGCCGCCAGCAGACATAACCTGGGTGTGACATATCAGAACCTGGGCATGTTTGAAAAGGCGGAGGAAAACTTCCTGGCCGCCATCAGGATTGATGATGAGTTTTATCCTTCTATGGCCAACCTCACCCTTACATACAACCAACAGGGTAGAAATGATGATGCTGAAGCCATGCTCAGGCATATGATCGAGGACTTCCCACAATACCCCGATGCCCATTACTCACTGGGCTTGCTGCTGGCTGAGAAAGGAAAGTATGAGGAGTCGCTCGAATCACTTATTCTTGCCGCTGAGCTGATGCCCGATCATCCGAGGATATGGTATAACCTGGCCATGCTGCATCAGTACTTCGGAAATGATGATAAGTTCATCGAATCATTGGATAATGCACTCTCCCTGGATCCTCATAACCTGGATTATCTATATGCACTTGCCGATCATTATTACAGGCAGAATAAATTTGACCAGGTCAGGGAAATCGCGAATGAGGCCATTGAATATCACCCGGACAATCCGCTTGGACAACAGCTGCTGGATCTGATTAAATAATTTCCATCATCCATCATCTGGTATCTTTTTTCATTTAATTAACAATCAGTTAAGAAAAAAATGCCGACTTTTGCCGCTCGTAATAAGATGGCAAAGAGAACGGTATATATGCTATTGAGTATCCTGGCAATGGTCATTGTCGGATATTTTGTTGTGGCAGCAGGCTTTCCAAAGGAGGCAAGCCGATATCCATTGTATGTATTAACACTTCTTCTCGACATCTATTTATGGTTCTCGATCAAAAAACAGGTGGGTGCATTTCGCCGGTGGCTGAAGTACTCCTTTATAGCATTATATTGGCTTCCGTTGCTAGTAGTGATCTCAATGGGAGTGATTTCTTTGTTCATAAACATTTACCTGGCAAAGCCTCATCTGGCTACTTTTCTGACAGGAATTATTTTTATTGTTTATGTGACAAAACTATTCGTCATCGTTTTCTTTTTGCTGGCCGACCTTATCAGCATTGTCAGGTATACGGTGCGCTTCGTGTATCATAAAAAGAAGAAAATACCCTGTCCTGAGAGGAAACAGAATATTTCACGTGCCCGTTTCCTGAAAAATATGGGTTTGATTGGTGGAGGCTTTGTGTTTAGCGGTATGATCATCGGCGCGGTACGCTGGGCTTACGACTACAGGGTGAGGAGGGAGTATCTCAGGTATCCTGTGATGCCCGGGCAGCTGGAAGGGGTGAAGATTGTTCAGATATCAGATCTTCACCTGGGTAGCTGGAACAATAAGGAAGCCTTGCAGGATGCTGTGAACGAGATTAATGCTGAAAATGCTGAATTCATTTTCTTTACCGGCGACCTGGTAAATTTTGTCACACGTGAGGCATATAAGTATAAGAATATCCTGAAACAGCTAAAGGCCAAGTATGGTGTCTTTGCTGTGCTGGGTAACCATGATTATGGCGACTATGTAAAGTGGGAGACGGAGGCTGAGAAAGAGATGAACCTGCGCGACCTGGAAGCACTATATGAAGAGATGGGCTGGCATTTGCTGCGCAACGAGAGCAAGCTTGCCAAAGTGAGAAATATCCCTGTAGCCATTGTGGGCGTTGAAAACTGGAGTGCAAATGATCGTTTTCCGAAGCATGGTGACCTACATAAGGCCCTGGAAGGGACTGATAGTGCCCGCTTCAAGATACTCCTTTCGCATGACCCTTCGCACTGGGACAGGATCGTAAGCCAGAAATATCCCAACATCCATCTTACATTATCGGGGCATACGCACGGCTTTCAATTTGGTGTGGAGCTGAAAAACTTTCGCTGGAGCCCTGCGCAGTATATGTATAAGCGATGGGCCGGGCTGTATTCAAACCCCGCCACCGACAATCCCCAATACCTCTACGTTAACCGGGGCCTGGGCATGATAGGATACCCGGGGCGTATTGGCATTCTGCCTGAGATCACGGTGCTTGAGCTAGGTAACTAAAAAATTTGATTATACCATTATTTCTCCGGGTCCGGTGTATCCATCTCACAATCCTTGTCTTGCTCACATAGAATGTGGTAGCCATCGGAGCGTATTTCTGTCACCAGTTTTTCTATTTCTTCCTGAGGGATGCTGTATTTTGTCAGTACTTTTGTGAAGATCTCTATTGAAGTTTCAAATTCTTCAGGGATGACTTCATCAGCGCCAGTATCGAATAATGTTTTCATATCTCTGATAAATCGCGTTCTGATGATAATATGGATCTTGTGATTTAGTTTTTTTGCAGCCCTGATGATCCTGTTGTTGTCGCCCGTCGTTGGGAGCGTGCTCACCAGGATCATGGCTTCTTCAGTGTTTGCATGCGAAAGGATATCTTTATGTCCGGCATCGCCGTAGTGAATGATCTCGCCCTTATTTCTTTCCGAGCGAACGGTGTCGGGGTTGATGTCGATGATGGCATAAGGGATTCCGGCAAAGCGGGCAGCACGGGCGACATTTCTGCCATTCAGGCCATAACCTACTATAACGATATGCTCCCTGACCTTTGCGATCAGGCTCTCCGGTCTGGGGATCAGGCCATATCTCAGGAAATCCGGCAGTGGCCATCTGTTCGTGCGGTCAGCAAAGCGTGTTGCCAGCCAGATAACAAGAGGCGTTGCTGCCATACTCAATACCGAGACACTGAGGAACA
>JBDLIJ010000196.1:0-5886 GCA_039714935.1 Bacteroidota bacterium | reverse complement strand
TACCTGTCAGGAACCTCTTTCATCTCGTTTGGATAGCCGATTGAGATCAAGGCAACGGGTAAGATATGCTCGGGAAGTTCCAGTAAGCTGCCTATCTTCTCCATGCGATCATTCCTGGGATACATGCCCAGCCAGACCGATCCGAGGCCGAGCGCATGGGCAGCCAGCATAATATTTTGTGTAGCCGCACTGCAGTCCTGTACCAGGTAAGCATCTTCCTCCTGCATACTCCTGTCACCACACACCAGGATAGCAAGCGGGGCCTCCCTGAGCATTTTTGCATAAGGATGTGCTTCTGATAAATCATCGATAATATCCCGTTTATCTACCACTACAAAGTGCCAGGGCTGACGGTTTCTTGCCGTAGGTGCATGCATCCCGGCATTAAGGAGTTCACGGATTGTATCCTTTGAAACGCTTTGTGAAGTATACTTTCTTATGCTTCTTCTGCCTAGCAGGTTTTTCAGGGCATCCATTTATTTCTTTTCTCCTTCACAATAGGCTTTAATGGCTTTGTCTGCTTCATAATGTCCAAGAATGTGAGCCTTCCTCCAGTCATAGCAGGCATCATGTAATTTGCCTATGTGAAAATTTGCAATTCCACGGTTGTAGTATGCTGCGTCATATTCAGGGTTTAATTCTATGGCCCTGTTAAAGTCTTCAATGGCACCCGCGTAATCATTTATCATCCCTTTAACTGTGCCCCGGTTAAAATAAGCTAAAGGATCCTCGGGTTTTAACTCAACAACACGCTTATAATCGCGAAGGCAGCTTTTGAAATCCCCCATCATATAATATACCTTCCCCCGGTATTGAATCGAGAGCGAATCTCTGGGATTGATATCGATAGCACCGTTGAAAGCTTTGATGGATTCAGGGAATTTATCCAGTTTGAAGTAGCCAATGCCAAGGTTGTAATAAGCCCGTCCGTCTTCAGGTGCTTTTTCAATGATTTGCTCGAAAAGCTGGATACCTGATTGATAATCACCCTGATCATAGGCTGAGGTTGCCTGACGGAATAATTTCCCGATCTCTTCGTTTAAATGTCCGCCTCCTTCTTCAACACCCAGTTCCAGTTCATTTCCACCAGGATGTAAAACAGCGATCCCTTCGTCAACAACAGGAACTGAATCTACAAGGGTTTGTTCTGTTGCATTACTTTCTTTCTCATCAGCTGATTTGACTTCCTTTTTCGAGTTGCTGCAAGAAACAAGGAAGACAATGGATATTAATAACAGAATTCTATTCATGGCATTTTGATTCATATAGGCATGAGCCTGTTTTTACGTCGCAAATGTATTAAAATTAGGGTAAACGGATTGTTAAAAAAGCCTAATGAGTTTGATTCTTTCCTTCGACCATAAGGTGCAATTCCATTTCTCCCAGCAGGATGTCGATATCTTTTGTGCCCGCTGTGTCGATCTCATAGGCTGCAAGGACCTGTGGTATTTTTCTGATTTTTTGAATGATTCCTCCAAGCATCAACTGTTCGATAGGATTTTTAGCCATAAGGAAAAAATCAACCTGCCTGAGAGCGGGTACAAGTTTCCCCTGTGGGTGATGGTTGCCAACCAGGCAAAACTGGTTCTTCAGGTCATCATCTTCGTAGATCAAAAAAGGGTAGTTTAAGATTTCTTCAACCTGGCCAGGGATCTCAAAATCAGCAATGCGTTGAAAGGCTAAACCCAGGGAAGTATCCATGGCGAAAGATAAACGGTACGACTTAAGATGGCATGAGATACCGATCAAACTGGTATCATTATCAAGCCCAAGCTTAAGGATTTGTCTCTTTTTGACCATCGGTTCCGTTTATGGGAATAAAATTAGATATTAATTTACAATTTGTTTTTACAAATTGAAAAAATATTGAATACACAGAATTGAAAATACAGAATTGAAAATCAATGCGTTCTGCTACTGTTGGATAGAGTTATTCAAGCATCAACGCATTGCAGGCTTTTTCCGCGGCTATCTTTTCTGCCCCTTTGATTGAGAAATCAATCCCGCGGCTGATAGGATTTTCATCAACAAATACTTCAACTTCGTACTGGTGTTTGTTCTTTTCACCCTTTTCGCTGATCACTTTGAATTCAACCTCTTTTTTCTCTTTCTGGGCCCATTCGATCAACTTACTTTTAAAGTTGGTGTCGAGATGTTCGAGCGTATCGATGTCGATATGCATGTTCACGATGCGCCTGATGATCACTTTTTTTGTGAAAACATATCCTTTATCGAGATAAAGAGCTCCTATGAAAGCTTCGAAAGCATCGCCTCTCATCGATTTGGCAGCACTCTTACTGTCGGCACTGGATTCGATCAGGCGATCGATACCAAGCTTTCTGCTGAGTTTGTTAAGATTTGACCGGCAAACGATCTTCGACCTCATCTCCGTGAGGAATCCTTCCCCTTTATACGGGAATTTCTTGAACAGAAAATCAGCGATCACTGATCCGAGTATGGCATCGCCCAGGTATTCGAGCCGCTCATTGTTGATCTTTATTCCGTTCACATCCTTGTTGGCTGACTTATGCCTGAATGCAAGCCTGTACAAATGCATATTGCCGGGCTTAAAACCGAAAATATTCCTTATGGATCTGTTCAGATCCCTGCCAGATGTTGAGGATGAAGATTTGTTGAGAAAACTCAAACTATATTTACTTCTTGAACTTCTTGAATATCAATGAAACATTATGCCCACCAAATCCGAAGGTGTTCGATAATGCTGCATTTACTACCCTTTCCTGGGCATTGTGGTATGTGAAGTTCAGTTTGTTATCAATTTCCGGATCATCGGTGAAATGATTAATGGTCGGAGGAACGACATCATTCTGAACAGCCAGGATGGTGGCAATGGATTCAATAGCGCCTGCAGCACCCAGAAGGTGGCCAGTCATCGACTTCGTAGAGTTGATGTTGATATTAAAGGCATGGTCGCCAAAGCTGGTTTTTATGGCCAGGGGTTCTGATATATCTCCAAGCGGGGTAGAGGTACCATGGGTATTGATATGGTCAATATCCTCCGGGTTCAATTGTGCGTCGTCGAGGGCAGCATCCATCGACAAACTGGCTCCAAGCCCTTCGGGATGTGGAGAAGTCATGTGATGTGCATCGGCTGAGAGGCCTGTTCCGGCTACCTCGGCATAGATCCTGGCTCCCCTTTTAATGGCATGTTCGTACTCTTCAAAAATCACGGCACAACCACCTTCGCCCAATACAAATCCGTCACGGTCCTTGTCGAAAGGACGGGAAGCTGTTTTCGGGTCGTCATTTCTGGTCGAAATGGCATGCATGGCGTTGAATCCACCCACACCACCTTCAATAATGGATGCCTCGGAACCACCGGCCACGAACATATCGGCTTTTCCAAGTCTGATAAGGTTAAATGCATCGGCTAATGCATTTGCTGATGAAGCACATGCGGAAACAGTGGCGTAGTTAGGTCCCCTGAACCCGAATTTTATGGAAATATGTCCTGCTGCAATATCAGCAATCATTTTTGGGATGAAGAAAGGATTGAAACGTGGTATGCCATCCTCCCTGAGTGCCCAGTTCTTTACCTCATCTTGAAATGTCTCGATACCTCCAATCCCGGAAGCCCAGATCACTCCAACCCGGTTCTTGTTGATCTTTTCAAGGTCTACACCTGAGTCTGCAATGGCCTGTCCGGCCGAAACAAGGCCAAACTGGGCATAAAGATCATACTTACGGGCTTCCTTGCGGTCGAAATGTTCAAGGGGATCAAAGCCTTTTACCTCACAGGCAAAAGTGGTCTTGAAGTTAGCGGCATCAAAACGTGTTATATAATCAGCGCCGCTGACCCCATTACGCAAGGCTTCCCAATAATCTTTTACTGAGTTGCCCAATGGGGTCAGAGCACCTAAACCTGTTACAACTACTCTTTTAAGCTCCATGCAGCAGGATATAAATTCTTACTTAGCGTTATCTTCAATATATTTGACGGCTTCGCCAACAGATGCGATCTTCTCTGCCTGATCGTCGGGAATAGCAATGTTGAATTCCTTTTCAAATTCCATGATCAATTCAACAGTGTCAAGTGAATCAGCTCCGAGGTCATTGGTGAAGCTAGCTTCATTGGTCACTTCATTATCGTCAACGCCGAGTTTGTCAACGATGATAGATTTTACTCTGGTTGCAATGTCAGACATATCTTTAAAATTTTGGTTATACAAGGCTGCAAAGAAACTAATTTTCATGGCAAAAACAAAATTAAATGTTATAATTTTAGCTTTCATGTTTTGTAAGAAACACATTTTCAAATACTTACAAATCATACTGATTTCAAGGCAATTGCAGACTCAGAAAAGCTCCGGAAAATGTACCTTTGAGCTATGAAACGGATCGCGATTTTTGCCTCGGGCAGCGGAACCAATGCCCAGAAAATCATTGAACACTTCCATGATACTGATAGCATAGAAGTTAGCCTGGTCCTTACCAACAATGAAGAAGCATACGTCCTAAAAAGGGCCTCGGACCTAAAAGTCCCGGCCTTCGTCTTCGACCGCAAGATGTTTTATAAAACGGATAATGTGCATGATATACTCCGCGATGTTGGGATAGATTTCATTGTTCTGGCAGGCTTCTTATGGCTGATCCCAAAAAATCTGCTCACGGCCTGGGCCGGCAGGATCGTAAACATACACCCGGCACTCCTGCCAAAATTCGGTGGTAAAGGCATGTTTGGCGAAAGGGTGCATCAGGCCGTAATCGAAGCCGGTGAAAAAGAAACAGGCATAAGTATACATTATGTAAATGAAGTGTATGATGACGGAGAAATAATATTCCAGGAGAAATTCAAGATACTGCCTGATGATACCCCGGAATCAATAGCAGAACGTATACATGTATTGGAGCATAAGCACTTTCCGGTGGTGATAGAGAGCTTGGTTAGTAGTCTTGAATCTTGAGTCTTGAGACTTGAATCCTGATTCTCGTTATTTGATATTTGTTACTTGTTACTTGTTACTGCCTACTCAGCGCCGGTACGTTTTCTTATAGCTTTAGTCTCTTCTTCAAAACCAGGTTTGCCAAGAAGGGCAAACATATTCTTCTTATAAGCTTCCACCCCGGGTTGATCGAAGGGATTCACATCCAGGATATATCCGCTTACGGCACAGGCCATCTCGAAGAAATAGATCAGCTGGCCAAGGTAATACTCATTCACCTCGGGGATCAGGATCCTGATATTGGGAACTCCACCATCAACATGAGCTATGAGCGTTCCCAGTTCGGCCATTTTATTCACCTGGTCGATATTCCTTCCGGCAAGGTAGTTCAGCTTATCTGCATTGCCTTCATCTTGCGGGATCAGGAGGTTGTGTTGAGTTTTTTCGACCGAGATCACGGTTTCGAAAATATTTCTCAGTCCTTCCTGTATATACTGACCCATGGAGTGCAGGTCGGTTGTAAATCCTACCCCTGCCGGGAATATCCCCTTGTTCTCCTTACCTTCACTTTCACCATAGAGCTGTTTCCACCACTCGGTCATAAAATAAAGATTGGGCAGGTAGCTTACCATTATCTCGGTAGTTTTTCCTTTCCTGTAAAGCGCATTCCGTGCCGCGGCATATAACATTACAGGGTTTTTGTCCATTTCATTTTCATCCAGGATCAGGCCCCGCATTTCCCGCGCCCCGCGTACCAGTTCACTGATATTGAATCCGGCTGCAGCGATAGGTAATAATCCTACGGGTGTAAGAACGGAATACCTTCCACCTACATCATCCGGCACTATGAAAGTATCATACCCTTCCTCGATAGCTACTTCTTTAAGTGCTCCTTTCTCTTTGTCGGTGATCGCCGCTATCCTTGATACTGCCTCTTCCTTCCCATATTTCTCTTCCAGGTGGTTTTTCAATATCCTGAATG
>JBDLIJ010000195.1:0-5904 GCA_039714935.1 Bacteroidota bacterium | reverse complement strand
AGATAGAACAATATATTATTTCGGATACTGTACACTATTTTCTGTACACTGTATACTGTACACTTTATACTGTATACTGTACACCATTTACTGTACACTGTATACGGTACACTGTATAATAATTACACAGAGGTATAAGATAAACTAAATCAGCCTGTTAGTAATCCATTAACGTTTTTTAACAGAATTCTACGAAAAAAATCGTAATAAAACTTGCTTCTACGACGTTTGTCGTATATCTTTGTACGAAAGATTTCGTAGATAATCATTACATCATGACCGAAAAAAGGATAAAACCAACCGAAGCAGAACTTGATATCCTGGCCCTCTTATGGGAACTGGGCCCCAGCTCTGTACGCACCATTAATGAAGAACTGAGCAAGACCAGGAAGGTGGGCTATACCACTACCCTGAAGCAATTGCAGATCATGCATGATAAGAATCTTGTATCGCGGATCAGCGATGGAAGGACACATATATATACTGCTGAACGCGACAGGGAAGAAACACAAAAGCAGCTCCTCGACCGTGTGCTTGATGCAGCATTTGGGGGCTCGGCATCAAAATTGGTGATGCAGGTTCTGGGCAATCATAAGTCGAGCAAGAAAGAGCTGGAAGAAATAAAGGCCCTGATCAAAAAACTGGAGGATAAGTCATGAATTTCCTGAATGAGATATTCACGGATCAATTCATCCACTCCCTGGGATGGACACTCGTGCATTCCCTCTGGCAGGGAGCTCTCATCGGATTTGCCGTTGCACTGGCAGTGGTTTTCCTGCATAAATACACTGCCAGACTGAGATATTTCATAAATAGCCTTGGTTTATTTGCCTTTGCTGCAGCGGCAATGATCACTTTTATTGCTTCTTACCTTTCCTACACTGACGGGAATGAGGGGGCGGCTGTTATTTATGCTTCAGACAGCTATATGCAAGCAAGCCAATATGCCTCATTGCAGGAAGATGAAACCCCTGCTGGATTTTCTATGGCTGCCATACTGGATACAACGGCGTCATACTGCAGGGAGCATATTCCATTATTTGTAACTATATGGCTGATGGGTATGATGGCCATGATGCTAAGGTTTATTGGCGGGTATGCGCTGGTCAGGAGATATAAAACCCATAGGGTGAAGCCTGTGATTGGTGATTGGGATAGAAGGTTCAGGACTCTGGCACAAAACATAAAGGTAAACAGGAATGTTAAGCTCCTCGAATCAGCCCTGGTGAAGGTACCTATGGCAATAGGTTATCTCAAACCTGTTGTGCTCATACCCCTGGGTGCCCTGAATGGAGTCCCTGCTCAGCAGATGGAAGCCATACTGGTGCACGAACTGGCACATATCAAACGCAGGGACTACCTGATGAATCTGATACAATCTGTCCTTGAGGTAATATTCTTCTACCATCCGGTAGTATGGTGGCTTTCCAGTAATATAAGGATAGAACGCGAGAACATATGTGATGATATTGCAATAACACAAACCGGAAATACAATGGAATTCGCTAAAGCACTTACAAACATCCAGGAGATCAACCTGGGCTCTCCTGCACTTGCAGCAGGATTGAGCGGAAAAAACAAGAACCGCCTCCTGAACCGTATACGGCGCCTGGCTGGCAAACCAAAGATCCAATCTGGATTTGCAGAAGGATTTATTGCTGCAAGCATTTTACTGATAAGCCTCGTAGGACTGTCAGCGGCTGCTATGATCAGTAATCCTGCTGAAGATATGATGCCTCCGCAATTAAGCTTCCAGGATGTGGATGCTGTTCTGCCTGGTATTTCATATTATTATGAGCCGGTTGTCCATCCTGATACAACGGAAGAAGAAAAGCTCAGGCAAAAGCAGGTGCAATTAAAACAAGAACAGCATCAAAGACAGGAGAATCTGAAGGCGATCCAGGAAGAAATGATGCAAAACCGAAAGGAGATTCAGGCTGTAATGGAAGCTGAAATGAAGGCAATTAAAGAAAATATGAAGGCCCTCGATGAAGAGATGGAAACCTACTATAACAAGGATGAATATAAAGAGGCCTTCGAAAAGTCCCTTCAATACAGGGAGCAGTATGAAAACCAGATGAGGGAGGCAATGCAGGCCTATGAAGAAGCTATGCAAAATGCCCAGTTTAACTTCCAGGGGGCCAAGAACTGGACCTTGCCGAGAATATATTTTGAGGATGGCAAGCAGCAGTTCTTATATGATGGGGATTCAGCAACCTGGACCCATTACAAGCCGGGATACTTCTGGTATGAAGGCGACAGCCTGCATGAGATATACCTGGATGAATGGACAGATAAATTTGCCAACTATGAAGATCTCATGATATTAAGGGAAGGTGAACTTCTTGAGTTGGAAGAGGAACTGGAAGCCCTGGAAGAGGTAGAATTGCCTGATTTGTATTACAGCTACCCACTGAATTACAGTGTGCCGGGCAGTGCAAAGAGGATCATAACGGAAGAGCTCTATGAAGATGAGCTCATCGAGCATGGTCGTGAATATATCGTCTTGATCGGGGAAAAACAGATGCTCATCAACGGTGAAAAACAATCCAGGGCAACATTTAAGAAATACCGCAGGCTTCTCAATTCCATGGAAGAATCCTGGAAATTCAATGATGATAAAGAATTCAGGATCCACATCGGGCGTTAGCCCCTCATCATAATCCTGCATCATACCAAACCGGAATGGACGCTGTCTTAAAAGTATCCAAATCGGGTCATTTCGACTGAAAGGAGAAATCTATACAATTGATTTATAGTAAAATAGATTTCTCGCATTCGCTCGAAATGACGATAGTTACTACTTTTGAGACAGCCTCTTTTTTATTCCGCCAGTTCAATGTCGATGCTGATAGATGCCTGCTGCGGCTGTTCTGTCAATGCCTGGATGGCAGGCTCCCAGCTGTCTTTAAACAATACAACTCCGCCTCCGAATTCTGTGCGGTTCACCATACCGGTTGGAACACCGACAGGGGCAAAGTGGTTGTAGATCGTTGTGCCGGCTGTGGTCCGTAAGTCATTTTCATATGGGGAGCCACTGGGCTCGGCCAGGTCGCCTGCATGGATGGCCAGCAACAGCAATTGCTCACCATAGGTTTGTTTCAGGTCATGCGACAACTTGGTGGCTTCAGGACAATTTACACATAGATGCCCGGTAAACTCTTCAAGCAAGACCACCTTGCTGCTTTGTTTTACCACTGATTTTGTGAAGCCTTGCTCAGCTGCCTGCAATATCTCGAAAGTTCCGCCATCCGTAATGAATGCAAGTACGGAAAGGTTTTCCACTACCCAGTCTTCTTCTATATCAAATGAAAAGTCGAGGCTGGCTGTGCTTCCGTTTGCCGGGTTATCAACCAGGTCGAAACCCCAGTTGCTAGTAAGTGAAGCACGGAGCAGATGATTGTGCTCGTAGTCCAGCCAGTCAGGGGTAGGTCCAATGCTGGCAAGATCATTCTTTTGGGGAGAAACGAACTTGTCTTCAATGATGAATACGTTCAGGTCGAAGTTTCCGGTCAGGTCATCCATGATGTCAACGGTGACCGTGATCTTGTTTTCTCCACTTCCCCCTACGGGTTCAAGGTATGGTTCTTCAATCTTGTCACATGCTCCGAGGAACAATCCGGTCAGGGTTAGCAGATATATGGCTTTTTTCATCTTTTTCATGATTCTCAGTATTTAAAAGCTGCTTGAAATAGTAATGGTAAATCCGTTTGCAGCAGGTACGGCGCGGCATACACCACCTACACATAAGAGGCCTTCGCGCTGACGGCCGTAAGAAAGTGATAACCTGGTTGTACCCTGCACATAAGCCATGGCCGCTGAATAATAGTGCATGCGCATGTCTTTGTCCGGGTTGCCATAATTGTATTCATCGAATACGGTGAAGAACCATTTCGGAGCAATGTTGAACTCAAGCAGGCCCATCACCCAGTCACCCCTGTCCTGTTCAGTAAATAATTGCTGGTATTCAAACCTTAGCGATTTGGTCGGGGTCAACTTGTAGGTAAGGTCAGCAATGGCAATGTTGGCATACACCATTGGCTCTCCCGTATGGCCTTCGATCACATCTATATTGTACACCTGGTATACATAGGAAAGGATCATCTTGAATTTCTTGTTGAACTTCTTGTTGATCAGGAAGTCGAAGCTCTCAAAGTATTTCGGGCTTCCCACGGATAAGAAATCCGATTGGTACCCAAGTGTACCTGTAGAATCCACCGGGATGCCTTCAGCTACCGCTTGTTTGTCGATATTGAAGATATTAGAGTAGTTGGCTTCCAGCTTGGTCCCGTATTTCCCGCCCAGCTTTGATCGTTTGGGAATGGTATAATTGACCTTGGCCTGTATACCAACTTCACCATTGGGTTGTGTGGCGTAGGGGTAAATGGTAGCCAGGCTGTAAGCCTGTGGGTTGGTCAGCGGAGGCATATAATTAATATCAAGCGCTTCCCCTATCTCAGAACTCCTCGATTTGTAGCTCATATTGTCGATTCTCTTTCCCGACAGGCTTGCCCCGAACCCTTTTTTCGAATAGGAGATGGTAGCCAGGAAAGATTCCCCATTCTTGTAAATATAATTATTCATGGCCGACGGATTATTGATCTTGTATGCATATTCTGCATTCATCTGGAATCCTCCGTGGATCAACCTCAGGCGTCCTGCATAGGCGGCTACGTTATTAGGGAGCTTATACTGGTAAGTAATGGTATCCTTTACCAGGGTTTTGTCCTGTACACGTTCATAATTGCTGACAAAGCTACCTCCGAGAATGATCTTGGTTTTGGCCTCAGCCATGCCGTTGAACATATCGTTCAGGAAGAATTCGGCATCAAACCCTTTAACTATACCCCTGTTGCCATCAAAATAGGGTTCCCAATAATATCGCTGGGTACCGATGAGGCCCTTCAGGTATATACCTTTATAAGGCTGAAATTTCACACGTGCACCCCTGATGGAGTTGTCATAACCCAGGGTCCACTCTTCATAACTTCTGAGTACGAGGCCATTTCCAAACTGCTCATAGAAATTACCCACCGTGATCTGTACCCTGTCCCACTGGTATTCGGCAAAGTAATAGGGTACGCCATGGCCTTCGTATTTCTGGTTGTAACCTGCAATAGGCGGCAGATAGGTTTCATACCTGAAGCCTGCGCGGAAGCGGCCATTAGTATAAATGATGTTACCAAAGCCGTTAAGCCTGAACAACTTTCCGTCAAGAGTGGAGTCGGTGACTCCCAGTTGCTCGTCTTCCATATAGTACTGTCCGTCGAACTGGAAGCTTCCGGTCACCTTTCCGCGCTCGACAAAATTTTGCGCTTCTGTGTTGCCTGCTATAAGCAGCAACAGTCCTGCAATAAATACAGGGATTAGATTTTTCATTGTGCTGGTTTTGGTTTGATGGATACAGGGCGGGTATTAATGTTCTAATTCCTTGCCTGCAATTACTTTACGTACATTATCGATGAGCTGAATCTCACCGCCCTCAGAAAATGAAGTATGCTGCCATACCACATTGCCTTCACCATCGAGGATGAAAGTATGCGGGATCATGTTCACGTTCATGGCACGCTTGAAATCCCCGTTCACGTCGAGCAGGATCTCATAATCCCAATCATTGCCGTCGGCAAAGGGTTTTACCTTGGAACTCGACCTGGCATCGTCGATAGATACCGCGATCAGTTTTACTCCGGTTTCTTCCTGCCAGTCGTAGTACTCATCGGCAATGGTGTTCAGCTCCTTAATGCAGGGTTTGCACCACAGAGCCCAGAAACTGAGGATGATTGGCTTGCCATCATTATTGATCTCAGCAGTATTGAATGGTTCTCCCCCGGCAGTCCTGAGGTCGATGGAGGGCAATTTCTGTCCTTGCTTTTTATCATCCTGGGAGTAAACACTAAACCCGAT
>JBDLIJ010000194.1:0-5917 GCA_039714935.1 Bacteroidota bacterium | reverse complement strand
GTTGAATTGGTTGAATTGGTTGAATTGGTTGAATTGGTTGAATTGGTTGAATTAGTTGAATTAGTTGAATTAGTTGAATTGGTTGAATCCACCTTCGCAATGCTACGGCGGACAAAGTTGGTTGAATTGGTTGTGCTTCGACTTCGCTCTGCATGACAGTTGATTGAATATGACATTAACTCTTGAATCTTAATTCCATATTCTCAACTACCAATCTTTATTAATCAATAATCAATAGGATCTCATCACTCACTAAAGGTTGAATTGGTTGAATTGGTTGAATTGGTTGAATTGGTTGAATTGGTTGAATTGGTTGAATTGGTTGAATTGGTAATAGCAAATAGTATACATACTTGTTTATTTTATTACCTTAGTATCGAAAAAGCTCAATATATAGCAGGCAAACTTAATCAGGAATTCCAAGTGGAGACCAGTTCCCACTATAAAAAACGGGTCGTTCACTGTAACGTCTAATGATCAATGATCAAAAATTTCATGAACATGAAAAAGAATTTAGCAGAATTTATCGGTACTTTCTGGTTGGTACTTGGTGGCTGTGGGAGTGCAGTATTGGCTGCCGGATTCCCTGAAGTAGGGATAGGCCTGGTAGGGGTTTCCCTCGCTTTTGGGCTCACCGTACTAACCATTGTCTATTCACTGGGGCACATTTCAGGTGCACACCTGAACCCTGCGGTTACCATCGGCCTCTGGGCCGGAGGAAGGTTTGAGGCAAAGGGGATCTTGCCCTATATCGTATCTCAGATACTCGGAGGAATTGCAGCTGCAGCAGTGCTTTACGTTATCGTTACGGGCAATGGCTCGGCCATTGGTGATTTTGCCGCTAATGGATATGGAGAACATTCACCCGGGAACTATAATCTTGTTGCAGCTCTGCTTACAGAATTTGTGATGACATTCATGTTCCTGATCGTCATACTGGGTTCAACAGATGCAAGGGCACCTAAAGGCTTTGCCGGTTTGTCTATCGGCCTCGCACTAACCTTGATCCATCTGATCAGCATCCCTGTTACCAATACATCCGTTAACCCTGCCAGAAGTATCAGCCAGGCATTGTTTGTCGGCGACTGGGCAATATCACAACTGTGGTTGTTTGTTGCGATCCCTATAGCAGGTGCTATCGCTGCCGGGTATGTCTATAAATTTTTCAAAGAAGGGTAAAATCAATTCTTTAAGCTATGCTATTATTTGGAATTTCGCTTAATAAGTATCCAATAAACAATATGTAGTTCTATGTGTTTATTTAACCTATACTTAATTCAGGTATTATTTTACCAACATTATCTAAAAATGAAAAAATCAAACTTATTAATGATCATGTTTTTAGCCATCCCTTTTATGCTGATGAGCAAAGACAGAATTCAGACCGTAACAAATAATTAATATTTCTAATATAAATAAGACTTACCCAAATGAACTATTTACCAGAATCATTTGAGTTAGTCCGTTTTTACTAAATAATTTTGTCATGTATTTAAAATCTTCTTGTAAACAGTTCCTTTTTTTATTGCTCATAGCAAGCCCACTGGTTTCATTTTCTCAAACTTATTCAAATCTCGATAAGAATGTGGAGGATTCGTCGGAATATAAACATATTCTTCCCATATGGGGTGAGAAGGCCCATAAAGCGGGATTTAACCTGCCCTATTCAGCAGGCATAGGTGTAAACTATCTCTGGCAACAATCCGACATACTGATCTCAGATGTAACAGTTGGCTTTAATGGCGGGAAACTGTATAATATTGATGATCTGGTACGCTTCAATAGTGTTTATTCCGAAAGTAACGGAATAAACTTCAGGCCAGATGTGTGGCTCTTTCCTTTCCTGAATATTTATGGAATTATGGCAACAGCACATTCCACAACAAATGTTGATGTAAGTATTTGGATCCCTCGTGTTAATGAATCAGAAGAATTGTTGCATATCAAAACAAATCCGGAATTCACTACTACAACATTTGGTTTTGGGCTTACACCAACAATTGGGGTAATGGGCGGTTGGGTTGCATTGGACATGAATATGACGTGGACAGATGTTGATGCGCTTGACAAATCAGTATTCGCTTTTATTTTTGATCCCCGCATTGGGAAAACGTTCAACTTCAGAAAAAAAGACAGGAATATCTCGATCTGGGCAGGTGGTTTCAGACTAAAAATTAACAGGGACACGAAAGGAAGCCTTCCTTTTAATGAAATCTTTGATACTGATGAATGGCATGCTACTATTGAAGCAGGCAACCAAAAGGTTGCCGGTGCACAGATTGAACTTGATGCATGGTGGGAAAGCCTTTCTCCGATTGAGCAAAAAAATCCCGTAAACATTGTTAAAAGAGAAACAAATCAAACAAAGCTTGCTCTCGCCGCGAAATTGCTTAATGGGGCAGAAAACGCTGCAAATACAGCAGATGAATCTTCAATTGATTATAAACTTGATAAAAGGCAAAAGAGCATGTGGAATTTCATGCTTGGCACTCAGTTTCAACTTAACAAACACTTGATGATAAGAGGAGAATATGGTTTCCTGAGTTCACGTCAGCATGTTTTAATAGGCCTGCAATACAGATTTGGAATCTAAACACCAATAATTATGACTACATATGAATCAATAATCCAACTGCGGCAAAAGATGTCGGAAAGCATTATCGGACAGGAAAAACTGATCAACAGATTGGTGCTCGTATTGCTGGCAAATGGCAATTTATTGCTGGAAGGCCTTCCGGGTTTAGCAAAGACACGTGCCATCAAATCCCTGGCAGGAGAACTAAAATGTGGCCTGAGCCGCATACAATTCACACCTGACCTCCTGCCTTCGGATATTACCGGAACTGAGATCTATCAGCCCGAACTAGAAGAAAAGTTTGTGTTTCAGAAAGGCCCGATATTCAGCAACCTCATCCTGGCAGACGAAATAAACCGTTCCCCCGCTAAGGTGCAATCTGCATTGCTGGAGGCTATGGAAGAAAGGCAGGTCTCTGTTGCAGGAAAGACATACAAAATGGATCCGTTATTTATGGTGATGGCCACACAGAACCCTGTGGAACAGGAAGGCACCTATCCCCTGCCGGAAGCACAGATGGATCGTTTCCTTATGCATGTAAGTATCGACTATCCTGATGACACATCTGAACTTGCAATCATGCGCCTGAACAGGGAAGAGCAAATGCAGGGAAAGAAAAAAGATACCGAGAAATTGACACCACAGCTCATATTCGACGCCAGAAAGGAAATTAACGGGGTGAAGATCTCAGAAAGTATGGAGAAATATATCGTCGATATTATTTCTGCAACACGATATCCTTCGAAATACAATGAAGAGCTGGACACCTGGATCGACTTCGGCGCCAGCCCCAGAGGCAGTATTGCCATCGACAAGGCCAGCCGCACACATGCCTGGATGGATGGAAACGATTTTGTGTCGCCCGATAATATCAGGGCAGTGGTGCATGATTGCCTGCGTCACAGGCTCATCCTCAGTTATGATGCAAACGCCGAAGGTATTACGCCGGATAATGTGCTGGATGAGATATTAAAACACGTAGCTGTCGTTGCTTAATACGGATATCAGACCGCATATTGATGAAAAAATCAGGAAGCATAGAAAACAATCCTAACATTTTCATTTCCCTACAGGATCTGCTGAAAATGGAACACCTGGCACAGGGCTTCAGCTTTATGGCAAAAAAGCAAAAGGTGCGTAGCATCTTAGGCGGCAAGCATGCTTCAAAGCTAAGAGGCAGAGGCCTCGACTTTGAGGAGGTAAGAAACTATGTGGCCGGCGACGATATACGCAACATTGACTGGAAGGTGACTGCCCGCACACAAAAAACGCACTCCCGGGTCTTCAGCGAGGAAAAGGAAAAGCCTGCATTGATCGTTGTTGATCAATCAAAATCAATGTTCTTCGGATCACAAAAAAAGACCAAGTCGGTGGTGGCTGCAGAACTGGCAGCGCTGGCAGCCTTCAGGGTGCTTAAAGAAGGTGATCGCGTTGGAGGAATTGTATTTGCCGATAATGGAATTGATATAATATTTCCAAAACGCGACAGAAGAAATATTCTGCGCTTCTTTGAAAAGATAGTGAGCAGGAACCATGAACTGAAAGCATCAACAGCTATAGAATTTGAACAAGCACTGAAAGAAACTACCAACAGGATTAAAAACATTGTAACACACGACTTTCTGGTTGTTATTATCAGTGATTTTATGCGGTATTCACCTGAGGTAGTGAAGTTCATATCACGTATTGCACGGCATAATGATGTGATCCTGGCCAAAGTCTTCGACCCCATTGAGCAAATTATTCCCAAAGCAAAGATTGTTACCGGAAATGAAAAACAACAAATTAATGTGGATGGGAGAAATAAAGTCATCAGCCATAAATTTGAAGAAGGCTTTAACAACGATTACCAGGCTTTTGCATCCCTGATGAAAAAACACAGAGTGCCCGTCTTTGCCATTAATACTGTTGACCCTGTTGAACAACAATTAAAAGAAATATTAAGCGGGAAAAGATGATATTATCTACAATAAGTCCAATCTTTGAACCTGATGCTATCCGGTTCTCCTTTAATACGCCTGCATGGTTTGTGTTGGGAGGAATGCTGATATTATTTGCATTATGGTTATTGGCGAGACGGATAAAACATTACCGAAAAAATGCATATCGCCGAGCTGCTTTAAGAGAGCTCAGGCTAATTGAAAATGATTACAAGCATCAAAAGAGTGTGAATCTTGTAATAAACGATGTGCTGATCCTGCTAAAAATAGTTGCCATAAAAGCGTTTGGCAGGAAAGAGGTAGCAAATAAATATGGTGAAGAATGGTTGAAATATCTGGAATCGAGCGGAAAAAAGACAGCATTTCTGCAACATAAGAGTTTCATTCTGGATGCGATATACAGGAGGGATACTGAAGATGATAAAGTAAAATTGGAAGCCCTGATAGCGCTTACTGAAAAATGGATTAAAACACATGCCTGAAAATTTTGAAATAGCGAATTTATGGGTGCTCTGGCTATTGCCACTGCCATTGCTGATATATCTGATCCTGCCTTCAGTTCGTTTCAGAAGTGCGGCGCTCAACTTTCCAAATTTCAACAAAGCACAGGAATATACCGGAGAAAAACCACGCACATCTGCCCTGATAAAAAAGCGAAAGATGTTCAGCTGGTTAGCCCTCATATTGATCTGGATCTTCACGCTGGCAGCCTTATCGTCGCCACAACTAAGTGGCGAGCCGGAAATGAAGGTGAAAACGTCGCGTAATTTTTTGATTCTCGCCGACATCTCTTTTAGCATGGCCAATACCGACTGGGTAATTGACGGGGAAAGGTCACGAAGGTGGGATGCGGTAAAACATGTGATGCATGATTTTATTGCAAAAAGAGAAGGTGACCGCATGGGGCTGATATTTTTTGGCTCCGCAGCCTATATTCAGGCCCCTTTTACTCCCGACCTTAAAACCGTTGAGCAGTTACTGGAAGAAACAGATGTGGGTATGGCAGGCCAGATGACAAATATAGGAAGAGCCATTTTTAAAGGCGTTGAGATGTTTAAACAAGACACCATTGAAACCAGGGTGATGCTTTTATTAACCGATGGGGTGGACGCCGGCACCGATATCCTGCCGCTGGATGCCGCTGAAATGGCCAAAACAGACAGTGTAATCATTTACACCATTGGAATAGGCGACCCGAACAGGCCGGGCTCCGACCTGGATGAGAAGACGCTGGAAGAAATTGCCGAGCTCACTAATGGGGCATATTTTCGGGCAATTGACACCAAAAGACTTGAAGAAATATATGTCGAACTGGACAAGCTTGAACCCATAGAATACGAAGAAGAAAACTTTAAACCCAGGATGCTGCTTTATTATTATCCTTTAGGAGCAGCGCTGCTGA
>JBDLIJ010000193.1:0-5967 GCA_039714935.1 Bacteroidota bacterium | reverse complement strand
TGCTCGTATGCCTCTGTGCTGCAGGAAAACATGAAAATAGTCCTGGGTGGAATTACGTATAACGGAAACGTTAACAACATCATGATCACACGTTACAACGCTTACGGAAGTATTGACGTCGGCTTTGGCGACAATGGCATCAAAGTTTTGCAATTTGGCGGGTCTGATGACTGGCTGACAGACATTGCCGTTCAATCAGATGGAAAAATTGTTGCTGTTGGCCATACTACCACCGGAGGCAAAACACAAATGATAGCATTAAGGCTCAACACAGATGGCTCTCTCGACAACAGCTTTAATACAAATGGGATGACCCTGATCGATTTTGGCCCTTCCATAAATTCTTATGGGATGTCGATGGGGATTCTTGACGATGGGAAGATCATTGTTTCCGGCTATGTGCGAGACTCCTTGTTATCCTATAGTCACACTGCCATGTGCAGGCTCACCTCCACAGGTGTTCCGGATAATACTTTTGGGGATTACGGCCTAATAACCTATGACTATCTCGACCTCTTTTGCTTCCCGGATGAGATGGTGATCCATAATGACAGGATAGTACTGGGAGGCGTTTTTACGAATATTGATTTTGAAAGATTTGCAATCTTTTCCGGACATTACCTGGATGGGAATATCGACTATGATTTTGGTAATTTCGGATATACCAGTGTCGCGCTTCAGGGTGACGCCACAATGATGGGCCATGCTGCGGGTAATGGCATGTGTGTGGCCCCTGATGGAAAAATCCTTTATACGTGTAATCAGCATCCTGGCTGGCTGGAAAATGATTTTGCAGTCTTGAGATTAGATCAAGATGGGGGCATGGACTACACTTTCGGGACAAATGGTATAGTTGTTAATGCAATGGAAGAAGATAGTTATGCCATGGATGTTATCACACAGGCCGATGGTAAGATCATTGCATGTGGAAGTTACAAAAGCCCGGACCCGGGATCTTATGACTTCCTGATCATGCGCTATCTTGATAATGGTGATCTTGATCCTGATTTTGGGGAAGCTGGCACCGGTGTGGTTATTTCAAATGTAAGCCCGGAAGCCTGGTTACCGGACAGGAGCTTTAACCTAATGTTCTGCAATATGGACAGACTTCTTGTTTCGGGCTATGCCAAACATGATTTTGGAAATTCTGATTTTGCTATGGCCTGCTATCATACTGGATTAAATGTGGGTATTGAAAAACCAGATTATTCAGGGCTCACACTTAGCATTCAACCCAATCCAGTCAGAGAATATGCAAAAATCTGCTTTCAACTGGATCATTCCGTCAGGGTAGTAACTAAAATTTTTAATGCCTCAGGAACACTCGTAAGCAAAATTTCTGATTCATTCTATCCTGAAGGTGAACATCAGCTCCAATGGAACAGCAAACATTTGCCAACTGGTCTATATGTCATCAAAATGAGTACAGATGATAAAATCTATACTACAAAGCTCATAAAACTACACTAAACTTGATTTTTATCCTTGACTATCTTTATCATGAATAAACGCTACCAGAATAAATACAAGCATCATCAATAAAAAACATTTACGCAAAACACCATGAAAATTTACCCTCTGCTGTTTTTTATATTAAGTAGTCTTATCGTAAGCGGGCAGACCTCATCGGATAGTATTTCAATGGTACGAAAAAATGGAAGCATTAAATACTTTCATCAACACAAAGAAGTTAAATTTTTAGAATTACCCGGCATTATGCAGGACAATCCTGAAGCCTATAAAACAGTCAATTATGCTAAACATGCCCACGCATGGGGACATATAATGCTTGGGCTGGCGGGGATTAATCTGGCATACGGGGTTTTAATAGGATTATCTGAAGTTGTTGAGCATAAAGCAATCTCATATATACCAGCAGATGCCATTGCCGGAATAGTATTGGGTACAATCTTTATTGCCATATATATTCCCATAAACAGCAATTACAAAGAAGGAACACGGCGTGCCATTGACATTTACAACAGTGGTTTACAGCAATCTTCACGCAGAAAAACAGATCTTCGGTTTGGCTTTAACAGTTGTGGGATTGGAATGACCTTAAGGTTTTAGGAGTTGGATAAAGAACATGGAATGCTGAAGATAGCTTCGAGCATCGAGCATCGAGTATCGAGTATCGAATATCGAGTATCCCATTCCATGTTCCGTGTTCAGTGCTTTGCCCTCCGTAGTGAAACGAAGGAGGGTTCATTATTCGTTCTCCGGTCTTTTTACCGGTAAACATTTCGCTAACGACTACAATCAATTACTAACTCATGCGATAACAATCAATTGTGAAAAATAAAATATATAATCGAGTAAAAAAGTACGTAATATTGTATTTATTTTCACCATAAATAAATGTGTTTATGTCATTTAAAAATATTATCTTATTAATTTAAATCAAATTGCCATGGATAAACAATTCTCCAATAAGATAATGGAGGTTGCCCCTTTCGCTTATGCCTATTATAAAATCGTTTTAGATGATTACAATAAGCCGGTAGATTATACGATTCTGGAGGTGAATAAAGAGTTTGAATTGTTTACCGGATTGAATAGAATTAATATTCTGAATAAAAATGCCAGGGGTATTTTCCCAAAAATAAGTGATAATGACATTGATTGGATCTCCATTTTTGGAGAGATCGCATTAAATGGTGGGACCAGGACCATTAATCATTATTTTGAACATCAAAAAAGAATTTATCCGATAACGATATATTCACCCCAGAAGTATCATTTTGTAAGCATTCTCAGTGATAGCATTCAAAATCTGCATGTAGATGAAAAGACTGAACATCTGAATAGTGTACCTGGAACAATCCGGGATGTTAATGAAATTAACAAGTTTGAGGGCGCACTTTTAGAAGGAGAAAAAAAATACCAGGAAATATTTGAAAACGCTCCTGAAGGCATTTATCAAACAACACATGATGGGAAAGTTATTTCTGCAAACCCATCATTAGCCAGAATATTAGGTTACAAATCGCCTGACGATCTCATAAATAGGCTACAGGATATTGTTAAACACAGTTATGTTGATGAAGCTAAAAGAAAGGAGTTTTTACGCCTCCTCAATAAACATGGCATTGTTAATAATTTTGAGTATGAAGTACATACAAATGATGGGAAAATAAAATGGATACGGGATAATGCCCGCAAGGTTATGAATGAGGACGGTAAAACGTATATCATTGAGGGTTTTATCCAGGATATTACTGAGAGCAAAGAAAAGGAGGAAAGCATTTTAGCCTATAATACTGAGCTGTCGCTGCATAAAAGACTAAATGATGTTATTTTATCTAACTCAAACATTAAAATGGTCATTGATATCATTCAGGATACATTCCGGGAACTGTGTGGCAGTCATAAAATAGCGCTCTTTAAATATGATGAATCCAAAAAGGTATTGCAATCTAAGGCACTGAAATCAAAAACAGTCCATGCTCTGCATCTGCAAGATGTTTTAGGAATTACTTCCAGGCTATATACGCCCGATATTTCAAAAGATAATGCATATTCAAGTTGCCTAAGCAACGGAAAAAGTTTTGGCGTTGAAGGTTTGGATAATATGATCGGCTTATATAAAGACTGGACAATTCCTAAAGTATTGATAAAATCCATCAGAACGATATCTAAATTGGGGGAATTTAAAATAACAGGTGGTGTTCCGCTGGTTTCTCAATCAAAAGTTTGGGGATTATTAGTATACGTGAGCAACGCAAAGCTGTCTGATCAATACCTGCAAAGACTTGACCGTTTTGCCAAACAAGCTACTTTAGCCCTGATTAAAACTGAAAACGATCAGAAACTGAAGCTTAGCGAATCGAATTATCGCTCCCTGGTAAATAATATTCCCGATATAACCTGGACTATAACCAGCAAAGGTAAAATCGTTTTTATCAGTCCGAATATAATAGAATTATTTGGTTTTCCTATTGAAGAATATTATAACGGTGGTATAAAATATATTATTAAATTATTGCATCCTGCGGATACTATTAAATTTATTCCTGCTTATCAAAAACTTCGGGAAGAGGGCCTTCCTACTAAAATCGAATGCAGGTTTAAAAAGAAAAGTGGTGAATGGGTTTGGGTACAATTAAAAACCACCGGAACCTATAACAAGAATGGTAAAAAATATGCTGATGGAATCGCATCCATCATAAGTGAACGCAAACTGGCAGAAGATGAATTATTAAAATTCTATCAAAGCGTAGAATCTTCTCCCACTGCTATAAGCCTGGGCGATCTGGAGGGGAATTTAATTTATGTGAATCCTGCATGTATAGCAATGTGGGGGTTTGACGAGGAAAAAGAAATGATCGGTCAACACAGTTCTAAATTCTGGGACATCAAGGGAAAAGCCGATGAAGTGATGGAGACATTGCAGTCTGGGAAAAGATGGACGGGTGAAAAGATTGGAAGAAAAAAAGATGGTTCGTCCATGGATGTTCATGTGACAACAAACCTGGTTCTGGATAAGGGAGGCGCTCCAATTTGCATGCATGGCTCATTCGTGGATATCACAGATAAAAAACTTATTGATGAAGAACTGAAGAAGCAAAATAAAAAGTTGAAAGAGGCAATCATAAAAGCTGAAGAGAGTGACAAGTTAAAATCAGCTTTTTTAGCCAATATGAGTCATGAAATCAGAACACCAATGAATGGCATTCTGGGTTTTAGCGATTTACTACGCTCTCCGGGATTGACAGGAGAGATGCAGCAGGAATATATCAGCATCATTCAGCAAAGTGGGAACAGAATGCTCAATACGGTAAACGATTTAATTGATATTTCCCGTATTGAGGTTGGGGAGCTGGATATTTTTATTGAGAAGTTAAACCTCAGCAATGAAATTATATCTCTTTATTCATTTTTTAAGATTGAAGCAGAAAAAAAAGGATTGCAGTTAGTTCTTGAAAAATCAATACAAGAACAGGATATCTTTTTTGATACCGACCAAATTAAATTTAATTCCATCCTTTCGAATTTAATTAAGAATGCCATTAAATTTACAAATGATGGCTACGTCAAGGTTGGGCTAGAGCAGAAGGAAGAGCTCATTCAATTTTATGTTGAAGATACAGGTGTTGGAATTCAAAAAAATCGACATAAGGCTATCTTTGATCGTTTTGTTCAGGCAGATTTAGAACATTCCAGAGCTCACGAAGGCTCCGGCTTAGGTTTGTCTATTTCAAAAGCTTATGTAGAGATGTTAGGCGGTGAGTTATGGCTTGATTCGGAAGAAGGGAAAGGATCAACATTTTACTTTACCATCCCGAATAAAGATGCAAGCCAACAAGATAAGATATCTTCATCTGTTACTTCACATGATGGATTAGCAATGATAAAAAAACTCAGCATATTAATTGCTGAAGATGATGAAATGAGTCGATTACATCTATATCATGTATTAAATGACGTTTCTCAGGAAATATTTCAGGCAAAAACTGGTGTCGAAGCTGTTGAGATGTGCAGAAGCAACAAAAATATTGATTTGA
Organism: Bacteroidota bacterium; assembly: GCA_039714935.1. Taxonomy (GTDB): domain Bacteria; phylum Bacteroidota; class Bacteroidia; order Bacteroidales; family B18-G4; genus B18-G4. The sequence goes on along the minus strand of JBDLIJ010000193.1, from coordinate 463 downwards.
TCCTAATGGATATTAAAATGCCGGAAATGGATGGATTTGAAGCCAGCAGGGAAATCAGAAAATTCAATAAGAAAGTAAAGATCATTGGACAAACGGCCTTTGCTTTATCCGGAGATAAGGAGAAGGTTCTTGCGGCCGGCTGTAATGATTATATCACAAAACCCATCAGAGAAGATGAACTTTTTCAAAAAATAAATCTTCTTTTTGACGAAGCCTAAAACATATTACTTTGCTAAAGTGGCCGGGTTCAACCTGCATAGAACGGATAAACAAACCACACTTAACTACCTCACAATTAGCCGACTAAAAGGGATCAATGTAGCTGTTATTTACAGCTGGGTGTCAGTACTACTTAATTATAAGTGGAATCAGTTTTTGACTATAATTACTGTGCCTGATTGTACATTAATTTCGGATCCTGTGCCACTTAATACATATTGATATTTGACAATCCAGGCATACA
>JBDLIJ010000192.1:0-5991 GCA_039714935.1 Bacteroidota bacterium | reverse complement strand
CCAGTTCAACCAATTCAACCAATTCAACCAATTCAACCAATTCAACCAATTCAACCAGTTCAACCAATTTAACCAGCTCAACCAAAACTTTGGCACACAAATTGGAATACATTGTTTGGGGCCCCAATATGTATAATCTTAAATCTTGTAACGATGAAAACACATATTCAAACCCCGGAAGAAAGATCAAAGAAGTGGAGAAAGCCAATATATTGGGTTTACCTTTTGTTGATCACATTGTTCATTACATCATGTTATGTAGAACCCTGGTACGGCCGTGATGGCCGGCTCGGTAATGCATACCTGGCCATCTCATGGGTCGATGCCGAACCTCAGTATTTGGATGCCGGAACCAGTATTATCCCTGCGGTATTTGAATATGGCAGGTTTTACAGGGCCTGGCCTGGTTTCTTTACTATGTATTATGATGGTAGGTTCTGGAACGGACAGGCCTATGCCTTCTACGCATGGGAGGTTGATTATGAGATCTGGACAGTAGCCGGTGAACCGGGAGGTGTATATTACGATGGCGCAGACGGTTCCGACAACTACTTTACTGTTGAATGCAGTCCCTATGGCCCCTGGGTATATGGACCGGGATATAAGTCAGCAGCATTGCCGGATGGCTATGATCTGGTCGAAAATACTGATGAAAAGATCATCATCACAAAGGAAGGCAGTACATTTGGCATAACTTTGACATATAAGAAAGTGGATCCCCGTTAAGGGATCCCGTAACGATCCGCCAAAGCTTTAGCGGAGGCGGACACCATATAATTCCCTGGCCTGCGCATTTCGCGCAGGCCTTTTTTAATGATGAACATACTTCCACACTTCCATGTTCCATGTTCGTTATTCTATATTCTTCATATCTTGCAAAAAATTATAAACCAATGGACTTTAGAAACGATGAGCGTACCATTCTCACCCTTGACGCCGGAGGAACTAATTTCGACTTTTTTGCCGTCAGGGGAGGAGAGATGATTACAAAGGGAGTAAGGTTGCCTGCTGCTGCCGGCACCCTGGATGAAATGCTGAGAATGATCATCAGAGGTTTTGAGGAGGTAAAAAAGCAGGCAGATGACGAAGCTGTTGCCATCAGTTTTTGCTTCCCCGGGCCGGCCGACTATAAGAACGGCATCATCGGCGACCTGGAAAACCTGCCGCTGTTCCAGGGCGGGGTGCCGCTGAAGGCAATGCTGGAAGAACACTTCGGAATACCGGTGTTCATCAATAATGATGGCGATCTTTTTGCCTATGGTGAAGCCATAGCCGGACTGCTCCCGGAGATAAATACAAAACTTGAAAAAGCAGACAGCCTGAAGAAATATAAAAGCATCCTTGGCGTGACCCTTGGGACTGGTTTTGGCGGAGGCATGGTGAGCAAGGGTGAATTGTTTATCGGAGATAACTCAGCAGGATTTGAGATCAACCGTATGCGGAATAAACTGTACCCGCAAACAAGCGCAGAAGACAGCCTTGCCATCCGTGCCATCAAAAGGGTTTATGCAAGGGAAACAGGATTGGCCTTAAGCGAAAGCCCGGAGCCTGAGACAATATATAATATAGGTATAGGCGATGCGGAAGGAAATATGACAGCGGCAAAGACTGCATTTAATGAATTGGCTGAAGTGGCAGGCAGCACCCTGGCAGATGCCGTTACCCTAACCGACAGCCTGATCGTGATCGGCGGTGGCTTGTCGGGGGCCTGGAAACTGTTCATGCCACAACTGGTTGCAGAAATGAATGCTTCATTTACCGAATTGAGTGGTGATAAGCTATCCAGATTAGAGATCTCAGCCTTCAACCTGATGGATGAAGAAGACTTCGCCAGCTTTGCACAGGATACATCCACCCGCTTACAGGTACCTTTCAGCGATAAAACAGTAAATTATGACCCTGTTAAGAAAATTGGTGTTGGGATCAGCACACTGGGAACTTCCCGGGCCGTTGCTGTGGGAGCATATGCTTACGCCCTGAATGAACTTTCATGAGGCTAATTGGTTTAATTAGAAAATAATTCAAAATTAAAATGAATCTATATCCAATAGAAACCGGGAACTTCAAACTGGATGGTGGCGCCATGTTCGGCGTTGTCCCCAAAGTGATATGGCATAAACAATACCCTGCCGATGAGAACAATCTTTGCAACTGGGCCATGCGCTGCCTCCTCATCGAAGACGAAGATCGTTTGGTACTCATCGATAACGGCATTGGCGAAAAACAGGACCACAGCTTCCTCAAACACTATTACCTGAATGGTGAAGATACACTCGAAGGCTCACTGGCAAAATATGGTTTTAAGCCGGAGGATGTCACTGACATGATCCTCACACACCTGCACTTTGATCATTGCGGGGGCAGCATAAAATACAATGATGATCAGACAGCTTTTAAGCCAACTTTCCCGAATGCCACCTACTGGGTGAGCAAGGCACAGTATGAATGGGCCATCAAACCAAACCGCAGGGAGAGTGCCTCCTATCTGAAAGAAAATATTTTTCCAATCCAGGAGAGCGGACAGCTGAAACTCATTGAGGAAGAAGGGGACATTTTGCCGAATATCTCCATCAGGATATTTAACGGTCATACTGAAGGACAGATCATCCCCCTGGTTAACTACAATGGGCGTACTGTTGCTTTTATGGCCGACCTCCTGCCTGCCACACCGCATATTCCCATGCCCTGGATCATGGCTTATGACACCAAGCCCCTGGTTACCCTCGCTGATAAAACAAGATTCTATGACGAGGCTGTGCCGGGTAGTTACATCCTTTTCTTTGAACACGATCTCTACAACGAATGTTGTACACTGCAGCAAACAGAAAAAGGAGTAAGGGTGAAAGAGACTTTCAAGTTGGCAGAAATCTAATAAGGTGTTGGAATTTAGGTTTTAGGTGCTTAGGTAGGGCTCAACTATCAAAACTCATCATTCTTAACTACCAATCTTTATTATTAAATAATCATTAGGATATCATCATTCTTAAAAACTGTACTTCCCTGCCAGCTTCCTGAGCAATTCCGTGTCCAGACCGTGCTCAATGTTGTTCTTCTCACAATATTCTATGAGTGAAAGCGTGTTCAGGTTGCCAACCAGTTCACGGTCGGTCATCGGACAGCCGCCTATACCTCCCAGAACGGTGTCGAAGCGCCTGACACCGGCCTGGTATGCAGCATCTACTTTCTCGTAATATTCATCCGGGGTGGTGTGAAGGTGGATCCCGAAATCCATATCAGGGAAGGTGGGTATAACGGCAGAGAATACATCATGGATAAGATCGGGGCCGGCATGGCCAAGGCCATCGGCAATGGGGAGCACCCTGAACCCCTGATCATAGAAGTAAGCACAGAAATCAAGCAATAAATCTACTGACCACGGATCGCCATAAGGGTTTCCGAAGCCCATAGATAATACCACCATCAACTCTTTTTTCTTCTCTATGGCACGGGCGTTCAGCTCCCTGATAAAGGCTTTCGACTTATCGAATGTTGAGTTGATGTTCTTTTTCTGGAAAGTTTCCGAAATCCCGAAAGGGAAATATAACTGGTCTACACTGTTGTAGCTGATGGCTTCCAGCCCGCCCTTCATATTGGCGATAAGCGTCATTACCTTTGATTGGGTGCCTGAAAGATCCAGCTTGGCCAGTACCTCAGGAGTATCTTTCATCTGTGGTATCGCCTTTGGCGAAACAAAACTACCTACCTCCACCGTTTCAAAACCAGCCTTGAACAGCTCGTTGATGTAAGCTGTCTTCACGGCCGTAGGGATGAACATCTCTATCCCCTGGAAGCCGTCGCGCGGACTTTCTATGATCTTAAGACTCATTGATAGGTGTTAATCTTTTGTCGTTAGTGTTACTTGAAATTGAAGTATAATGATCAAATGACCTAATTACTGCAATAAATCAACAATCTCCACTCCACATTCTCCACTGCCAATCACCAATAATCATTATTCATTAGGATATCATCATTCACTACCAGTCTCTTCCACTCAACTCCTTCGGTATCCTTCCATTTTTGATAGATTCTGAGCGCAATGGCCTGCCGCAAATGCGTTCTACCATGCGGCCGATCTCCAGCACCTTGTCAACATCCAGCCCGGTGTCGATGCCCATCTCGTCCATCATCACCACCATGTCTTCGGTCGATACAAGTCCGACGAGGTTAGGATCTTTATAATAATAACTACCTGTACCTGCTACCGGCACCCCGCTCACAAAGTTGGCCGGCTGGCCTCCGATACCACCCATGGTAGACTCATAATTTGTCATCCCGGCCTGCAAGGCTGCCAGCACATTTGCCAGTCCCCATCCCCTGGAAGCATGAAAATGGACAATATGTTTCTCCGGGTCAGGGAGCGCATCCAGCAACATGGAGTAATATCTATATACCCTGTCGGGAGATGCTGAGCCATCATGGTCGGCATGCTCAATATCGTCGGCACCAATATCCAGGAACCTTTTTGTAAACTCAATGGCTTTCGACATCTCTGTCGGGCCTTCGATGGGGCAGCCCCAGATAGTACTCACTGTTCCGTTTACGAGGATGCCTGCATCATGGCATTTTGGAATGTATTCTTCACAAAACTTGAAATACTCCTCAATAGAATATCCTGAGTTCTTCTTCTGATGTGATTCAGAAGTAGATACCATCACCAGGATCCTGTCAGGGCCGTAACCATCTTTCTTCGCCTGTATGGCCCTGTCGATGGAACGCTCACGTATGGTGATGGCTGTTACGGTGACATCATCAAGCTTGTCTTTTACCTTCTTGCTTTTGTGCAGACCCATCATCAGCTCGTCGGCATCCTTAAATTGTGGCATCCCCTTCGGATTTCCGAAGTTGGTGGTTTCAATATTTTTAAACCCGGCAAGGATCAATTGTTCGAGCACCCATAGCTTGGCCTCGGTTGGGATGAATTGCTCTTCATGCTGAAAACCGTCCCTGACGGTGATGTCTCCTATTCTGACTTTTTTTGGATAATTGAAGCTCATATGCTTAAAGTTTTGAGTTTTGAGGGTTGAGTTTTGAGTTATTGTTAAATGATTAATTTAGAATGCGGAATGCGGAATCTGTGTTAAAATAACTGCTGTCGCATTTTTCCTCGCTAAGATAGGGAAAAATGCTGTACCGGCAAGCCCTGTGCATATCTTTTCAGGGGCAAAAAAAAGTGCTTGAAAAACAATGATTTTTTGGTTGAAAAATATACTTAATGCTTAATTTTCATAAGAGAAAAATTTTGAGTATAATTGCACCCTATATCATTGAAAAATACGAGATTTTTCTTTTCATCTTCTTAATAATAAAAGCCTTCAGATGTTCAAACTAGAGACCAAAATTGATGTAAACTCAAAGGAGTTTAAGGAAAACAGAAAAGCCTTTCTTGAATTACTCGACAAATACAAAGGTGTTCTTAAGGATGTTACTAAAGGTGGCTCTGACAATGCCATCAATAAGCATAAAGAAAGAGGCAAGCTGCTTGCCCGTGAGCGGATCAATAAGCTGATTGATCCCAACACACCATTCCTGGAACTTTCACAGCTGGCCGCATACGACCAGTATGATAATGGATTCCCTTCAGCGGGGATCGTTACCGGTATCGGCGTGGTACAGGGCAGGGAAACGGTGATCATTGCCAATGATGCCACTGTGAAGGGCGGCACCTATATGCAATGGACTATCCGCAAGCACCTGCGTGCACAGGAGATCGCCATGGAGAACAAGCTCCCTACCGTATATATGGTCGACTCCGGAGGCGCCTTCCTCCCGGAACAGGATACCGTATTTCCTGACAAGAATCACTTCGGACGATTCTTTTATAACCAGGCCAGGCTTTCTGCCATGGGCGTACCACAGATAGCCATCGTGATGGGCTCATGTACTGCCGGCGGAGCCTATGTGCCGTTAGACCCAGCCTATCCAAAAGAACGGCTGGCCTTTATGTTGGAAGATGCTCAGGTGCCGGTGTTGTTGACTCAATCAAGCCTA
>JBDLIJ010000191.1:0-6010 GCA_039714935.1 Bacteroidota bacterium | reverse complement strand
TCTGCTGTTCCTGTTCTTAACGCAAAAATACGTATTTATTGCCCGAAAACAAAGCATTTGTAAACAAACAAAAACTGAACATTGTGTTGTATATCTCTTATTTATCCCCTGCTATGGCTGCTGCTGAAAGTACTCCAGAGTAAAAATTGGGCTTAGATGTTGGTAGAACCTGATAATTATATCTGTTTTCTTTTTTACTGCCTCGTTGGCTTTCCATGCATCCCAGAATCCCTCATCGGATACAAACAAACTTTCAGCGAAGCAGTTAAAGTCTTCTTCAACGGATGCCATTGAATATTGATTTAGAAAGCCGGCATTGCATAATGCCGAATCCAGCTGAAGGCTGGTGTTTGAAGTATGCAAGGCTGCCAGGCCACCGTCGCCATACTCAAAGTCATCCGGATTGGAAGCGATCCAGGCTTTTTTATCAAAAAACCTTTTGTACCTTTTTAGTAAAATACTGGAAAACTCATGATGAAAGGTGCCCTCAATAAAAGTATCGGTATAGCCGTTCTCAACGCCATTGTTTGTGATGTATACCTTTCCTTTATGATAGGTGCCGCCGTATTCCAGACCATAAAAGCTCATTGTAGCCAGCGCATAAACTTTTTTGAGGTTTTTTTCTAACAGCTCTGCAGGATATTTGTCCAATGCCCTGGAAAGAGCCCTGGTGGTCCTTTCTACTTCGGCATCTTTAATAGCTGTGATCCTGATGTTTCTCTTTTTTGTACGCCACCGGCATGGGAATATATTTTTATCAGCATAAAATCCGGCTTCTGTTGCGGCAGGGCCAAGTGTTACAATCTCCTGTGCATGCATACTGGCAGTGAGCAGGATGGCTGTTAAAAATGATATTGAGAATTTGTATAACATCTGCTAATCGTTGGCCATCTTTCTAAGCATAGGCACGAATCGGAAGCTGCCATGATCTTCTTCTTTCATGCTGCCGTCGGCCATCTTAATATACCTCATCATAACCTGAATACCCCCTTTGCCAATTGGAACAACGATCAAGCCTCCGGTATTAAGTTGTTCAGATAAAGCTTCCGGGAGGTCGGGTGCTCCGGCTGTGATGAGGATCTTATCAAAGGGGGCAAATGCCGGCAGGCCTTTGTAGCCATCACCATAGAATAATTTTGCTTTATAGCCCAGGCTGCCCAGGAACTTCTTATATTTCAGGTATAGTTTCTTTTGCCTCTCAATGGAGAAGACCCTGGCACCCATCTCCTCCAGCACACATGCCTGGTATCCCGACCCGGTACCGATCTCCAGTATCTTTTCATTGGCTTTCACCTCCAGAAGCTCAGTCTGGAATGCTACGGTATATGGTTGCGAGATTGTTTGCCCTGATCCGATAGGGAAAGGCTTGTCCTGGTATGCAAACTCCAGAAATGAAGAGTCCAGGAAAAGATGGCGGGGGATCTTATCTATGGCTTCAAGGATACGTTCATCTTTGATACCTTTCTCTCTGATCGTCTGTACCAATTGTTTACGTAAACCCTTATGTTTAAAAGAATCAATCATGCGCTGCTTTTCCTGCCCGGTTAAAATTTCCCGCAAGGCTTGTTGGCTGCGAAAATAATAAATTCAGTCATGATTTACGATGAAAAAATTTACATTTGCAAAAAAATCACAACATGTTAAAAATAGGCGTACTTGGCGCAGGCCATCTTGGAAAAATACATATCAAATGTATAAAGCAGATCCCTGATTATGAACTTTGCGGGTTTTATGACCCCGATGATGAGAATGCTGCCAGGGTAGAGGAGGAGTTTGGTATAAGGCGTTTCGACACCCTTTCCGGCCTTATTGAGGAGGTGGAGGTAGTGGATATCGTAACGCCCACAATATCTCATTTTGACTGTGCCTCGGAGGCACTCCGGAAAACACGCCATGTGTTTATTGAGAAGCCGGTGGTGACCACCCTTGATGAGGCACGCAAGCTCATTGCATTGTCAGAGGAAGCGAATATAAAGGTGCAGGTAGGGCATGTTGAGCGTTTCAACCCGGCATTTATTGCGGCTGGGCCTTATTTTGAGCAACCTATGTTTATTGAAACCCACCGCCTGGCACAGTTCAACCCACGAGGAACGGATGTGCCGGTGGTACTCGACCTGATGATACATGATATTGACATTGTGCTCAGTGTGGTAAAGTCCGACATTCAGAGGATCAGCGCCAGTGGCGTGCAGGTGGTAAGCAATACACCTGATATTGCGAATGCACGTATAGAGTTTAACAACGGTTGCGTAGCCAACCTGACTGCCAGCAGGATATCGATGAAGAATATGCGCAAGTCACGCTTTTTTCAGAGAGATGCCTATATCTCGGTAGATTTTCTTGAAAAAGAAACTGAGATCCTCCGTATGAAAGATGTTGATCCGGCGAAGGCTGATCCATATGCAGTGATCATGGAGTTGGGCAACGGCCAGACTCCGAAGCAGGTTATCTTTGATAAACCGAAGGTAAGTGAACTCAATGCCATTAAGGAGGAGCTTGTATCTTTTCATAATGCCATTGTTAATGATACAACACCTCCGGTTACCATCAATGATGGTTATCATGCGCTTGAGGTGGCACATCGCATTATTGAGAAGCTGAATATGAATCCAAGCAACCTTTAATTTACATAGAATCTAAATAGTAATCAGCTCAGAATACTACGCAATATTGATGCAAAAATTTCGTTGAAGTTTTTAATAACTGCCCAAACAAAGATACCCTGCATGCCCACTAAGATTTTACGATTTTCGGTAGTTTTGATTATGCTGGTATTAACCACTACCATCCTTGGCTCATGCAACAAATTCAAAGGTGATCAAACAGTTCCTGCATACATACGGATTGATTCTATCAGCATTTATACTGACTACGAAGAACAGGGGGCTCCCACACAGAATATTACTGATGCCTGGGTATATATCAACAACGAAGCCATAGGTGCCTATGAGCTTCCGGCAGTGTTCCCGGTATTGGCAAAAGGACTTACAGAGATCAGGGTAGACCCCGGAATAAAATTGAACGGGATCGCAGCCTTGCGCTCGCCGTATCCATTTTATGAGCCCATCGTACAGGATGTTTTTCTTGAGGAAGGGAAGGAGATATGCCTGAATTCCGACACACTCTTCATGGGTAATGAGTACGTACTATACACAATGTCAACGACCTATTACGATAATCTTGTGTTTGTGTGGATGGAGGATTTTGAAGACCCGAGCCTGTCACTTGACAGCACCTCTAAAAGCAGGGCCAATATTACAAGGACGTACCCTGTAAATCATCCGGATGCTTTTCTTGCTGATTATAGCAAATATTCAGGTCTCATGACCCTCGACAGCATAGGATACCTGATTGAGGTTGCGACCAATGTGGGCAATGACCAGGGATTTGTACTACCTCAGGTCGGACAGCCTGTATTTCTGGAGATCGACTTTAAGAATGACCATTATTTTACCGCAGGATTGTACGCAAATGAATATTCACAGATTGTTCAGCATCCGGTAGTAAATATGAATCCTGCTGCCGAGTGGAAAAAAATATATATTAACCTGACACCCAGTGTGAGCTCACAGGTGAATGCCATCGACTTCAATATATTCTTTGGTGCTATCAAGGATTCTGATAAGGAGGAAGGCAGGATGCTGATCGATAATATTAAACTAATACACAGAAAACAATAAGACATGAATAAAAGCTTACAGGTATTTAAGTATGTGATCTTCGACTTGCTGGCCGCAGCTCTTGCCTGGAGTTTGTTCTTCTTTTTCCGTAAGTATTCCTTTGATGTATATACTTTTAAGGAGATCGAACTGATCTTTCACGACAGGAACTTCTTTATTGGTATTGGCGTGATCCCCGTCTTTTGGCTGGTGCTGTATACCATGGTAGGGACCTACCGCAGGATATACAGAAAGTCGAGGTTGAAAGAGTTTGGACAAACATTCATGATCACCCTGATAGGGGTGACCACCATCTTCTTTGCCCTGATCCTTGATGACCAGATCGCCACTTATCGCTCCTACTATCAATCTTTCTTAACGCTTCTTGGACTGCATTTTTCAATCACTTACCTGTTCAGACTGATACTGACTACCATCACAGTCAGGAAGATACATAAAAAGATCATTGGCTTTAATACGGTTATTGTGGGTAGCAATGGGAATGCTATCTCAGTATATAACGACATCGAATTGCAGGAGACCTCATCCGGAAATAAGTTTGTGGGCTTTGTAAATGTCTTTGATTATGAGGAATATAAGGTTGGTAAATATATCAAACACCTGGGCAACTATCTCGACCTGAAGGAGGTGATCAGCAAATACCAGGTTGAGGAGGTTATCATTGCCATTGAAAGGTCGGAAAGAAGTACCATCGAGAAGATCATTACCATACTGGAAGATACAAAGGTGGTTATCAAGGTGATCCCTGATATGCAGGATATCTTGTTGGGAAGTGTGAAAATGACTTCGGTATTTCATACTCCTTTGATCCAGATAACACCTGACCTGATGCCTGCCTGGCAGCAATCTGTCAAAAGGATTATTGATATCCTGGCCTCATTGGTAGCCATGGCCCTGCTTATTCCGGTATATCTGATCGTAGCCATCGGGGTTAAGTTGTCCGGCAAGGGACCTGTACTGTATTCCCAGGAGCGGGTAGGATTGAATGGAGCCCCATTTAAAATGCACAAGTTCAGGACGATGATCAAGGATGCAGAAAATGCTGGCCCTCAGCTCTCTTCCGACAATGACCCGCGTATTACCAGGTTTGGCCTGTTTCTTCGTAAGGTGAGACTGGATGAAACTCCACAATTTTATACCGTACTTAAGGGTGATATGTCTTTGGTGGGCCCCCGGCCCGAACGACAGTATTATATCGATAGAATTGTTGAGCAGGCTCCGCACTATCGTTTATTGCACAAGGTAAAGCCCGGCATTACATCCTGGGGTCAGGTAAAGTACGGCTATGCTTCAGATGTGGATGAGATGATTGAGCGCTTGCGATATGACCTTCTATATATTGAAAACATGTCGCTGGCCATGGATTTCAAGATCATGATCTATACTGCACTGATTGTTATCCAGGGACGAGGAAAGTAAATGATTGTCGATTGTCGATTGTCGATTGTCGATTGTCGATTGTCGATTTTTGATTGTTGATTGTCGATTGTCGATTTTTGATTTTTGCGTGATCTTATAGCTGGCCTGCTTCGATCATTTTTACAATAAACTCTATGTCAGCATCTTCTCCTTCGGGGTCGTATTCATTTTTCAGGTTAAATCCAAACAGGCGAGCAAAGGCCTGCCAGAAGAATGCCCTGAATTTTCCACGTAGTTCAGCTACCAGTTCATAGGATGAAGTGCCGGTTTCGCGATATACCAGCTTGATCAGTATTCTGCCCTGTGAGAAAGTAAATTGGCGGAGGTCGTTGCCGAATTCTTCTTCGAGTTCTTTTTCGGCCTGTTTCATGATCTGCCTGCGTTCTTTTTCATCCTCCACAGCTGACAGGATATTTTCGTACTCATGCAGCTTGATGCCCGCAAGCCTGGCATAAGGATAAACAGCTTTTACATTTTTTATCAGCCTGCTCATCCTGCGTGCCTGTCTTTTACTTTTAAAGGGCCTGAATGAATAAATGTTTACTTCCTTCAACTGGATAACGGGTATGGTATCACCCTCGAGCATCTGGGCAAACACTACGATCCGGTCTTTAGGCTGTTCCTGGGCACCAGCTGCCAGAACAAAAAACAGCATGAAAGAAATAAGCAATAATTGTTTCATCACAACTGATGTTTGCAAATTCCATGCCGAAGGATTCTGATACTTCACAAATAACCCTTGTGGGGTAAATCTGAGCTTAGTAAAATTGGTTGAATTGGTTGAAATGGTTGAAATGGTTGAAATGGTTGAAATGGTTGAATTGGTTGTACTTCAACTTCATCTCATCACTCATCTCAGGCTACCCTGAGCTTGGAGATATTGGCTTTCATGAACTTGCTTTCAGCATATT
>JBDLIJ010000190.1:0-6124 GCA_039714935.1 Bacteroidota bacterium | reverse complement strand
GATTTGTTCCACATCGGCTACTTGCAGCTCTTTCATCAGGGTGCCCATCCGGTCGTAAAACATCACCTTCTGGACGATGTAATTGTCCTTGCGTATCCATCCCATAGTGCGGGAATAGAGACCGTCTTCGTCCTTCGGGGTACTTTCCACTACGTAACATGGAATGCCATCCAGGTTCTCTTCCCGAAGGAGGACATGCTCGTCTGCATCCACGCTGCGGTTACCCATGTCGTCATAGGTAAAATCCGAGCCCATAAAATATTCCTTCCTGGCGGAGGATCCGCTGATGCGCCGGGTTTTTTTCATGGCCGGCAGATAAAGCCAGCGGTCATCGTCCCGCTCCTCCAGGTTGTAGTCCCAGGTAAGGAAACCCGTACCTTTTACGTCAGCCGGTTTCTGGAAGAACATGATGCTCTTGGTATCTTTCCCCTGGTCCAGGGAGTATGATTGCATGGTACGAACCCGTTTGCTTCCCCGTTTGTTCACCAGTTCCATGGTCATCACGGACTTCCGGGTTTCGCCATCGGGTTTTTCTTCGGCACTGAGCATGATATCGCGCCCTGAGGGCTGTGCGTTGGCCACAAACCCACTCAGAATAAGAACGGGGGCCAACAGGATCAGATAGTGAATCGTGCGTTTCATTGCTGTCTTTTTTGTTTATTTCAAATCTACGCTGCTTATGACCCTGATACCGGAATGCAGTAGCCGGAGGTTGGGGTTTGTGGTAAACTGTAAACCATCTGTAGTGAACGGTCGGGATTGAAGCTGACGGATCAGGCAAATCCTGGCAAATAGTGCCTTAGGGGAAGCTTACAGATTTGATATTTAATCGTAACTTAAATGCTCTAAATTATTCTGTTGTTATGAAAGAGACATCCGCCATCATGATGACCGATATTGTTGGTTTTACCATGATGGCCAGACATAATGAAGATGTATTCTTAGAGATCTGTGAAAAGCATAAGCGTATCCATCGCACCTGTGTTGGCGCATACAATGGCAGCTTGATTCATATTTTTGGTGATAATTCACTAAGTATGTTTAAGGATCCGGTGGGTGCGGTGAAATGTGCCATGGAGATCCAGCAATCATCCAAGCAGGAACCTGTTATACCTATAAGAATTGCCATTCATTATGGTGAAGTTAAGACCGAAGGTGATAATATATTTGGTAACGCTGTAAACCTCACCTCCCGAATACTAAAGAATGCCATCGCCAACAGCATTTTGATCTCAGATCAGGTGAAGCCATTTATAGATAAAAAAAGCGGGATTCAATCCCGGTCCCTGGGAATGCATAAATTTAAATATGTGGATTATCCTGTTGAGGTATTTGGGATAAGCAATGAAGATCTTGCCTTGCCAGATGCTTTTACAAAAGGACAGGGTGAGCCTGTGAAGCCACCTGCCGGTTTTAGCAAAGGAAAGCGATTGCTTGCAGCCATCATGTTCACAGATATGGTGGGCTATACTGCACTGATGCAGGAAGATGAGCAAAAAGCAAAGCAGAACAGGGACAGACACAGAAATATTCTCCAGACCTTCATAAATCAACATCAGGGTATCATATTGCAATATTACGGGGACGGGACGCTGAGTATATTCCATAGTTCCATCGAAGCCATCGATTGTGCCATTGATATTCAAACAAAACTTCAGGAGGAACCAAAAATTCCATTAAGAATCGGTATTCATGTTGCGGATATTATGTATGATGATGAAGGCATATATGGAGATGGAGTCAATGTTGCTTCACGTATCGAAGGTCTGGCAGTGGCTGGAAGTGTATTGATCTCAGACAAAGCATACGATGACATAAAAAATCATCAATCTATTTCCACGGTTAGTTTGGGTGCCTACGAACTGAAAAATGTCAAAGAGCCCATTGAAGTATATGCTATATCCAATAGCAGTTTGACCATACCAGGCAAAGCAGAAATTAGGAATCAACCCACTAAGAAGGAAAAAAGCCTGGCGATACTGCCCTTTACAAGCTTTAGTTCAGATGCTGAGAATGAGTGCTTCTGTGACGGGATCAGTGAAGCAATCATTAATTCCCTGACCCAATTAGAGGGTTTACATGTAACCGCCAGAACATCTTCTTTCGCCTTTAAGGGACAGAATAAAGACATCCGGGAGTTGGGGAAAATATTAGGCGTTGTATACATCCTGGAGGGATCGGTTCAAAGGCATAAGAATAAGATCAGAGTGACAGCTCAATTGATCGATACCATCAATGGGTTCCATATCTTTTCAGAAGTATTTGACAGGGAAATGATTGATGTTTTTTCCATCCAGGATGATATTGCCTGGCTGATTGCTGAAAAACTCAAAGAAAAAATCAACCTGGAGGAAAAGCAGCAATTAGCCTCACCCAAGACAACAAATGTTCAAGCTCTTGAATTCTACATGCAGGGGATCGAACAAATGAATACCGGGGCTCATCCGAATATCCTTCAGGCCATGGAGTTGTTCCGGCAATCCTTCGAGGCCGATCCGGATTTTGTTTTGCCCTATACAGGGATATGCATGTGTTATACCTTCCTCGGAGTATGGGGATTCATCGATGAAGCAGAGTCCAACCGCAAATCCAGTGAATATGCGCTGAAGGCATTGGAAAAGGACCCAAACCATCCCAAAGCCCTGGTAGTGCATGCCCTCAGTTCTTTCTGGAATAACAACTGGGACCTCCGCACCTTTGAATCAGGAATTCGAAAAGCACTGAAAATTGCGCCGGGATCTTCTGAAGTAAGGTTGTTTAACGGGATGCTCATGTTCATCAAAGGCAGGGTGGAAGATGCCCTGATCGAGATGCTTCTTGCCCAAAAACTGGATCCCCTGAATACCAACGTCAATACCAAGCTGGGATATGCCTATCTCTGCCTGAAAGAATACGATAAGGCGCGCGATTGGTTCCGTACGGCCCATGAAACGGCCAAGCTGGATCTGTATTTCAATTTCATGATTTCCTGGTCCTATTTGGTTCAGGATCGGTATGACGAGGCTGAATCTGCCCTTGATCAGGTGGAGGAAGGCAAGGACGGTTACCAGTTAAAACTCGGAACTGCAGGCTATCTTCATGCCAGACAGGGCAAACCTGAAAAGGCCAGGGAAAAGATCCGGCAAATCAAGGCTCTTGGGAAACAGGGTAAATTGAAATTCCCAAATCTCAACCTTACCCTGGTATATGCCGGCTTGAATCAAGTGGATGAAATGTTCGACCACCTCGAAAAAGCATTCCGGGAAAAACCCATTTCCCTGATGTTTTTTCAGGCCGATCCATTCTGGGAAAAATACAGGAAGGATAAGCGGTATATAAATCTCATTGACAGGAAATTTGGAAAGTCAACAATCAGGTCCCCCACCTGATTGTTACTGGCAGTTTTGACTCTTCATCTGTGTGCCAATCAAGTTAGTATAGAATTTTATCCCGGGATGATGTGGGTTGGAATTATTAAAACTTACTCTTTACTGATTCAACAATACAATAAAAGGGTTTGGCATTAATATCCTTTCCAAATTGGATATATTCTGTCCTCCTGCTTGATCGCAATAAATAACTGAACACTTCCAAATCCCCCTACACTTGAGGATTCATAAGAAAAATCGTATTTCTCCAGTAAAGCTTTTATGTCTTTAATGATGTCACCGAACTTCTCCCATAATCTGACGAAGTAATACCCGAAAATATTTCTGTCTACCGGATAGTCAAAATCCACAAGGATTAGTTTTCCCTGGGGTTTTAGTACCCGATTTAATTCGCTCATGGCTTTATCTCCATCCGGATAGCCAGTGAAAGCCATTGTATTTATTACGGTATCAAAGGTGTTATCCGGGTAGGGAAGTTCCTCTACATTACCCCTGGACAGATGTGCCTCAACATCTGTTCCTTCCATCTTCTTTCGGGTAATATCCAGCATTCTTTCATTGTAGTCTATACCATGGATTTCATATTCTTTGGAAGCATATTGTTTCATTAAAAAACCATTGCCAAAAGAGACTTCCAGAATTTTGTTACCCTCAATATGGGGGATGGCACTTTTTATCCATTTTTTCCATGAAGGAAAAACGGTCATAAATACATGATATCCTTTGGCCATCCAGTTATACTCCCGATTCATTTTATCGGTATAGTTGGGCGGAATTTTAGATAGATCTGTATACTTTACTCTTTCAGCTTTTACTTTAAACATCATATACAATTTTATACAAGAAGAATGTAGGATTCATGGCCTGAATTCCGGTTCAAAATATCTGTTTTTGCCTCTGGTGTCCCCACCCTGCGTTTGATAAATCGATTCCTTAGGGCAGAAATTTACACATCTCATACATTGTTCGCAGCTCTTACTCCAGACAGGTTTTTTGTCAATGATCCTGATGCTATTTGTCGGGCATATTTTTGCACATAGTTTGCATCCGTTGCAGGTGTCATAAACATTGAAAAGCCTCCATAGATTATTGATGCCCATATACTTGAACAGTAAATACTCCCAATAGAATTTTATTCTGGAATATCTTTTGGGGTACGAAAAGCGATGAAGTTTTTTGCTTCTGCTCAGAATATCCCTAGCAATTTCTTTCGTTTTAATAACACCTTTATTAATAATGTCAATCGCCTCTTCTCTCGCAGGAGGGAACGGTGGTTTGGGAGATGTTGTCCAATTGATAGGCATTTGAATAACATCGGAATAAACAATATCACAATTCTTTCTCCTCAATATCCTTGCACACTCCCGGATTGAATATCCGGATTCATTCAAATCGCCAGCAGTTATTAGGATAAAAACCTTCTGGTTTTCTTTAAATTTTGCAAGTCCTTGTAGATATTTTTTTGATATCCTGGGTATACCAAATGCATAAACAGGAAAACAAAATCCAAGCAAGTCAGATTCTGGCAAAATCGTTTCATTGTTCGAAATTTCAGAAATGTTGGAAACATGGCCCGATCCTCTGAAAACACGATGACAGGTATTTAAGATCTTAAGAGAATTCCCTGTTCCCGTAAAATATCTTAACTCTATCTGCATGTTGTAAGCGTTTATTCGATGATAGCTTTATATAATTTTTCTTTATAGTCCTCTTTACCCATTTGAGTAGCAAATTCTTCACTTCTCTCTTTGAAGCTTTTATTGCTTAATAATTCTAAAACTTTAGGTTCGAGGTTTTTTCTGGTTATTTTGCTAATTCGGATACCTTTCGGACCAAGTCCCATCTCCGAAATAATATCATTCCAAACAAACTGGTCAATAAAATGTGGAATTATTAATGATGCACAGCCATACTTCAGGGCTAAATGTGTTGTTCCTGATCCTCCATGATGCATAATGGCGTACATCTTTGGGAAAATCCAATCATATGGAATTTGTGATACAAAATAAATTAAATCGGAATTGAATTTATCGGGTTTAACTAAGCCCCCTGAAGCCGTATTTATGATAGCCGGTATTTTATTTCGTTCAAGAATATCGAGAACTATTTGGGTTTTACCTTCAGGCTCAGGATTTGGCATTGAGCCAAAAGTCACAAATAATAATTTTTCATTTTTATGGATAAATTCGGATAATTCTTTTTCGGGTTCCCAGCGTATTTTTTTCTTTATCGCATGATGACCTAGAATTTTTATGTTGTTTTCCCAATAGTCTGGACGTATAAATAATAGTGGCGAAATGGTATAGATAAATTTTCTGCTTCGAACGATTTGCTTTAATTCTTTTCGCGTGATTTTATCCTTTATTTGTAACCACTTTTTTGTGGTTAATGCTACTCTTGCAGCTCCAAAATCATATAGTTTGAATGTGAGTTTATTAAAATGTTCTCCATAGTTTTTTCTAAAAACAAGTAATGAATGTCCTTCTACATAATGTAAATATGGGAAAGGGCTCAAAAAAATTGTTTTCCCTCTGTTTTTATACTCCCAAATTATAGGATAAACTGTTTTTGAATTATAAAGAACTCTATCCGGGTTTACCTGTTCAATAAGTTGGTAAAGCTTAGTTTCCTTTTCTTTGCTCGGGCTTGTTTGTTTCAAGGCAATTTTGATATATGCGAGTGTTTTATTCAATCCCTTTCCCCCTCCCATAGCAATTGTACCTGCATTGCTGTTGTGTAAATCAAATAATTTGCGC
>JBDLIJ010000189.1:0-6127 GCA_039714935.1 Bacteroidota bacterium | reverse complement strand
CTGGGTAATCGCCTCCAATTCGGGAACATAATAGAAAAATATCAGGGCAAGATAAATAATATTCAACAAGAGGTCAAACCTGATCAATCGAACCTGCACCCTTCTCCTTTTATAAAGAAAGATTGTAACAAAAGCGATCAGTCCGGTCAGACCAAGCACAATGGGCAATAAGATCGTATTGGGCCACTCCATATCATAAGCAGCATACTCCTTAACACCAAGCACACCCAGCTCAATGGTATATATCTGAGACCAGAAATTGGCAATAGGAAAGAAAAACGCTGCCAAATTCACAAGAAATACTAAAAAAAGAAATAAGGATTGAATTCGCTGTATCATAATAAAATTATTTCTGCAAAGATAAAAAACATTTTATGCGGAGCATGTTAAGTAGGCAATAGGCGGTAGGCAGTAGGCAGTAGGCAGTAGGCGGTAGGCAATGGGCAATGGGATCTCATCATTCACCAGAGCCTCACCTTATTCCTACTGCAAGCAATCATGATTTTATCAGTTACCTGAAAAATAAAGTTTGTATTTGTAAAATATTATTATATTTGCAGTGTCAATTGTGATATCCAGATATATTCCTTTATATCCATTTAATATTTTAAATCATTAATTTTTATATCCTATTGCACATGTTGCCTTAAAGAGGCTAATCTATGTGGATATATTTTCCCCGGAAAATAAAACTATACAAAGTATGTACGATATTATTGAACTAAACGGCAAACTTGTTTCTGATCTGAAAGAAATTGCCAAAGAATTAAACATTCCGAAATACGAAAAACTTTTGAAGCAGGACCTGATCTATAAGATCCTGGATCATCAGGCCCTGAATCCCACCACTGAAATACTCAAAAAAGAGAAACAGGAATCAAAAGGAAGGGGCCGTGGACGGAAAAGAAGCGACGCTTCTGGTCCTGACAATGTAAAAAAGCAAACTGCCAAGGAGCAGGATAAGCCAGCCCCTCAGAACGAGAAACAAAAACTCCCTAACGAAAAGCAAAAGTTCCAGGACAAAAAACAAAAGCCCCAGGATAAAAAACAAAAGTTCCAGGACGATAAACAAAAGTTCCAGGATGATAAGCCCAAAAGAAGGGGGAGAAAACCCAATACTGATAAGGTAGAAAGCGAAAGCCCACAACCAAGCAGGAAAGAACTCCCAGGCCCAAAACCTGTGATTATTGAGAAACCAAGAGAAAAGCAATCAGGCTTCCATCACAGCCAGGACAATAAAGATAAGTCTCGCCAGAAAGACTTTACCAGCCGTAAAGATGAGGACGTTTATGCTGAATTTGATGGCGTTGTTACGAGTGAAGGCGTATTGGAAATTATGCCTGACGGTTATGGTTTTCTGCGTTCGTCAGATTATAATTACCTGAATTCACCCGATGATATATATGTTTCCCAGTCACAGATCAAACTCTTTGGCCTTAAAACCGGTGACACGGTAAAAGGGAGCATAAGGCTACCTAAAGACGGCGAAAAATACTTCCCGCTTATTAAAGTTGAAAAGATTAACGGAAGAACACCGCAGGAGGTTCGCGATAGAATTCCTTTCGATTATCTGACACCACTTTTTCCTGAAGAAAAATTTGTGTTGTCAAACAATCCAAATCCTGACGAGGCGACAGCCACCAGGATCATCGACATGTTTACACCGATTGGAAAGGGTCAGCGTGGATTGATCGTAGCCCAGCCAAAAACAGGAAAAACTGTTTTATTGAAAGCCGTTGCAAATTCAATTGCACATAACCATCCTGAAGCTTATCTGATCGTATTACTCATTGATGAGCGCCCGGAGGAGGTTACAGACATGGAACGAAGCGTAGACGCTGAAGTGATCTCATCAACTTTTGACGAACCTGCAGACAGGCATGTAAAAATCGCCAATATAGTACTTGAGAAGGCGAAACGCATGACCGAGTGCGGGCATGATGTTGTCATCTTACTCGACTCTATTACCAGGTTGGCCCGTGCATATAATACGGTATCACCTGCATCAGGAAAAGTACTTTCAGGTGGGGTTGAAGCAAATGCACTCCAAAAACCAAAACGCTTTTTTGGTGCTGCACGAAAAATTGAAGGTGGCGGATCTCTGACCATCATAGCAACAGCCCTGACCGACACCGGCTCTAAAATGGATGAAGTGATCTTTGAAGAGTTCAAGGGAACAGGAAATATGGAGCTTCAGCTCGACAGAAAACTCTCCAACAAACGTATCTATCCGGCAATCGATATTGTTTCCTCAAGTACAAGAAGAGACGACCTGCTGCTTGATAAAGAAACCCTGCAGAGGATCTGGATCCTGAGAAATCACCTTGCCGACATGAATCCACTGGAAGCCATGGAATTCCTTAAAGATAAACTGAGGTTTACAAAAACAAATGAGGAGTTCCTGATCTCAATGAATGGTTAGTCTTATATAAGTGTAGCTATAGCTGTTAGCGATAGCTACACTTATACATTAAATGAAATCCATATTATTTGTTATCTTTGTTTAAGCTATCATAAATCTTATGCTTACTCAGGAAATCAGGCAACAAATTACGGAGTTAAATAAGCGGTTCTCCGATGCCACACCGGAAGAAATATTAAGCTTCCTTTCAGATAGATATGGAGACAAATTAGGCTTTGCCACCAGTCTGGGAGCAGAAGACCAGGTCTTAACACATATGCTCGCAGGCATTGACAAAAGCCTCCGGATCTTCACCTTAGATACAGGCAGGCTATTCCCTGAGACCCTTGACCTGATTGACAGCACCAACAAAAGATATGGAATAAATATCGAGGTATATTTCCCTGAAGCAGCCGATGTGGAGTCTATGGTAAACAAGAAAGGGATCAACCTCTTTTATGAAAGTATGGCTAACAGGAAAGAATGTTGCCATATCCGCAAGATTCTTCCCATGAGAAGAGCCCTTAATAATGTTGAAGTATGGATCAGTGGATTAAGGGCTGAGCAATCGGTGACAAGGAAAGACCTGGAGCTGGCACAATGGGATGATAATTTTAATTTAATCAAGCTCAGCCCATTGCGAGCATGGGATGAAGAGTACCTATGGAGCTTCATCCGCTTGAACAAGGTCCCGTACAATTCCTTGCATGACAAAGGATTCCCGAGCATCGGATGCCAACCCTGTACACGCGCAATAGAGCCTGGCGATGATATCCGTGCCGGACGCTGGTGGTGGGAAAATCCAGAGATGAAAGAGTGCGGCCTTCATCAAAACGCTGAATAAGCCTCCCCTTTTCCCTGTTCAAGGATTTATCAGTATCATTGCTATTTCAGCTCATCAGTGCCTGTAAGAGCCTGAAACCTGATATATACAGGCAGGTGGTCGCTGAAACCTCCGTGGTATCTTGGTCCTGAATATGTTCTGAAAGGCTTCATGCCGAGATATCTCTCATCCTCACACAAAAGAAAATCAGCCTGATAAATATACGGGCCATTCAGAAAAAGCTTTGAATGCTCCAATTCCATGTTATGTGTAGAGATGATGATCTGATCGAACACCTCCCAGTTTTCCCGGTATTTCAATGTCCCCATACCGCCTTTCACGTGCATCGGATACATAAGGTTAACCAGGCCATCCTGCTTATCGCCCATCTCCTCCCTGGCATCCAATACCCTTAAAAGCGATGAGTCTGCAGGTGTATCATTAAAATCTCCTGCAATAAGAATATTGGGGGCTGCTTCTGCCAGGAATAATGAATCAGTGATCACCTTCAGCATTCCAGCCACTTCCACACGCTTGCCCTGGGTCGCTGCAACGCCTCCCCATCTGGAAGGCCAGTGGTTAATAAATATATGTAGGGTATCACCTTCATTGATCTGTCCCTTTACATATAATATATCACGCGTTTTTTGACTTGTATCAGTATCGAATACTACTTCATACCATTTTGTTGATATGGGATAAAAGATGCTTTCATTATAAAGCAGGCCAACATCAATCCCCCTTCTGTCGGGAGAATCCTTGTGAATAATATGATATCCGTTTTCTACAAGCAGCCTGTGAG
This sequence comes from Bacteroidota bacterium, assembly GCA_039714935.1. Classification (GTDB taxonomy): domain Bacteria; phylum Bacteroidota; class Bacteroidia; order Bacteroidales; family B18-G4; genus B18-G4. The sequence continues at coordinate 2,101 of JBDLIJ010000189.1, read as the reverse complement.
CTGTAAGATCATATAATACCTTCTTATTCTCAACTTCACATAATCCAACCAAAGCCGGCAGCTCCCATGCTCCCACTCCTACGAGAACCCTGGCAATATGATCAACTTTTCTGTGATACTTTTCATACGTCCATGCCTTGACTCCCTCCGGTGTGAACTCATCATCATTCGTGAGTATGTCATCCTTAACATCAAAAAGATTCTCTACATTATAAAATACAAAGCTAAAATCCTGCGATATAAGCCTGCTTGACATAAAAAAAACGACCACAAAGATCAGTTGGAATTTGCTAAATGTTTTCATACCGTATAAATTTATTGATTTTAGCCCATACCATGCTTCCCCTATTGACAATTTTATTAGGAAAAACAGAACAAAAGTCTAATTTTGTCGTATTAATAAGCGACAACAAAATTTATTTATTAACTATCTCACTGATTTTCATTGCATAAGAGCCTAAAAGAAAAAAAAAGCGAAAAATTTTTATTGAAATAGGGTTACCTTTTTGAAAAATCAGTATTAATAGTTGGAACTGTGATGCATTACATCGAAGAATCGTTACTGGAGGGTATACGATTACATGACTCCGATACACTGGAGTACATTTATAAGAAGTTCTATCCTTCAGTAAAGGCCTTTGTAAATAGTAACAGTGGCAATGATGACGACGCAAGAGACGTTTTTCAGGAAGCCATTGTGGTTATCTACAGGAAGGTTAACGATGAAAGCTTTGCAATCACATGCTCTTTTAAAACATATGTTTATGCAATTGTCAAAAACTTATGGTTAAAAGAACTTGAAAAACGCAAAACAAGCGGTGTAACGCTCAGTACTGAAGGCGACTTTGAGGTCGCAGAAGAAACGCTCGACGGATCATTTGGTGATCCTAAAAGTGAGAGATTTAAACTATATCAGAAGCATTTCCTTACTTTAAGTGAGGATTGCCAGAAGGTACTAAGATTGTTCTTTGCAAAACAATCTTTGAAAGAGATCTCACAAGTCATGGGTTTCGGAAGCGACAAGTATGCCAAGAAACGTAAGTTCCAATGTAAAGAAATACTGATAAAAAGAATTAAAAACGACCCTGAATTCAATAAAATCAAGCAATGAAAACATTAGAAAAAGATCTCTTTGAACTTATCGACGAGAAACTCAGTGGAGAACTGAGCAACGAGGAACTTGAAGCCTTCGACATGGATCTCGAAAACGATCCGGAACTGATGGCCGAGTTCGAGCTTCACAAAGAAGTTGATGAAGCTATCCAGGAAAGTGAGGTGATTGAATTACGCAAGAAACTGGATCTTGTCCACGATCTCACCCAAAACAAGAAACAACCAGGCCTTCTACGAACAATCCTCCGACATAAATTGTCCAGGATCGCAGCTGCGTCCTTCGTGGTGCTGCTACTTATTACAAGCTTATCCTTGTATTTCCTGCGCCCGGATGGAAACATGTCTAACGATAGCCTGTTCAAAATTTACTACCAGCCTGATGCTGCACTCCTCATCAGGGGTACGAACAGTCAAAATGCCACACTGATACAGGCATTCCAGATGTATGAAAACAGAGAATATACCAGCGCGCTGGACCTGTTTTCACAGGTGCTCGACACCGATAGTGAAAATATCCCGGTGCAATTTTATTCCGGTATATCAAACATTGAACTGGGATTGTATCAGGATGCATTGCACCCATTCAACTTCATCATGGACCACAAACAAAACCTCTATGTGGAACGTGCCGAATGGTATGCAGCCCTGTGCTACCTGAAGTTAAATGAGAGTGAAAATGCTGTGGATCTTTTCCGCAAAATCAGCATGAGCAATAGCTCTTACAAAGACAAGGCTCATGAAATACTGAAGAGTATTCAGAACTGATACCCAAAAATTTAAGCTTTAGATTTTATTGAATTAAGACAACTTTTCCAAAAAGAGCCCCGCATAAAAGCGGGGTTTTTTTATGCTCTTTGCTTTCTTCTTGCCTGTTTGGTCTTCACGAAGATCAACAATGCCACCAAAAGAAGTCCAACACCAAAGATATACCACAGATAGTAAGATGTAATCACCAGGGGGGTTGTAGATCCGATGCTTACATAGCCTG
>JBDLIJ010000188.1:0-6162 GCA_039714935.1 Bacteroidota bacterium | reverse complement strand
TGTTTCTTTAATGATCTTTAAATTGATATGAGTTTCACGTAGTTCTTTTAAAACGATACTTACTTCACTGATAAAATCTTTTTTTGATTGTGCATATTGTGCTTCTCCATAATTCAGCGCACAGGAAGTTCCGGATCTTAGTATTTGATCTGAAAGAATTTTTACTGACCAGTCTGTTTTTAAATTATTGGAAAATTTAATGAGCCCTGAGGAGAATGTTACCAATCTGTTTTCTAAATCTTGTCGCATACAAAAATTCATTAAGGTTTATACTTATTAATACCCAAATTGAATAATTGTCACACCTAAAATGATTTTTTATTAAAAAAAAGATTGCAGATTGCTTCAATTTTCAATCTTCAATCTTCAATCGCCTTCCCCTTCTTCTACTTCTTCTATCTTCTATCTTTTATCCCCTTCATTTTGAAGATACCGATAATGACTGCTTGCTTGAGCTTCTACAAAGCTTTAGATGTGAGAGAGGTATAGGATTACACTTTTTCAGATTGAACATTTCTGTCTTTGCCTTGTTTTATGAAGTAAATAAAATTATCTTTGTAACTATCAAGCATTACTCACTTTACTTCCAGGGGATCGATTTGAGGCTCCTCTATTTCTAAGCAACTTTGTTTTTATGTTTTATTTACAACTATAAACTTAATTCTATGAAAAAAATCAAATTGTTAATGATCCTTTTGCTATTTAGTTCAATAGCTTTGATGGCACAGGATAAGCCCAACATCCTTGTGATCTGGGGTGATGACATTGGCCAGTCCAATATTTCAGCTTATACCATGGGTATGATGGGTTACAGAACGCCTAACATTGACAGGATTGCTGATGAAGGTATGATCTTCACTGATTACTATGGTGAGCAAAGTTGTACTGCCGGCAGGTCGTCTTTCATTACCGGACAAAGCGTTTTCAGAACCGGCCTCTCAAAAGTTGGTCTTCCGGGTGCTGAGCTCGGACTAAAAGAAGAAGACCCTACCATTGCTGCAATTCTAAAAAAGTATGATTATACCACAGGGCAGTTTGGAAAGAATCACCTTGGCGACAGGGATGAGCACCTGCCAACAAATCATGGTTTTGATGAATTTTTCGGTAACCTATACCACCTGAATGCAGAGGAAGAGCCTGAAAATGAAGATTATCCTTCAGACATGGTGCTCGCCGACGGAAGCACCTTTGCCGAAACATTCGGCCCCCGTGGTGTTATACATTCTTCTGCTGATGGAAAGATTGAAGATACCGGCCCTTTGACAAAGAAAAGGATGGAAACCATCGATCAGGAATCCCTGGATGCTGCTAAGAAATTCATTCGCAATGCAGTTGATAATGAAAAGCCTTTCTTCGTTTGGTGGAATGGTACACGTATGCACTTCAGAACTCATGTCATAGAAGAACATCGTGGTATCTCCGGACAGGATGAATATAGTGATGGTATGGTTGAACATGATATGCATGTTGGCCAGTTACTCGATCTGCTGGATGAATTAGGTATTGATGACAATACGATCGTTCTGTACAGCACCGACAATGGCCCTCATTATAATACATGGCCTGATGCCGCCTCAACTCCCTTCAGGGGTGAGAAGAATACCAACTGGGAAGGTGGATGGCGTGTTCCCGCTATGGTTCGCTGGCCTGGCGTTATTGAACCGGGTTCAGTATCAAATGAAATAATGCATCATATGGACTGGCTTCCCACATTTGCGGCAGCAGCCGGAAATGATAATATCACAGAAGACCTTCTGACAGGCTTTAGCTCTATAGGGAGAAACTACAAAGTACATCTTGACGGGTATAATTTTATGCCATATTTTGAAGGAGAAGAAGAAGAAGCTCAGCGCCATGAAATTTTCTATTTCTCAGATGATGGCGACCTTACAGCTTTGCGTTATGATGATTGGAAACTCATTTTTATGGAGCAAAAAGCTAAAGGGACATTCCGTGTATGGATGGAGCCATTTGTTCCACTGCGTGTCCCATTGATCCTTAACCTCAGGAGAGATCCGTATGAGATGGCGCCAATCACTTCAAATACGTATTATGACTGGCTGCTTGACAGGGCTTATCTTCTGGTTCCGGCACAAGCTTACGTAGGCCGTTTTCTTATGACCTTCCAAGATTATCCGCCACGCCAGAAGGCTGCCAGCTTTAGTCTGGATCAGGTGATGGAAAAACTTGAAAAGGGTTATGATGGCCAATGATAATGCAGACCTGTAGTTATTTACAGACTGCCAATTATTGAATATAATATTATAAGAAAAGGCTGACTCGGAAATATGAGTCAGCCTTTTCTATTGTTGCCAGGACAGAGTAGGGCCTGGCGAAATTTTTCATTCATCCCGTTTCTTCCCGTGATTATTCAGGAAGGAGAGCTTCTGCTACTTCAAAAATCTTTTCAAAAGTATTTCCTTTGGCTCCGTTGAAAATGGCGCCGGGGTTTGCCGAAGATGTAATATAGTATTGTATAGTTGAATCTGCAGCATATGCAGATAAGCTTACCGGAGAAAAACTTTCTCCTTCAATCTTGATCGTATATACAGATTCGAGGCTGATTATGTCAACATCATCAACAAAATGTGAGCTTCTTAGGCGTGCCAGACCACGCAGGTATCGGTCTGTTTTAATAGAATCCACTGCTGTCCCATTCAACGCCCACTTGCCACTTAAATCCAGCATGGCATCTCCTTCGGGTCCGGAAATACTAATCCTGCTAATATCGGTAAGAGGTTCGCGTGTATAAAACAAGGTCCTGTTTCTAAAGGGTGTAATCCCCCCCTGGAAGTTGCTTCGCAAAATGCCATTTACAGCGTAAACCCTGTCATCATCAGCTGATCGTACATAAGAAGTCATTCTTGTCTGAGGCTGCTTGCCGGGCTCTGTGGCCGGGATCTGTACAAAATCAAATTTTCCGACATAGACGTCGCCCGTTTGCTTGTCGCCTTCGAAGATCTCAATATGCAGGGCCTGGTCCTCATCAACCTTAAATTCTTCCCATTTCTTTGACTTTGTGGCTGCAATACTTTCTGTAGGCAAGCGGTTGAGCATCACAAGAGCATTGCCGATGGCTTCGGGTGAGCCGTTATATTCTTTTCCTTTACTCAATAATTTCCATGCTCCGTCTTTGTGTACGATCTCAACCTCATCGCCGGCTTGATGATCATATACCTGGACTCTTGTTACCAGCTCAGGATTGATGGTGAGTATTTTTTCTTTCAGGGGACTGTCGTTGCTGCCTGTAAATTTTGTCAGGAAATATATCCCCATAAGTACGAGCAGTCCTGCCAGGATAACAATAATGCTGATTTTTCTATACATAGCTTTCCTTAATATGTTTTTGTGGATGATTTTTCTTTTCCGGTGCCAGCTATTAAATTACTGATTGCTTTCGGCAGGTATTTTGCTTTGAAAAGCGGCAGTAAACTCTTCCCACGTTTTTGATTCATAAGCATTTTCTCCGAAATAGCTCAATACCCTTTCCAGATCCGGCGACTTTACGAAGCCATTCAGAACCGTGAGCCACTCTGTCTTTGCGTTCAGAAATACAAAAGAAGGATACGACATCTTTCCTTTCAGGAGGGCCTGGGCAAGCTGGTGACTCGATCGGCGGCCCTCAGGATTGGGATTGATAAATGCATTATCCAAAAAGAAAATGGTGTCTTTCTGTTCCGCATCTAACTTAACGGCGTAAAAGTGCTCGTTCATCAACCCAACGATAACGGGGTCCACAAAAGTGGAGGCATCCATCTTCTTACACCACCCGCACCAGTCGGTATATACATCAATGAATATGTGTTTTGGCTTCTTTTTTGATTGCTCAACAGCTTCTTCAAAGCTCATCCATTTGATCTTCTCCTGGGCAAGGGCCGGGAAAGATAAGCTCATGATAAAGATGAGGATGCCTGCTCGTATAATAATGCTCTTAATGATACTTCGATTGTTCATTTATTGTTGGCTTAAGTTTATTTAAGTTGACCTTATTAATTGTAACAATAGACGTGGAATTTTGTTTTCCTTACACTTTAATATTTGGCATCCCTGTCTATTTCCCTTTGCATGTCTTTCTTCTTCAGCGTGTCTCGTTTGTCGTAAAAATGTTTTCCGCGAGCCAGGGCGATTTCCAGCTTAGCCAGTCCTTTTTCGTTGATAAACAGCAGGGTGGGGACGATTGTAAAGCCTTTTTCCCTGGTTTTGTTTTCAAGCTTTTTTAGTTCCCGCTTAGTAAGCAGCAGCTTTCTGTCGCGTTTTGTTTCATGGTTGTAATGGGTTCCCATGGCATATTCGGCAATATGCATTTCTTTCACAAAAAGCTCTCCCTCAACAAACTGGCAATAGGAATCTGCCAGGCTTACTTTCCCTGTGCGGATGGATTTGATCTCTGTCCCGCTGAGCTGTATGCCTGCCACCAGCTTTTCGACAAGAAAATACTCGAAGCTGGCACGTTTGTTTTTTATTTTAATTTGATTTGCCATTATATTATGGCTGCAAAGATAGTAAAATAGGGTTGAGGGTTACACCTTCGCCAAGTCTTCGGTGTACAAAGTGAGGGTTGAGTTATTTCCGATATTCGATATCCATTTTATAATTTAATTCCAAGCCCCACAAAGAAGTTTGTCGGTGCCTGGGGAAAGTATCCGTCCATAACGCCTTCCTGCCCGTTGTAGATATAACGGTAAATCCATGCATTGCTTTCATATTCCACGCTGAAAATATTATTCACCTGTAAATGGATAGAGATCTCTTTAACGAGCTCCGTACGGATGGTATACATGAAACGGATATCATTCAGAAACCAGGGGTCGAGTGATCGTTCATCACTGGAAGTATTGTCAACATACTGTTTACCCACGTAGTTGGATGCCAATGAAATATGAAGGTCTTTGAGCGGCTCATAGTCCAGGAGGCTTCCGGCAACAATCGCCGGCGAGAAGGAAATATCTGTTTCACCCAGTGTGTCTGCATATTGCAAAGGTTCATTGTCGGGGTCATCCCAGTAATTCCAGTTGTCGACATAGGCAATAAAATCTTTGATCTTATTTCTGCTAAAGCTGGCGTTGAGGCTCCAGTGCAAACGCTTTGCCAGCCGGATGTTTGCCTGTAGCTCAATCCCTGTTCTGTAGGAGTCCTTTACATTGGTCATGATGGGTGTTCCCACATTATTGATCTTCCCCGTATGTACAAGCTGGTTGCTATAGTCCATGTAAAAGATGTTGGCAGATGCTGTAAGCCGGGAGGCTGTATATTTATATCCCAGCTCATAATCATATAGCGTCTCATAAGTGGGCTCCTCACCCGGCAGGGCATCTCTGTAAGCGCTTCTGTTAGGCTCCCTGTTGGCCATCCCGAAAGTGAAATATGCCTCTTGCCTGTCGCTGACGGTATACACCATGCCCAGCTTGGGGTTAAAGAAGTTAAAATCATGCTCCTGGCTGATATTCCTGAGGTCGTCATGGATACCATGGATACGGTAATTGATGATCCTGTACTGCATATCTCCGTATAGATTGATCTTTTCTGTTGCCTGGTAATTGGCCTTGGCATACAGGTTCAGGTCCGTTTTAATGCCGTCGTTGAAATACCATCTGTGGTCTTTTTCCATGTTGGCAGCGTATTGGGCCCAGATGATCTTACCAAAGTGATCGCCAATATATTTGTTCCCCCCGCCACCGATGATAAGATCGATTTTTTTCTGCTTGTAGTGAGCCGACCATGTGAGTCCGTAAAAATGATTGTCAAGCCATTTTTGTTGTACCAGGTCTGTTGCGCTGATGGTGTCGCCGCCTGTAATAATATCTTCAAGCCCGTATGATGCGAAGCCCCTGTCTTCTTTAAATTGCTCGTAGTATCCGCTCCCGCGTACGTAGAAAAGGGCAGCATTCAGAAGCCATGAGCGATTTAGCTCACGTGTGTAGAAAAACTGGTAGTGGTCCTGCTGGTAGTTGTCGGTCTCATTTTCGTAGGTATATGGATTGTATGTGCGCCTGGTCTCCAGCGAATCTTTTGGCACACCCATCCAGGCCTGGTATGTTTTCTCTTTTCCGGAGATGATGTTAAACCTGTATATGCTCTTTTCACCGTTATAGGCGGCACTCAGGAATATTGATTTGAGACTGGAGCTGGCGCGGTCAATATATCCATCGGACGATATACAAG
>JBDLIJ010000187.1:0-6260 GCA_039714935.1 Bacteroidota bacterium | reverse complement strand
TATAAAAGGTGGCAAAAGTACCCACAAGCTCGTATGTAAATGACGCAGTAACTGGTTCGGGAGGAAAGATATTCCAAGCAACGGGGTCTGCCATAGTAGTTGCTGCTATCTGCTGCAGATAAGCAGCGTCCGGTTGTGACAGGCCACCGGTATAACCCAGCCCTACCGGGGTCTTTAAAAAGATCGCTGCGTAAAAAGTACATGCTGCCAGGTAGGTACCCGCAAGCGACGGATGAGCTCCATCCGTATCAAACAACTCAATCGGGTCCCCATTGGCAATGGAGTTCGACCAGGAAATCCCCACCGGGGCACACATAGCATCATTGGTAAGCGTCATATTCATATATGCAGTTTCAAGGGAATCCTGCATATGAAAGTAGTCAACGAATACCGGGCTGCAATAGCTGCCAATACATTGTTGGCCACCCATCTTTCTCCCCCAGGTCATAAAAAACACCGTTTGAGCGCAGGCATTATTTTCCTGTACGATAGTATTCAATGCTGCTGCTGCCGGATATGTATATCCATCTCTGTAATAAGGTATCGTTGGCATCTGGCTTTGCTCCTGGAGGATTACAAAGTCCCAGTAGCCCCTTTGGATCATTTCAATGGTACTGGGATTAGTCAGGTGAGCCTGTCCCGGATATCCAAGTGTATAGCCACCTATCACACTGCCGTCAACAAAAACAGAGTCCCCGGCTGAAAGTGCCAGTTCCTTAAAGGTATTTGGAAGATTATTTGCTCCTGTATAGCTGTTCCCTATGAACATTACCTTTGTTTCCTGTGCTGTGATAACACAGTTGAGCAACAACATAAGCATCAATGCCGGAAATACTTTCAATGTTTTCATATTACAAGTGATCTAGAAAATACTTTGCCATTTTCGCATTCAGGTGCACACGGTCTCTGCCTCCCACACCATGACCATGCCCGGGATACACAAAATAATCTACCTGCTTGCCTTCTTTGATGAATCTGTTGATCAGGGCAAGTGAATGCTGCCATACCACCACCGGGTCTGATGTTCCGTGGATGATCAACAGCTCGCCCTCAAGCTTGTCGGCATGGTTCAGCAGGCTGGCCTCTTCATAGCCTTCAGGGTTTGATTCGGGTGTGTCCATATAGCGTTCACCATACATCACTTCATAATATTTCCAGTCGGTGACCGGCCCCCCGCAAACGCCCACCTTAAAATCATCAGCCTGCTTCAGCATCAGTGAGATGGTCATAAAGCCCCCATAGCTCCATCCATTTACACCTATGCGATCACCATCAACAAAAGCCAGCGATTTCAGATATTCAACACCTCTCGCCTGGTCGTCAACCTCAATGGTACCCATATTACGATGTACGGCCTGTTCAAACGCCCTGCCCCTGTGCGCCGAGCCCCTGTTATCAAGGGTAAATATGATATATCCTTCCTGTGCCATATAATACAGAAACATCGATGCCCCTCCCAGCCAGGAGTTGGTTACCAGCTGCGCATGCGGTCCACCATAAACATATACTATGACAGGGTATTTCTTCTGAGGATCGAAATCGGGCGGGGTGATCATGCGACAGAATAATTCGGTGCCATCATCTGCATCGATACTAAATACCGACAATTTACCTAAATTATAATCTGCCAGGGGATTGATATCTTCCTGCAGCGTTTGAAGCAATTTACCTTTTGTTGACACAACAGAATACGCCCTTGTGCTTGCTGTATCACTAAAAATATCGATATAATATTTTCCGCTTTTACTCATCCTTACTGAGTGATAGCCATTCTTTGTGCTGATCTTTGTGATCTTCCCTGATTTCAGTTCCACTGAATATACATCAGCATTCAGAGGGCTTTCTTTTGTAGCAGTGAAATAAGCATATTTATCTTTGGGATCCAGTCCAAGAAGGCTGCGTACAACCCAATCACCTGATGTAAGCTGCTTTAACAGCTCCCCTTTGGTATTATACAGATACAGGTGCCGGTAGCCGTCTTTCTCACTGATCCAAATGAATTGATCCTTATCCTGAGTCAGAAAAGTAAGATCATCTTCCGGTTCTACATATTTATCGCTTTCCTCCTCAAAGAGAGTCTTTACAAATGCGCCGGTGCGAATATTATACTGGTTCATCTTCATATGGTTCTGGTCACGATTGAGTATGGCGACATAAACGTACCGCTCATCAGGCCCCCAGGTGACGCATGTAAGGTACTGTTCCGCCGGCTCACCTGTTTTCAGAAACCTGGTCTTTCCTGAGCCTACATCATAAATCCCCAGGCTGACCTCATGGCTTTTCATCCCGGCCATGGGGTACCTGATGTTATTCAGAGCTGCTACTCTCATGTCAATATCCACAAGCGGGTAATCAGCCACCATGGTTTCATCTTTGCGATAGAATGCCAGGTAATTACCTCCTGGCGACCAGAAGGTACCGCCGCTGATCCCAAATTCGTTGCGATGGACTGTCTGCCCGTTTATGATTCCCGGATCTGCATCTTCAGTTATCTGCACCTGCCTGCCCTCAATGGCGATATACAGGTTGTTTTCTATGGTGTATGCGAGTGCATATGTATTGGCATCCAGATCGGTGTTAGATGCTTCATCAGGATAATCATTCACCTCACGAAGCTGTTTGGAATTAATATTATAGATGTATACTTTTTTTTCGGCCATGAAATAACCAACATTTTCATTTATCCATGTGAAAGAAGGCATCCTTTTAATACTATCCTCATCAATTTTATGCAGGCTGCCATTGATATCATCCAGGCTGAACAGTGGAAACGGCTTTGAAGTTGTCGCCTTTGATGCCATCATGATGTTCCCTTCCAGGTAGGTGAAGTATGCAGCTTCTCCCATCCAGGATAAACCACGCATTGATTTTGGCATGATCCCACGATTCATGTAAGAGGCATCATTAATGGTAAGTTGTTTTTCCTGCGAAAACATGATCAGGGTAAAACTGGAGATAAGGAGTAAGAGGGAGATTTTTTTCATGGTTTTGTAAATTTTAGTAATAAGGGCGCAAGATAAGGAAATATGCCGGATGCCAGATGCCGGATGCCGGGTGCAATATCTTAAACGTTTTTCACTGCTGCCGAGATTTCCCTGATCATCCGGAGGTCATTTTCAATGGCAGTTCCGACAACGATGACATCAGCACCCGCCTTACAACTTTCGTATGCAATTTCAGGACTTCGGATGCCACCACCAACAATCAGGGGAATGTTAATCTGCTCCTTCACCCTGCTGATCATAGATGGGGCAACAGCATAGTCAGCACCACTGCCTGCATCCATATATATCAACCTCATTCCCAACATTTCTCCTGCCATGGCAGTGCATACGGCAATATCATCTTTCTCTCTCGGGATGGGTGAGCTATTGCTCATATATAATGCAGTCGTAGAGTTCCCACTTTCGATGAGCATATACCCGGTTGGCAGAATTTCAAGTCCGCTGGCCTTCAGGTAGGGCGCCGCTAAAACATGTTTGCCTATCAGCAACTCCGGGTTTCGACCCGATATCAGCGACAGCAGGAAGAGGGCATCTGCTTTCCCGTTGATTTGCATTTCACTGCCCGGGAAAAGAATGACCGGTAAATTTGTTTCCGACTTTATAAGTTGAATACATTTATCGAGATGGTCGTTCACGAGCAGACTGCCTCCGACCAGTAAATAGTCTACAGCCGAGGACGAGGCCAGGGAAACAAGGTCTTTCAAAATACCTTCATGGCATTGTTCCGGGTCAACCAGGATGGCAAACTGCTTCTTTTTATTCTGTGAGATCAGGTCGTAAACATTCATGCTCATAAATAAAACAATAGGCAAAGATACTAAAATCAGGGGTTTTACACAGCACAGACATAATGAACAATAATGCCTTTTTACTCAGGAGGCCCAACGGCATACACCAGGCAATAATCATCAACCCTTTCAGCATGTAGCTTATAAATACTTTCTTTACCTCCTGACCTTATAAGCCCCCTGAAAGCACCTTTTGCCTGATCCGGGGGGGCGATCACCTGTAATTGATGCCTGAAGTCAAGATTTTTTTCTCCATGTAATTTATACAGGGCCTCCTTCGCACACCAGTGCAGGCAAAGCTCGTCCGTTTGCATGCTGGCAAGATCTTTCCCGGTCTCCTCACTGCTGATAAACTTATCGGCAACCTTATGAAGCCTGGGTGTTATCTGCTCAATATCAATGCCCACAGGATGATCTCTGCTAATGATCACCGTAGCATATTTTCCTGAATGTGATACTGAAATGTGATCATCGGAGAGATCAATGAATGGTTTGTTGTTCTGATCATATTTTACCCTGATATAACTCCCCTTCCCTACAATAGTTTTAAGAATATAGCGGTATGCCAGCCAATGAGCACGTCGCTGATCGGTTCTGAAACCATTATACTTCTTGCGCTCATCATCATCAAGATGCAGTTGCGCCAGAAACCAGTCTATGGATTCCTCTATCTCCCATACCACTATCCGGGAATGCTCATTGATATCTCTATTTGTATGTAGTGGCATACTTAAATGTGTTAAGTGTTGGGTGTTGGGTTTTGAGTTAAAATTAATTATAAATTTTAAATGTTTTATGTCATTCGTTAAATTAATTCCTCAATCCAGATTCATAACTCTTCATTACAAATCTACATTAATCACTAATCATTTGGATATCATCATTCATAAGCTGCTTGCCTATCTCCCTATAATTGTCTAGTTTTGCAGTCCGAAAAAAATTTGGTTTATGACACAGCTAATGACAGAAAAAATGACTGATTATAAGATTAAAGACATAGAACTTGCCGACTGGGGAAGGAAGGAGATCGATATTGCTGAGAAGGAAATGCCGGGCTTGATGGCCATCAGGGAAAAATATTCTGAGAGCAAGCCACTCAAGGGTGCAAGAATAACAGGCTCTTTGCATATGACTATACAAACTGCTGTTTTAATTGAAACATTGCAGGCTCTTGGTGCTGATATCAGGTGGGCCAGTTGTAATATTTTTTCAACTCAGGATCATGCTGCTGCCGCTATAGTACGCGATGCAAAAGTGCCCGTTTTTGCCTGGAAAGGCGAAACGCTTGAGGAATACTGGTGGTGTACTAACCAGGCACTGGCTTTCCCGGGGGGCGCAGGACCCAACATCATCGTCGACGACGGCGGAGATGCCACCTTACTTGTTCACCTGGGATACGAAGCAGAAAATGATGCTTCTATCCTGGATAAAAAACCTGATAATCAGGAAGAGGAGGTTATCCTGAATACACTCAAAGGCATCCTGGAAGAAGATAGTGGCAGGTGGCACCGTACAGTTAAGGAACTGAAGGGTGTTTCTGAGGAAACAACAACAGGCGTACACAGGTTATACCAGAGGATGGAAAATGGAACACTGCTCATCCCTGCCATCAATGTGAACGATTCCGTGACAAAATCAAAGTTTGACAATCTGTATGGATGCCGCGAGTCGCTGGCAGATGGCATCAAGCGTGCCACCGATGTGATGATCGCCGGTAAAGTTGTGGTTGTACTTGGTTATGGTGATGTAGGTAAAGGCAGTGCAAAGTCGATGCGCTCGTATGGTTCCAGGGTCATCGTAACTGAAATTGATCCTATCTGTGCACTTCAGGCCGCCATGGAAGGATTTGAAGTTACCACGATTGAAGAGGCACTCACAGAAGGAAATATCTTTGTGACCACCACCGGAAACAAAGATGTGCTCACCCTTGATCACATGTCAAAGATGAATGATGAAGCCATCGTATGTAATATCGGGCATTTCGACAATGAGATACAGGTTGACCAATTAAACAACGCCCCGGGCGTTGAAAGGATCAACATCAAACCACAGGTCGACAAATATGTCTTTCCTGACGGCCATAGCATGTATCTGCTTGCTGAAGGCAGGCTTGTTAACCTGGGATGTGCCACAGGACATGCCAGCTTTGTAATGAGCAATTCGTTCACCAACCAGACACTGGCACAGCTCGAACTCTGGAAGAACGACTTCAAAACAGATGTTTACAGGCTTCCCAAGCACCTTGATGAAGAAGTAGCACGTTTACATCTTGAGCACATAGGCGTGAAACTTACTGAGCTCACCGACGAGCAGGCAGCATACATTGGTGTACCCAAGAATGGGCCGTATAAGCCGGAACATTACAGGTATTAGATGAAGTTTTGAGTTTTAAGTTTTAAGTTTTGAGTTTTGAGTTTTGAGTTATTGTATCATTGCCTAACCTAAAACCCAAAACCCAAAACATATA
>JBDLIJ010000186.1:0-6268 GCA_039714935.1 Bacteroidota bacterium | reverse complement strand
CGCATTATTGGCAGTGCTATATATAAGCCCGAGTTGGATATGGGCATCATAATAAGACTGGTTCTTATCGATGGCTTCCAGGTAGTTCTTAATAGCACTCACCGTATCCCCTGCCTCGGCATAGGTAAATCCCTTGATAAAGTATGGCAGGGGATTGATCTTATCCTCTTCAATGGCCATATCGGCATATTGCAATGCTTCCTTATGTTTCCGCATGATCAGGTTCATCTCGGCCAGCTTTAACATGGCCTCCACATTGCCCGGTTCCAGCTGCAGGGCCTTGTCCAGCGATTCTACACAGTTCTCCATGAGCCCCATGCTCATATAAATATCTGAGAGTGTGAGTAAATAGCGGGCATTGCCATGATCGAGCTGGATTGCCTGAAGCATATCCCTCATAGCCAGGTTATGATTCTTTTCAGCCAGATAAGCCAGTGCGCGTTGTTCAAACAGCAGTGCATCACCAGAGTCCTGCCTGATAAGGGTGGTCAGCTCATCAATTTCAGACATGCCTTGCTCCTGCCCATCTTTCTCGGCAGCTTTGTCTTCGCCCTGCTGCATGCATGAGCCAAGGAAGATCCCGGCAAAAAGCAGCAGCAGTAATACTTTATATTTCTTTTCCATTTGTTACAGATCTATGATGCTGCTTCAGCAAGTGAGCTATAGATTTTGGTTTCCAGTTCTTCAGCTAGTTCAGGATTGTCGATCAGGAGGTTTTTAACAGCATCGCGTCCCTGTCCCAGCTTGGTATCACCATAGCTGAACCACGAGCCGCTCTTTTTAATAATGTTATTATCAACACCCAGGTCGATGATCTCACCGAATTTTGAGATCCCTTCACCATATATGATATCAAACTCAGCCTTACGGAAGGGCGGGGCTACCTTGTTCTTCACAATCTTGACACGCACCCTGTTACCGGTGATATTTTCTCCTTCCTTGATCTGGTTCATCCTGCGGATATCAATCCTTACGGAAGAATAAAACTTCAGTGCATTCCCCCCTGTTGTGGTCTCAGGATTGCCAAACATCACACCTATCTTCTCCCTGAGCTGATTAATAAAGACACAACAGGTATTCGTCTTGCTGATGGTAGAGGTAAGTTTTCTCAGCGCCTGCGACATCAACCTGGCCTGAAGGCCCATCTTTGAATCACCCATCTCCCCTTCTATCTCACTGCGTGGTGTCAGAGCCGCAACTGAGTCGATCACAATGATGTCGATGGCTCCTGAACGAATGAGGTTGTCTACAATTTCCAGTGCCTGCTCTCCATTATCAGGTTGGGAAACCAGCAGGTTTTCTATGTCAATTCCCAGCTTCTGTGCATACAACCTGTCAAAGGCATGCTCGGCATCGATAAAGGCTGCAATACCGCCTGCCTTTTGTGCCTCCGCAATAGCATGCAGCGCCAGCGTTGTCTTTCCCGATGACTCTGGGCCATAGATCTCAACGACCCTTCCCTTTGGCAGACCGCCAACACCCAGTGCATGATCCAGGCTGATACTGCCACTGGAGATCGCTTCTACATTAACTAAAGCCTCATCACCCAATTTCATGATGGTGCCTTTACCATAGCTTTTTTCAATATTACCCAGGGTAAGCTCCAGGGCTTTCATCTTTTCCTGCCTCTGCTTGTCATTGCTTTTATCGTTACTCATATGTTCGTTATTTGCTGATTAAACTTTTTTATTTCATTGCCTCTATGATCTGCCCGGTGTGTTCTTTAGTTTTCACCTTTGTGAAGATCTTTTCAATAATACCATTCTTATCAATAATAAAAGTAGTCCTGTGTATGCCCTCATATTCCCTTCCCATAAATTTTTTTGGTCCCCAGACCCCATAATCATTGATGATCTTCTTCTCTGTATCTGGTATAAGCCTGAAGGGAAGGCCGAATTTATCCGTAAACTTCAGATGCGCATTTTCATTATCTGCACTAACACCGACAACCTCATATCCTTTGTTCAACAACAGATCATGATTGTCACGAAGATTGCAGGCCTCAGCATTACATCCAGGCGTATTATCTTTAGGATAAAAATACAATATCAGCCTCTTACCGGAAAAATCATCCAGTTTGATTGTTTTCCCATATTGATCAACTGCTGTAAATCCGGGAGCAGGATCACCTTCATTCAATTTTTGCATGCTTAATTCATTAATATGGTAGTGTTGCAAAGATATTAATTTTAAAAGGCTGCCTTTATATATTAATACGATTTTTCAACAAATGTCACACCCTCAGGAAGGATTTTTTTTAAAATAATTACAAATTTCTGTCAAACCACAGTCACCGCATTTGGGTTTTCTAGCCAGACAGGTGTAGCGCCCATGCAGGATCAGCCAGTGGTGGGATATATTTATGTACTCCTCCGGAATGTATTTCACCAGTTGCTTCTCGGCAGCCAGTGGTGTCTTGGCATTGCTAGTCAGGCCCAGTCGCGCCGAAACCCTGAACACATGCGTGTCGACAGCCATAGCCGGCTTCTTATAAAAGACGGATGCTATAACATTAGCTGTCTTTCGTCCTACGCCCGGCATCTTCTGTAACTCATCCACATCAGAAGGTACAAGTCCCTTGAATTCTCCAACTAGAACCTGCGCCATACCTATCAGATTTTTGGCTTTGTTATTGGGGTATGAACAGCTTTTGACCAATTCAAATACATGCTCCGTTTCTGCTGTAGCAAGTTGATCGGCAGTGGGAAAGCTTTTAAAGAACTCAGGCGTAATTATATTCACCCGCTTGTCGGTACATTGGGCAGAAAGGATGACTGCAACAAGCAGTTCATACGGGCTTGTATAATCGAGTTCGGTTTCAGCCTCCGGCATGTGGGCCAGGAAGTAATCGATGAATTTTTGAAACTTTTGCTTTTTGGTCATGGAGGTAAAAGTAATGAAGACTGTGGATATCCGATATCTGAATTCCGAAATCATTTATGAATTATAAACTCAATAAATATAATTAGGCACACGGAATTAGGAATTAGGAACTTTTTTTGCCTGAAGGCAAAAAAAAAGCCCCCGTTTTTTCGGAGGCAAGGTTTCTAATTCATTATCAAATTGACCTGTCCGGTCATCTTTGTTTGCACTACATTCAGTGCTCTGGCATAAGCCATAATGTTTCGGACGCTTTGTTTTCCAGGTCCGGCGAGCAATGCTTTTCGTAATTCGGTAGTGTCTGGATTTTGTTTAGGGGTAAAGGTTTTTGGCATAAATAATTTATTAAATGAACATTAGATACACCATTATAACGCAGGGGGATTGTAGATTATTATGCGAAGGAAGGAAAAAGATACTGCTTACCGCTTACCGGTTACCGGTTACCGGTTACCGGTCTCCGGTTACCTGGTGGGTGCAGGGAAGTTTCAGTTTTAAACTAACTCAAAACTCAAAACTCAAAACTACCTTGTCAACACTATTTCTTTCTCATCAATTAGCTTACGAAGGTTAATGAGTGCATATCTCATCCTTCCAAGTGCTGTGTTGATGCTTACATCGGTCTGTTCTGCAATGTCTTTGAAACTCATATCGGAATAATGCCGCATGAAGAGTACTTCTTTCTGCTCTGATGGCAGGTGCTCGATGAGTTCACGAACATCCTTGTATATCTGGTCCAGGATCATCTTATCTTCCACCGACGCATCCGTAAACTGTATGGTGTCGAAGATATCAAATTCACTGCTGTCGTTGTCCACAACAGGGATCCTCTTGGATTTTCTGAAATAATCGATGATGAGGTTATGCGCGATACGCATCACCCACTGGATAAACTTTCCTTCTTCCTTGTATGACCCCGCCTGTATGGTGTTGATCACCTTGATAAAGGTATCCTGAAAGATATCATCTGCCAGTTGCTTATCCTTAACAACCATAAGGATGTAAGCAAAAATTCTGTTCTTGTGACGGTGGATAAGTAATTCCAGGCTGTGTTGACTACCGTCGATGTATTTAGCTATTAGCTCGCTATCGCTAACTTTGCAGGCTTTCATAGGCCTCCCCTTTTAAAGTATGGTTAGTAAAAAGGGTAAATATTAATCGATAATCGTCCTCCTGTGTTTTCGATGCCGCTTCGGTGCGGCAACAATGATTTGTTATTTTATACTTTTATTCGGTGTATTTTGTTACAAATACCTTGCAAATATACTTATTAAACGCTCAAATGCAAATTTTTTAAATAATTTTGCAAATTCTTAAGACAATTGACCTGACAGAAACAATGACTGAATTACCTGATCCCAAGGAATTTATATACATCAAGGCAGCCAGGGTACACAACCTGAAAAATATTGATGTGATCATACCCAGAAATAAACTGGTTGTGATCACCGGCTTATCAGGTTCAGGGAAGTCTTCACTTGCCTTTGACACCCTATACGCTGACGGTCAGCGGCGCTACGTTGAAAGCCTCAGCGCATATGCACGTCAGTTTCTAGGCAGAATGAGCAAGCCGGAGGTTGATCTGATCACTGGAGTGTCGCCGGCCATTGCCATCGAACAAAAGGTGAACACCAGAAATCCGAGGTCAACAGTAGGCACCTCAACAGAAATTTATGAATACTTAAAATTGTTATTTGCCAGGATCGGAAAGACCTACTCCCCTGTTTCAGGCAAGGAAGTAAAAAAACATGGAGTGAGTGATGTGGTGGATTACATTGCCACACTGCCGGCCGGGAGTGAAGTAAGGATCATGGCTCCGCTCTTCCTTAAGCAGGACAGAAAGCTGACAGAACAATTGAACATCCTCCATCAGCAAGGTTTCTCCAGGATCATTTATCAAGGCAGGATGATGAAGATCACCGAAGCATTTGAACAAAACAACTTCAAAGAAAACGGTGATGGCATTTATGTTCTGATCGACAGGATACTGAATCATCCGGATGATAGTGAGCTTGCCTCCCGTATTGCCGACTCTGTGCAGACAGCATTTTATGAGGGTAATGGCGTTTGCATGGTAGGGCTTATAGATGGGGATTCCAATATACGGTCTTTCTCTGACCGCTTTGAGCTGGATGGGATCAGCTTTGAGAAGCCCGGTGTGAACCTGTTTACATTTAATAATCCTTATGGGGCGTGCAAATCATGTGAAGGCTTTGGCAGCATCATCGGCATAGACCCCGACCTGGTCATACCTAATAAAGGCTTATCAGTGTATGAAGAGGCTATCGCATGCTGGAAAGGCGAAAAGATGGGTGAATGGAGAAAGGCACTCCTATCCAGGGCTCATGAATTTGATTTCCCTGTTCACAAGCCCATCTTTGAATTGAGCGACAAAGAATACAACTTATTATGGACCGGAAATAAGTATTTTGCCGGACTGAATGATTTTTTCCGTGAAGTAGAAGAGCAAACATACAAGATCCAGTACAGGGTGATGCTATCCCGCTACCGCGGAAAAACTATCTGTCCGGAATGCAAAGGGACACGATTAAGGAAGGATGCCAACTATGTGAAGGTCGACGGGATGAGCATCAGCGAAGTGGTATCCCTGCCGGTAGACATACTCCTGGATAAGATCAAGACCCTGAAGCTGGAAAAACATGAAGAAACAATTGCCGGCAGGCTGATCACAGAAATTACCAACAGATTGCAATATCTGGCAGATGTCGGCCTGGGGTATTTAAATATGAACAGATTATCATCGTCTCTGTCAGGTGGTGAGTCGCAACGGATCAACCTGGCAACATCATTGGGCAGCAGCCTGGTTGGCTCAATGTATATCCTTGACGAACCCAGCATTGGCCTACACCCCCGCGACACACATCGCTTAATCCATATCCTGAAGCAATTGCGTGACCTCGGCAATACCGTTATTGTGGTGGAACATGACCAGGATATCATCAAGGCGGCCGACCATATTATTGATATTGGCCCCCTGGCGGGAAGTCAGGGGGGCGAGCTGGTATTCAGCGGGACTTACCAGAAATTACTGAGTGAAAAATCCGGGCTGACAGCAGCATATCTGAATGGGAGCATGAAAATACCCCTGCCGGAGAAAAGAAGGAGATGGAAAGAATTTATCCGCCTTCATGGCGCCATCGAAAACAACCTGAAAAATATTGATGTCACCTTTCCATTGCATATATTAAATGTGGTGACCGGTGTGAGTGGCTCAGGAAAGTCATCGCTGGTCAGCAACATTCTCTTTCCTGCCCTGAAGAAGCTCTATGGCGGCTATGCGGGAAAAACAGGCAAATACCTCAGGCTGTCAGGTGATACCGACAGCATTAAAGCACTCGAATTTGTTGATCAAAATCCGATAGGACGA
>JBDLIJ010000185.1:0-6302 GCA_039714935.1 Bacteroidota bacterium | reverse complement strand
GACGTTTCACGAAGTCCATTCCCTTATATTTAAACAACTCAATCAAGATTAAAGTACAAATTTCCTAAAGATTCAGGAAAAAAAGTAATTAATTAGAAGCTTTTTATTAACATTCAAGCGTTCAGAAGCTCCTATGGGGCAAGGCATATATTATTTTCTAAACAGACGAAGCAGCAGGATTTCCACCAAAATAAATATAAGTGACAGCCACACAAATATTTTCCAGAGTTCCTTTCCATTATAGAGCTCTGTAACTGACTGAGAAACGGGTTTCTCACCCGGCATGATCATGTGCGTATTCCGGGTGTCTGTCACATTAAGTATCTCCTCAATATCCTCTGAACTATATATCTCAGGATCTGACTCCAGTCGATCATAATTATATGCAAAGGAAGCCAGCACCTGGCCACCTGAGAGCAAACTATAATGACCGTCAGAGTTGATCTGGTCATAGAAAAGCAGTTCCTGTTCACTGCCTGTGCTCACATAAGCCGGAATAAACTCATAATCGGATCCTGCCAGTTGCATTAACAGGCTTTGATCAGCTGTGAGGCTGATATCAGTATTCCTCACGCTATTACTTTCACCCATGATGTGATATAATTCTCCCTGCGGGCGGCTCAACATAGACATTTTATACATAAAGGGTACCCAGAGGGCATGCCTGATAAGGTTACTATAGCTGTCGCCAGCGGGTGCGGTCATTAAATAGAGCTTTCCCCTGCCAAATCCGGTGATGCTGATAAAGGGATCTGAATTCTGAAGATCCATGATCACATCAGAACCTCCCTGTCGATAATTTATCAATGGGTAATGGCCCAGAGCCACCGGAAGATCCGGATTTTCAGGGATAGACTCAAAAACATCTTTAAATATTTCATGATCGGTATTTAATCCCGTCACCATCATCCTGCTGGTGTCAAATCCGAGCAACTTTCCTCCGGCAAGGCTTTGCAAAAACAGGTTCATATTATCAAGGTCGGCCGTAGCTGAGGGGATCAGGAAAAGATTGCCTCCCTTCTCAACATAGGATGTCAACTCTGAAGACAGCCCGCTTGAAATACGGCTTACATTATCCAAAACGACAAGATCCATAGCCGCAAAGCTGCTGTAATCCAGTTTCCTGATGTCGCTATGGGTATAATTAAATACGGAGTCGTTTGAAAACAGTGAGCTCAAATAAAAGCCGGGAGTGCCATCTGCTATTGCCATGACGGGGATCCTGTCTTTCACCGTCCAGGAAACGAACATCCTGTCATCCCAGGTAATCGGATAATCATCAATACTGATTTCTGCATTTTGTATGCCGGCCTCCCTGTTGGTAAACGGAAGTTTCACCTCTGCCCTGCTACCGGCACGGACATCAAAACTTGCCAGGGCACGCTGCTTTCCATTGATCATCACCCTTACAGGTATCTTTTCCAGATGAATGTCGGATGCATTGGTAAAGCTGACATGCAATCCCTGCTGCTGCCCCAAATGATTATATGGTGTCGCCAGCCAGGCACTGTCAATATACACATTTTCATAGGCCTCCCTGATCAGTGGAAGCAGGAACACAAAGCTGTTTGTGTCTTCAGAAAAAACGCCCAGGTCAGTTGTAGATTTCTGAAAATCCGAGATGATATAGAAATGAAGCTTTTCATCGTCCTCCAATCCCGACAGCGTCTTCATCCTCTCGTAGATATCATCTGTTTTTCTGCTTTCAGGAGAGATATTGATCTCGCCCAACAGCTTTTTGAATTCATCCCTGTTCTGGTATAGCTGATGTTTTGCCTCAAAGTCGTTGGTGATCAGCTGAAACCTGTCAGAATGCTTATAGGCCTCTGCAACTTCCAGCGCCTTCGCCAGCGCTTCGTCCAGCAGGCTGTGGCCATTGAGAGCAGCCTGCATGCTCATTGAGTTATCCACATAAATGCTGATCTTATTAACTACAGACCTATCGAGTTCCTCCGGTCCGGGAATATATGGCCTGGCAAAGGCAAAGGATAAAAATACGATTATCAGTATCCGGCTGAGAAGAATTAATAAATGGCGGATGCGGTGTTGCTTCTTGGTTTCCTTCTTAATGCTCTTCAGTAGTCTCAGGTTTGTAAAATAATATTTTCTGTATCGCCTGAAATTAAAAAGGTGGATAATAACGGGAATAGCAATGGCTATCAGCCCAAACAACCAGTATGGATGAATAAATTGCATATATAAAATACCTTATCTGCATCAGATTTTTATGCAGTAGGGCAAAAGTAAGGAAAAAAAGTGGGTGCCGGGTGCCAGATACCGGGTACCGGGTGCAGGGGGACGGGCTAACTGTCGGCCTTCACGTCTGTTACATTAAGTATTAATGGATTTTTAACTTTTTCTTTCAGGAGTGCTATATCCACTACTTCGATCATTCTATCCACATAATGGAATGTTATGCCTGAAATATAATCTTCCCGGATGTCCTCAATATCTTTAAAGTTCTCTTTCGAGAGCATGATATCCTTGATCTTAGCCCTTTTCGCTGCCAGGATCTTTTCTTTGATCCCGCCTACAGGCAATACTTTCCCTCTGAGCGTTATCTCGCCTGTCATGGCAATCCTTGCACGTACTTTTCGTTGTGTAAAGGCTGATGCCAGGGCTGTGAACATGGTGATCCCGGCAGAGGGGCCATCTTTTGGTGTGGCGCCTTCCGGGACATGTATATGAACATTCCATTTTTGAAAAACAGCCGGGTCAAGGTCCAGGGTGTTGGAGTGTGATTTTAAGTATTCATAGGCCAGTGTCGCCGATTCTTTCATCACATCACCAAGGTTCCCTGTAAGCGTAAGGTTGCCCTTGCCTCTGCTCAGGCTGACTTCAATAAAAAGTATCTCACCCCCAACGGCAGTCCAGGCAAGCCCTGTAACGACACCTGCTACCTTCTCGCCCAAAATGTGCTCCCGCTGAAACTTCACGGGTCCGAGAAATTTCCTGATGTCCTCAGGAGTAATCTTTTTGTTGTATGATTCTTTCATTGCGATAAACCTGGCATTGCTTCGGATTACCTTTGCAATTGCTTTTTCAAGCGAGCGCACACCAGCTTCACGGGTATAGTCTGCTATGATCTTACGCAGTATATCCTTTGAAAACTGCAACTGGCTCTTCTTCACGCCATGCTCATCAAGTTGTTTGGGTAAAAGGTGCCTTCTGGCTATCTCCAGCTTTTCTTCAAGCAGGTAGCCACTGAGGTCGATGATCTCCATCCTGTCGCGCAGGGCGGGATGAATGGTATTCAGTGTATTGGCCGTGGCAATAAACATGACCTTTGAAAGGTCATAATTTACCTCCAGGTAATTGTCATGGAATTCGAGGTTTTGCTCAGGATCCAGGATCTCGAGCAGCGCAGCCTGGGGATCACCCTGAATGGTATTGCCGCTCACCTTATCTATTTCATCTAGCACAAATACGGGATTTGAGGTCTTCGCTTTCTTCAGGTTCTGGATGACCCTTCCCGGCATGGCACCGATATATGTTTTTCTGTGGCCGCGAAGCTCTGCTTCATCACGCACACCTCCCAGCGACATTCTGATATATTTCCGGTTTAGCGCCCGGGCAACGGATTTCCCCAATGAGGTCTTTCCAACTCCCGGAGGGCCTACAAGACAGAGTATGGGAGCTTTATGATCTTTTTTTAACTTGATCACAGCAAGATGCTCAATAATTCTTTCTTTCACCTTTTCAAGCCCGTAATGATCCTCATCGAGAATTTTTTGCGCATTCCCCAGGTCAAAGTTATCTTCCGAAAATTCATTCCAGGGCAGCTCAACCAGCATTTCAAGGTAGTTCACCTGTATTGAATATTCAGCAGCCTGAGGGTTCATCCTTTGCAGTTTCCTGAGCTCGCTGTTAAAGATCTCTTCCACAGCTTTTGACCACTTTTTATGGGTGGCCATCTCCTTCATCTCATTAATTTCCTGCTCATAAGGGCTCCCGCCTAATTCCTCCTGAATTGTTTTCAGCTGTTGATTCAGAAGAAAATCACGCTGTTGCTTGTCGAGGTCGGTTTTTACCTTATCCTGTATCTGATTTTTAAGTTCAAGCACCTGTAGCTCCCTGCTCAGCGCAGCCAGCACCTTATTGGCCCTCTCTGTGAGGTCGGAAACTTCAAGCAGCTCCTGCTTCTCACGAATTTCAATATTAAGATTTGAAGAAGCAAAGTTTACAAGAAAAACAGGGCTTTCAATATTTTTTATGGCAAATGCAGCATCCGATGGGATGTTGGGAGCCATTTTTATGATCTGCATCGACATATCCTTCAAGGATGAAATCAATGCCTTAAAGCTTTCATCACTCCTGTCTACAAGGTGTTCAAGGGTCTCAAACGGAATCACTTTCGCCCTGAAATATGGATCCGTCTGACTCAACTCAACCAGTCTGAACCTTTTCTTGCCCTGTATGATCGCAGTAGTGCTGCCATCAGGCATCTGAAGGATCTTAATAATAGTGGCAACAGTGCCAACCGTATAAAGGTCATCGGCAAGCGGGTCTTCAACACTTATATCACGTTGGGTCAGCACACCTATGATCTTGTCGCCTGCATATGCCTCCTTGATCAGTTGAATAGATTTATCTCTTCCAACGGTAATGGGTATCACCACGCCCGGAAAGAGCACATTGTTGCGTAAGGTAAGAATGGGTAGGTCTTCCGGTACGCTTTCATTATTCATTTGCTTTTCATCCTCATCGGTCAACAGCGGAATAAATTCCGTGTCTCCATCAAGCAAATCAGCAAATTCAAGTAAATTAGTGTCAGTAATATGGTCCATAAGCCAGGTCAAAATGTCAGTATGTCAGTAATCGTAGTCGAACCGGGTTTGTGGGAATTATACTCTATATCCCTTCTAATAGTTACATATATAGCCAATTCTATTTCCCGTCCGGCTGTATTGTTAAATATAATATTGTAAAGGTCAATCATCGTGCCAAAGGGGGATTGGGGATGGGGGGATGGGGGGATGGGGAGAGGGGGGATTAATAATGCTGAGCTTAGCAAGCAGATCCCCTCCCGGTACCTAATAAGAAGTATTCATGGCAGTAAGCTCTTTGATAGAGCGGAGTACGTTCTGTTCTGTTTCATCAAATTCGATATCTCTGCGGCTGTATACCCGTTTGGCGATATCTATTGCTCTTTTGATGGAGAAATCCGTAAAGCCTTTGGTTCCTCCCCAGGTGAAGGAAGGTATGAAATTACGCTGAAAACCGGAGCCGAAAATATTTGAGTTCACACCTATAACGGTGCCTGTATTAAACATGGTGCTGATCCCGCATTTGCTGTGGTCGCCCATTACCAAGCCACAGAACTGCAGCCCGGTGTCGACAAAAGTCTGATCGGGGTAACTCCACATCCTTACCACCTCGTAATTATTCTTGAGATTAGAATTATTGGTGTCTGCTCCCAGATTACACCATTCGCCTATCACGGAATTTCCCAGGTATCCGTCATGTGCCTTATTTGACAAGCCGAAGATCACCACATTATTCAGTTCTCCGCCTACCTTTGACCATGGCCCGACGGTAGTACCACCATAAATTTTGGCACCCATCTTCACGATGGAGTTATCACAAAGAGCAAATGGCCCACGGATCATGGCCCCTTCCATTATTTCCGCATCTTTTCCGATATAAACGGGTCCGCTGCTGGCATTGATCGTAGCACACTCGACTTTTGCACCTTCCTCAATAAATATGTCATCCCCAAGCAGCGTATTGGTACTACTCAGCGGCTGTGACTTACGGCCTTTGGTGACGAGCATATAATCAGCGCGTATGGCTTCATCATTCTGACTGAAGATCTCCCATGTGGCGTTGACTTTCATATAATCACAAGCAGTTTCCACTTCATCAATACCTTCAGTATCATCAAGGTTCTGCAGTTCATCGGCTGTCAGGCGCATGGCAATGATCACCTCACCCTTAACCAGTGCCTGGTTGATTTTCAATCCGTTAACTTCACCCAAAAGTTCTTCATTTGGCATGATAGAAGCATTGATCAGGACGTTGTCATCACCTTTGATAATTGGAAATTTTACACCCAGGTAAGCCTCGGTCAGGCTTGATGTTTTTTCTCCCAGATAAAGCTCCCACTTCTCCCTTATCGTCAGTATTCCGATCCTGATATCTGCCACAGGCCTGGTAAAAGTTAAAGGGAGGAGGTAGTTTCTTCTGAAGTTGTCGAAAAGTATGTAATTCATGGTTGTCGCAATGCTTAAGTTATCTGATGACAAAGTTAGTAAAATTAGTTATACAGTTATAATGGATGATGGATGACGGTTAACGGTAAC
>JBDLIJ010000184.1:0-6304 GCA_039714935.1 Bacteroidota bacterium | reverse complement strand
ATGCCTCTACTGGATTTTTCTAAAGCACGCATTTTAGTGATCGGAGATATCATCCTCGATAAGTACTTCCATGGCAATGTAACACGTATTTCGCCGGAGGCTCCCGTGCCGGTGATATTAAAAAAGTATGAGAAAGCTGTCCCCGGTGGTGCAGCCAATGTAGCCAACAATCTGGAAAAACTGGGGGCCCGGGTAATGTTGGTTGGCATTGCCGGCAGCGATAATAATGGCCAACGGCTTTCAGCAATCCTTGAAGAAGAAAATATAGCTACCGATGTGGTGATGGGTGACAATCCTACAGTTACCAAGATCCGTATTATTGGTGAACATCAACAGATCTGCCGCCTCGATGTGGAAGAGGATGGTCCGCTTTCAGATAAAGTAAAAAAAGCATTACTCGACACACTTGGTAAGCAGATCAGGACACATGATCTGGTGGTCATCTCCGACTATGACAAAGGAGTGGTTAATCCTGAAAGTGCAGCCTTTATCATTGAAGAAGCCAAAAAGAACAAAATACCCGTGATCATCGATCCCAAGAAAAAAGATTGGAGCCTGTATGCGGGAGCAAGCCTGATAACACCCAATTTGAAAGAGTTCAGGGAGGTTTGTCACCGCCGGGGCTTTGACGATGACAAGCTGAGCAGCTCAGGAAAAGATGTGCGTGATATGTTCAATCTCGATAACCTGCTCATCACCCTCTCAGATAAAGGCATGATGTTGATTACCTCTGATGGCCACCATCATATTGATACCGTTAAGAAAGAGGTATTTGACGTGAGCGGTGCGGGCGATACTGTTATTGCCACCCTGGCAGCATGCATGGCAAACGGTTTCGACATCAAAACGTCAGTGGAAATAGCCAATATTGCAGCCGGTATCGTCGTTGGTAAGTTTGGAACAGCACCGGTAAGCCTGGAAGAATTACAGGAAGCAGTATAGGTGTGTAAATAAACCAAACATCACCATTTAACAGTTTAACAGTTTAACAGTTTAGCAGTTTAACTATGAACAACCACATCAATAACGAATTCCATCAGCATCGCCAGGTGCTGGACGAAACCTTAAGCATGCTTGCCGATGATATTGAGGCTGCCGGCCAACTTATCGTTGCCACGCTTAAAGCGGACAGGAAGATACTTTTATTTGGCAATGGCGGCAGTGCCGGTGATGCCCAGCATATCGCAGCGGAACTCACGGGCAGGTATAAGACTGAGCGGAAAGGCCTGGCAGGCATCGCGCTTACCACCGACACCTCCGCACTAACTGCTATCGGAAATGACTATGGTTATGACCGTATCTTCGACCGTCAGGTAGAAGCAATTGGTCAGGAAGGCGATCTGCTGATAGGTCTCTCTACCAGTGGCAACAGCCGCAATGTACTGCGTGCCCTGGCCTATGGTAAAGACCATGGCATGAACACAATAGGATTTAGCGGAAAAGGCGGCGGCGACATGAGGCCTCTCTGTGACATCAACCTTATCATCCCGTCGAGCGATACTGCCAGAATACAGGAAATGCACATTCTTATCGGGCATATAGTATGCGGTTTAGTGGATAGTGCATTTTAGATGGGTACCGGGCACCGGGCGTATTAAATTTTAAAAATTACCTGACAGCAATAAAATAATCTAGTGACAGAAATGATCAATAAGCAACTTAAAGATCAAAAAATCCTGGTAACGGGTGGAGCAGGTTTTATTGGTTCCAACCTGGTTGAGCATTTTCTGGAAAGAGGCAATAAGGTGATATGCCTTGACAACCTGGCTACAGGATATCTTAAAAATATTAAGCCTTTTATGGATGATCCTGACTTCACATTTATTGAAGGGGATATCCGTGATCTGGATACATGTCAGAAAGCCACAGAAAATTGCGACTATGTATTTCATCAGGCTGCGCTGGGTTCTGTGCCACGTTCCGTGGCTGATCCACATACCAGCAATGCCGTCAACATCGATGGGACATTGAATATGCTGATTGCAGCAAGAGATCAGAAAGTGAAACGCTTTATTTATGCTGCCAGCTCTTCTACCTATGGCGACTCCAAACAACTGCCTAAGGTTGAAGATAAAATCGGCAATCCGCTGAGTCCATATGCAGTGACAAAATATGTGATGGAACTATATGCCCGCGTGTTTAGCGAGCTTTATAATATGGAATGTATTGGTCTGCGCTACTTCAATGTGTTCGGCAAACGCCAGGATCCTGATGGCGCCTACGCTGCCGTGATCCCCCTGTGGGTGAAAGAGCTCCTCAGGCATGAGCAGCCCATCATCAACGGTGATGGTGAATATAGCCGTGATTTCACGTATATAGATAATGTTATACAGGCTAATGAATTGGCCGCGGTGGTGTCAGCATCCGGCAACAATTTTTCCAAAGTCTTCAATATAGCCTACGGCGGAAACACAACACTGAACGAACTATTTACTGCACTCCGGGATAATCTTGCAAAACACGATCCTGAAATAGCTGGTATAGAACCCGTCCATGGCCCTAAGCGCCCGGGTGACATACCTCACTCAATGGCCTCGATTGAAAAAGCAAAGACAACACTGGGCTATGATCCTCAATTTGATGCTGCAAAGGGATTTGAAAAAGCATGCCGATGGTACTTCGAAAATATAAATTAGGGACGGGGTTCGGGAAAATTCTTCAATACCACAGTTCATCACCCGGCCATAATAACCATTTAGCCATATAACGTGATCCCCTTCAATAAACCATATATTTCCGGGAAGGAATTTGAATACATGCAGGATGCCGCTGATCGCGGGCATCTTTCTGGTAATGGCTATTATACAAAGCAATGTCAGTTGTTTTTTGAAGAGCGCTATGGGTTTAAAAAAGGTTTTCTAACCACTTCCTGTACTGATGCGTTGGAAATGGCGGCCATGCTGCTGGACCTGGGACCGGAAGATGAAGTGATCGTGCCCTCATATACTTTTGTGAGTACGGCGCTGGCTTTTGTACGACAAGGAGCAAAAGTTGTCTTTGCAGATAGCCGGGCAGATCACCCTAACCTGGACACAGATATACTTGAAGCCCTGATCACATCAAAAACAAAGGTGATCGTGCCCGTACATTATGCTGGCAACGCCTGTGATATGGACAAGATCATGGCACTGGCAGAGAAGCATGATATCTGGGTTGTTGAGGATGATGCACTGGCCATAGATGCTTACTATAAGGATAAACCACTGGGTGGCATTGGCCATCTCGGCTGTTTTTCTTTTCATGAAACAAAAGGCATACAGTGTGGAGAAGGTGGCATGCTCACTGTAAATGATGAGCGCCTGATAAAACGCGCAGAGATCATCTGGGAAAAAGGCACAGATCGTGCATCATTTTTTCGGGGTGATGTTAATAAGTATGGCTGGGTAGACATGGGATCTTCCTTCCAGCCTTCGGAGCTTATTGCCGCATTTTTATATGCTCAGCTGGAAAACCTCGATAACATTCAGAATCGCAGACTGGAATTATGGAACAGCTATTATGAAAACCTCCTGTCTCTCACACAAAAGGGGCTAATAGATATACCACAAACTCCGGAATATGCCACCAACAATGCCCATGCTTTCTATTTTATTTGCCGAACGGCAGATGAACGCACGGCACTGATCAACTATCTGAAAGAAAAGGATATACAGGCTACTTTTCATTACCAGGGCCTGGATCAGAGTAAATTTTACAGTGGTAAATACGCCATGTCAGGTCTGCAGAAGGCCGGCAGGTATACAGATTGTTTAGTCCGCCTGCCCCTGTATCATGATTTAAGCGGAGAAGAGCTCAGCATGATCTCAAATCATGTAAATTATTTTTTCAAAGAATTTATACAAGAATAAAAAATGCCAAAAACAGCATTAATTACAGGAGTGACCGGACAAGACGGTGCTTTTCTGAGTGAATTATTGCTCAAAAAAGGATATATCGTACATGGGGTAAAACGCAGAAGCTCATTATTCAATACTGATCGTATTGACCATCTCTACCAGGATCCCCATATCGAAAACCGGAATTTTATTCTGCACTATGGCGACCTAACCGATGCTACCAATCTGATCCGTATCATACAGGAAGTACAGCCTGATGAAATTTATAATCTTGCAGCACAATCGCATGTGAAAGTCAGCTTTGAAACACCTGAATACACTGCCAATACCGACGGTCTTGGTACATTAAGGATTCTGGAAGCCATAAGGTTGCTTGAGCTTACTGATAAAACACGCTTTTACCAGGCCTCCACTTCAGAACTATTCGGACTGGCACAGGAAGTTCCTCAAACAGAAAAAACACCCTTTTATCCCAGGTCACCTTATGGGGTTGCCAAGCTTTATTCATACTGGATAGTGGTAAACTACCGCGAAGCATACGGCATACATGCCAGTAATGGAATATTGTTCAATCACGAATCTCCAATCAGGGGTGAAACCTTTGTAACCAGGAAAATTACACGCGCCATCGCCAGGATAGCCATGGGATTGCAGGAAAAACTATATCTGGGCAACCTTTCCGCAAAGCGCGACTGGGGGCATGCAATGGACTATGTTGAAGCCATGTATTTAATGATGCAGCAGGATAAACCTGATGATTATGTTATTGCCACAGGTATTACAACGGAAATAAGGGAATTTGTCAGGCTGGTGTTCAGTGAGCTGCAGGTAGAGATTGATTTTTCCGGGAAAGGCAAAGAAGAAAAAGGAGTAGTGGTTAAAAATAATAATCCCGAACTGGCATTCAAAACAGGACAGGTGATTGTTGAAGTGGACCCGGATTATTTTCGCCCCACGGAAGTAGACCTGCTTATCGGTGATGCCTCCAAAGCAAAAGAAAAGCTTGGCTGGAAACCACAATATACTTTGCAGGAATTAATTCATGAGATGATATCCTCAGATCTGCAAATAGCAAGAAAGGAACAACTGCTGAAAAATATGGGATATCCCACCCTGAATCCTGAAATTGAATAAGAAAATGGAAAAGAACGCAAAAATATATATTGCCGGACATACCGGTCTGGTTGGCTCAGCCTTATTGCGTAACCTTCAGCAGAGGGGTTATCATAATTTTGTTCTGAAGAGCTCAACAGAGCTGGACCTCATGAGACAGGCTGAGGTAGAAGCATTTTTTGAGAAAGAGAAACCTGAATATGTGATAGATGCGGCAGCAAAAGTGGGCGGCATCATGGCCAATGACACATACCGCGCACAGTTTATCCATGAAAATATTATGATGCAGCATAATATTATTCATTCTTCACATTTGTATGGAGTGAAGAAACTGTTGTTCCTTGGCAGTTCATGCATTTACCCTAAGGAGGCTCCCCAGCCCATGAAAGAAGAATATTTGCTTACCGGACTGATGGAGCCGACAAATGAGCCCTATGCCATAGCGAAAATTGCAGGTATAAAGATGTGCGAAAGCTACTACCGGCAATATGGCAGTAATTATATTTCAGTAATGCCTACCAACCTTTACGGCCCCAACGACAATTATGACCTGGAGAAATCACACGTTCTCCCTGCCCTAATCAGAAAAATGCATCTCGGCAAATGCCTCGAAAATAATGATTGGGAAGCCATTGCCACAGACTTTAATAAAAATTCAATGGCTGGATTAAGCGGAGCAGCTGGTAAAGATCAAATACTTGAGGTTTTAACCGGTTTTGGCATTATTTTAACGAAGCAAAAGCCTCCCCCCGTCCCTCGCCCCCCGTCCCCCGCACCGGTTTCAATCAGCCTCTGGGGTACCGGAAACATATACCGCGAATTCATGCATGTTGACGACATGGCCGATGCCTGTGTGCATATCATGGAAAATGTGGAAGCAAGTACGCTCTATGATGAACTAAAGCAAACCCATATCAATATTGGAACAGGAATTGACCTTACCATTAAGGAGTTGGCTTATCTTATTAAAGATGTGGTTGGCTTTAAAGGAACGCTCCTTTGGGACAGTTCAAAGCCGGATGGTATTTATAAGAAGCAGTTGGATGTATCACTGTTGAATAGTTTGGATTGGAAGTTTACCACAGCCTTTGAGCAGGGGCTTAAGGGGGTGTATGAAAAATATTCAGGATAAATAGTACATGGATAAGAATTATCACTCTTTTGCACATTCCATTTCTCCCCAGAGCAAGCTTTTTGATCTGAAATTGAAAGAGATCTGGCGTTACCGCGATCTTCTGATACTTTTTGTGCGAAGGGATTTTGTAGCCAAATACAAACAAACAATACTGGGTCCGGCATGGTTCTTTATACAGCCATTGTTTCAGACCATCATGTTTACCTTTATTTTCGGGAAT
>JBDLIJ010000183.1:0-6336 GCA_039714935.1 Bacteroidota bacterium | reverse complement strand
GCGACGGCCGCTTCAAAGAAGTGCCCCATATTGTACAGCTCATGACTGTGCAGGTGGGTGTTCTGCCAACGCTCGCTTCCGATCCAGGCATGGCCGCTGTCGCCCAGAATAGTACGGTTTGTGTACAGGTATCCGTCGTCTTCCTGTGCCAGTACAAACTTCAGTATAAGCGTATCAAGGTATGCTTCCATTTCTGCATCTGGAAAGGTCTGCAAGGAATAGCTGGCCCCCTCAACGATCTTGAACACATCGGAATCATCAAATGGATAGGAGGTACAGAAAGTACCTGCTGTCATCCCTCCGGCCACCTCAAAATTCTTAACCCGCCCGGTAGATTCACAATGTGCGAAAGCAATGGGGATGGTCACCTCGTGGTTGGTTTTGATCCGCGGCTTCCAGAAGTCGTCGGTAACATCTACGGATGTAAATGGAACAGGCTGGATGGGGTAATCACCGCTATGCTGTGACCTTGCGATCAAAGGTATCAGCAGCAGTATGACTAATGCTTTGTACATGGATGATTTCTTTATCAATATGCGAACTCCTTCAAAGTTAGGAAATATTATGAAGCCCGGTAGATATTCAAGATCCGCTAGTCGACAACAAGAAGCTGATGCACCACAAAAACACCAGCTGCTATATTTAGCTTATAAACAGCATTATATGTAATAAAATACATTTTTTTGTACCATATGTTGTATATTTACAATTTATTATACTATATTTGCTGCATGGAAAGTCGAAAAATTTATAATCGAATTGCAATACTTCGTAAAGAAAGATCATTTAGCCGAAAAGAACTCGCTGAAAAAACAGGAGTGAACTTTCAGACAATCGGATATTTAGAAAGAGAAGAATACAACCCAAGTTTAGACCTGGCATTTCGTATTTCTGAGATCTTTGAACTGCCGGTTGATATGATCTTCTCAACCAAACCATTAGAACCGCTAAGCCAATTATTAATCAAATAAACAGACAATTATGGAACTGAAAGAATCAATAAGAAAAAGACGAATTGGAGTTATGCTTACATTAATTAGTTTAGCAGCCATCGCTTCGATTTTTGAATATGGAAGAATTGAACAATGGAATATCATGCTCCAAATCACTGAGATCATTTTATTTGTTGTTTTTGTTGTCAGTCTTGTGTTAACGTTCTTAAGGACCGGATTATGGAGATTCACCCATAAA
Organism: Bacteroidota bacterium; assembly: GCA_039714935.1. GTDB lineage: Bacteria > Bacteroidota > Bacteroidia > Bacteroidales > B18-G4 > B18-G4. Next base: position 5,145 of record JBDLIJ010000183.1, on the reverse strand, counting down.
CCTTTGAAATATTTAGACGAAAGAGAAATTGCCTTAACAAGTAAGTCTTTAAGATATGCGTATGCATTTTTTGCTGTAATTGTATTAATTTTGTTGTTATCATTTTCTTTATTAGAAAGGCCTGTGCATATTGTTATTGTCGTATCCTTGATTCTGTTTGCCCACCTTTTACCAGCCGCGGTAATTGCCTGGACAGAAAAACAAATTAAAGAGTTTTAATCTGTATGTCATCCTTCCGATTCCTTCAGAGAATGGGCTTACGACCTAGCATCACACAAAATATGAAACTATCGCCAGCATACAACAGAAGAACTTACGGATTAGATGTTTACAGAGCAATTGCGATTATTCTTGTTGTCCTCACTCATGGCAACTATCTGCTCAGGGGCACTCGCCTGGATGGTTTCCCATGGGTCAGGCTTACTGATGGCGTCGAACTGTTTTTCGTATTAAGTGGTTTTCTTATTGGCACAATACTGATAAAATTTATCCATGGCAACAACTATAAGATCAACACTAAAGATATATTGGTCTTCTGGAAAAGAAGGTGGTTCCGAACCCTGCCAAACTATTATCTGATATTGCTTATTAATGTGATATTTGTGAGGTTTGCTATCATTGATGGTGACATAGAGCAATTTAATTTTAAGTTTATTCTTTTTCTTCAGAATTTCTCACAACCATTCTATGATTTCTTTTGGGAATCATGGAGTTTGTCTATAGAAGAGTGGTTTTATATTTTCCTTCCCATTGGTTTATTCCTGATACTAAAATTGATCCCTTCGCGTAGCGGAATCCTTGTAGTGATCCTTATCCTGATACTACTCCCCTTGTTGAACAGGGTGCTGCATTCAGCAGAAAATGTGGATGCATTCTGGTGGGATGTAAAATTCAGGAAAGTTGTACTGATGCGACTTGACACCATCATCTACGGGGTGCTGGCAGCATGGGTAAAGTTCTACTATAATAGTTTTTGGAAGAAATATGCCCTCACATTCTTTATTGCGGGCCTTGTGATGACACTTGTCATGCCATATATACCAAGAGAACCGAATGCATTTTTCGCTAAAACATTTTATTTTAATCTAATAACCATTGGTGCTATGCTATTACTGCCGTACGCTGATTTAGTCCAAAGCTTTAAAAGCAATTTTGGCAAGATAATAACACACATTAGCTTAATATCCTATTCCATGTATTTAATTAACCTGGCCCTGGTAATCCAGGTAATAGAGAAGAATTTCCCGGTAGTAAATACAATAGATGCAGTCGTCAAATATGTTATATACTGGTTGATCGTACTTCTTGTCTCAAGCCTTATGTATTACTACTTTGAAAGGCCCATGATGAACCTGCGGGACAAGAAACTTTCTCTTCATCAGCTTTTTACAAGAAAGAACAGGGGGTAGTTTGAAGCCATCTCAGGCCTGAAAGGATTACGGCCTGGCTTGATTGAAATCATCGAACTGCTTGAATCACTTAAGTCTATTAATCGTTAATGGGATATTTTGTATTTTTACAAAGATACCAAGCCCTCTGTGGGGCAGCCTCAATGGTAAGAAATTGAGATGAGAAATATATTTACTGTCTAATCAACTAATTAATATGAAAACTAATATTATCATTAAAATTTTGGGACTTACTATCCTGATTGCTGTTATCGTTTCCTGCACATCCAATATTCAGGAAGGTGATGCAAATCAAAAAGCTGAAAGTACAGACCCTTTACCTTCATGGAACGAAGGCGAGCCTAAAAATTCAATAATAAATTTCGTCACTGAGGTGACGGATAGTGATAGTGAAAGCTTTATTGATATTCCGGATCGTATTGCCACCTTTGACAATGATGGGAACCTCTGGTCTGAACAGCCCGCTTATTTTCAATTATTTTTTGCTATTGACAGAATAAAGGCACTGGCACCACAGCATCCGGAATGGGAAACAGAACAACCTTTTAAAGCAGTCTTAGAGGATGATCTTGCCACGCTTGCTACATATGGTGAGCATGGCATTTTAGAAATAGTGATGGCATCTCACGCTAACATCACAACAGAGGAGTTTGAAAATATTGTAAAAGAGTGGCTGGCAACAGCAAGACACCCCCGCTTTAACAGGCCATATACCGACCTGGTATATCAGCCAATGCTTGAACTTATCAATTATTTAGATGATAATAATTTTAAAATCTTTATCGTTTCCGGCGGAGGCATAGAATTTATACGCACCTGGGTAGAAGAAGTATATGGCATTCCTCGCGATCAGGTGATAGGGAGTAGTATTAAAAGTGAATATGATTACAATAACGGGGATCCTGTCATCATTAGATTAGCAGAAATCGATTTTATTAATGATAAAGAAGGAAAACCTGAAGGCATACATAAATTTATTGGCCGTAAACCTGTTTTTGCCTCTGGCAATTCTGACGGAGATTTACAGATGATGCGGTGGGCTGCTTCAAATGAATTAAAAAGTTTTAATCTGTATGTTCATCATACTGATTCTGTCAGAGAATGGGCTTACGACAGAGAATCTCATATTGGCAGATTAGATAAAGGATTGGATGAAGCCAATGAAAAAGGCTGGGCAGTTATCAATATGAAAAAAGACTGGAAAGTTATTTACCCCTTCGAAATGAAAAGAAAATAATACAACACAGCTATATATTGCATGCGATTGAAAGCGAAACAGTAATGCCATTATTGTAAAGAGAAAATTATGAAAAAACTCAATTTGATTTCCCCAATATTGAAAAAGACGGTCTACCCTACGTTTGTATTCACAATTCTTTCAGCACTGATGATCACCGATACTCCTTCCTTCGCCCAGGAAGCAGAAGCCATAGAAAAAGCCGTTCCTGTATTTATGGATGGCGAAGCACAGATTGTGGATGCCTTTAAGGATTCCGAAAAGTGGATCCGTCACGACCTCTGGGTAGAAACTGATTTCGACACCGATGGTGATCATAAGCCCGACCGCATGCATGTAGCCGTAACCAGGCCTGAGCAGACTGATACTGAAGGCTTAAAGCTGCCCGTAATATATATTTCAAGCCCTTACTTTGCCGGTGTGGCATCCGGCTCGCTGGAATATTTCTGGAACCCACGGCATGAGCTTAACGAAGAACCACCGGAGCGGACACATCCTCCGGAAATAAAGCGTTACGGGAAACGGCCCGTTATTTCAAACTCTCATACTGATACCTGGGTACCCCGCGGATATATTGTTGTGCATTCATCATCACCGGGCACAGGGCTTTCTGATGGCACCCCCACCATAGGTGATGACAATGAATCACTGGCCCCAAAAGCCGTGATCGACTGGCTATGCGGACGTGCTAAAGGATATACCGAGCGTGAAGGCGATGAGGAAGTAGAAGCCTACTGGTGTACAGGCAAGGTAGGCATGACAGGGACTTCCTATAACGGCACCCTTCCTGTCGCAGCGGCAACAACGGGTGTTGAAGGTCTCGAGGCCATCATACCTATTGCTCCCGGGACTTCATACTATCATTACTATCGCTCCAACGGCCTGGTCAGGCATCCCGGAGGCTGGATGGGTGAAGATGTTGACGTGCTGTATGACTTCATCCATAGCGGCGAAGAATCAAAAAGACCCTATGGCAACGAAGTCATCAGAGATGGCGAAATGGCTGAAGGGCAGGACAGGATATGGGGTGATTACAATGAATTCTGGGCTAAACGCGACTACCTGCTGGACATGAAGCCCTTCAAGGCAGCTCTGCTGATGTCGCATGGCTTCAACGACTGGAATGTGATGCCCGAACACAGTTACCGTATCTATGATGCTGCCAGGGCCAAGGGCGTCCCCTGCCAGATATTCTATCATCAATCCGGCCATGGCGGCCCTCCTCCCATGAAGATGATGAACCGCTGGTTTACGCGTTACCTCCACGGAGTGGAGAATGGCGTGGAAGAAGATGCACGGGCATGGATCGTACGTGAAGGTGATGAGAGAAACAACCCAACAGCATACAAAGATTATCCGAACCCAAAAGCCTCACCCGTCATTTTATATCTGACATCCGGAGCACCTGAACAGGGAAAACTGGTTTCCCGGGCAGAGCCGGAGCAGGGAACAGAAACGCTGATCGATAACTTTTCATTCTCCGGAGCCTCGCTCGCCAAAGCCGAAAACACAAACCATCGCCTGATCTTCCTTACAGCTGAATTGGTCAGGTCTGTGCATATCTCAGGTACAGTGAGTGTAACCATCAGGCTTGCCAGTGACAAGCCTGCTGCCAACCTTTCGGTATGGCTGGTTTCCCTGCCATGGACAGAAGGCCGCGGGACCAGGATCACGGACAACCTTATCACTCGCGGCTGGGCCGACCCGCAAAACCATAGTTCTCTGACAGAAAGTGAGCCGCTGGAACCTGGCAAATTCTACGATATGACCTTTAATCTGCAACCCGATGACCAGGTCATTCCAAAAGGACAACAAATCGGATTACTGATCTTTTCCAGCGACAGGGAGTTCACTCTCTGGCCCGAGCCCGGCACCAGCTTAAGCGTAGATCTGGATGCAACAAGTATCACATTACCTGTAGTAGGTGGTGAAGAAGCATTTATCAGATCGCTTGCGAAATAATGGCTTCCAAGCTAAGAACAAATTACCTGCCGGAAATTGCCGCACTCACACTGGGAAGATCCAAACCCAGCATGGTAACGGTAAACCTCACAGATCGCTGCAATCAGAACTGTATCTATTGTGAGATAGGTAAAAAGCATACACCAACAGGAAGTGATCCTTTAGAGCGTACCGATTTGATCTGGATCATTGACCAGATGGCCATACACAAAATTCACAAGATATCCCTGTGCGGCGGAGAACCATTCCTGTTCGAAGGAATTTTTGATATTGTCGCATACGCAAAGCGCAAAAATGTAAAGTGCACCATCACCAGCAATGGGATGACCATACATCAGATGGAGGAGAAGGAGCTGAAGGTTTTGAAAGAAAGTAAAACCTTGATAAACATCTCGGTCGACTCTTTTGACCAAAAGATACAGTCGTTGACACGAGGTGCAGACAGCGCCCTCAGTAATGCACTGAAATCTATTGAGACGCTCACTAAATATGGCATTCCGCTTACTTTGCTGACAGTCATCAGCAAATATAATTATC
>JBDLIJ010000182.1:0-6387 GCA_039714935.1 Bacteroidota bacterium | reverse complement strand
CACGGCCTGAAATTATTAAAAAACACCTTATCTCATCTGAGCGAGCTGGCCCTGGGAGGTACTGCTGTTGGTACCGGACTGAATACAGCCAAAGGTTATGATAAGCTGGTAGCATCAAAGATAGCTGAGCTTACGGGCTTGCCATTTGTTACTGCTGAAAATAAATTTGAGTCGCTTTCAGCCCATGATGCCATCGTAGAAACATCGGGAGCCCTGAAAACGCTTGCCGTAAGCCTGATGCATATTGCCAATAACCTCAGGATGCTGGCTTCAGGCCCACGTTGTGGTATCAGTGAGATCATCTTTCCATCCAACGAGCCGGGCTCTTCTATCATGCCGGGGAAAGTAAACCCCACACAGGCAGAAGCGCTTTCTATGGTTTGTGCACAGGTGATTGGAAATGATGCAGCCATTACAGCAGGAGGGATGCAAGGGCATTTTCAGCTCAATGTATTTAAGCCGGTGATGATATACAACCTGCTGCTATCGGCAAGGCTGATCGGCGACGCCTGTGTTTCCTTCAATACCAACTGTGCTGTTGGCATAGAACCCAACCATCCGTATATCAAAAAGAATCTTGAAAACTCGTTGATGCTGGTTACGGCACTAAATACCCATATTGGGTACGAAAATGCCGCCACCATAGCCAAGAAAGCACATGCAGAGGGGATCACATTAAAAGAGTCAGCCCTGGCATTGGAGATGTTAACTGAAGAGGAATTTGATGAATGGGTTGATCCTTCCAATATGATTGGCCCCAAAGCATAAATCTTCATATCTTTGGGTTATGAATAACCTGAAGGCCAAAATCAGATCACTCACCGAAGAGTATCTTCAGGAAGTGATCGACATACGAAGGCATTTTCATCGTAATCCTGAACTTTCATTCCAGGAGTTTGAGACGGCTGCTTTTATTTGCTCCAAATTAAATGAATATGGCATTCCTTTTGAAGATAAAGTTGCACAAACCGGTATTGTAGCCCTCATCAGGGGAAATGATCCGGAGCGAAAGACTGTTGCCCTCAGGGCTGATATGGATGCCCTTCCTATCAGTGAGAAAAATCAGCATGAGCATTGTTCTAAACATGAAGGTGTGATGCATGCCTGTGGCCATGATGCCCATATGGCATGTTTGCTGGGGGCTGCCAGGGTGCTGAACGAGATAAAAAGTGAATTTTCCGGCACCATAAAATTGATCTTTCAACCTTCTGAGGAACGTTATCCGGGTGGAGCAAAAGTGATGATTGAGGAAGGAGTACTTGACAATCCTGCACCGGCGGTGATCTTCGGGCAACATGTTTTTCCGGAACTTGAGGCCGGATATATTGGAATGAAACCCGGTAAATATATGGCTTCTACCGATGAAGTGTTTATTACCATAAAGGGAAAGGGAGGGCATGCAGCCATTCCGGATAAAGTGATCGATCCTATACTGATCTCATCACATATTGTAATTGCCCTGCAGCAGATCGTAAGCAGAAAGTCGAGCCCGCTCATGCCCACAGTGATCTCATTTGGTAAGATCTCGGCTGACGGGAAAACCAATATCATTCCGGATGAAGTGAAAATGGAAGGCATCATCCGTACCTTTGATGAAGCATGGCGTAACAAAATTAAAGAAGAGATTAAAAAAATTGCCTGCGGGATTGCAGAGAGCATGGGAGGCCGGTGTGAAATATTTATTGACCCGGGTTATCCTGTTGTAATCAACGATGAGGCTTTAACACAGAGGTCATGGGATAATGCCGTAGCATATCTTGGAGAAGACAAAGTGAAGGCACTGGAGATGCGTATGACAGCGGAGGATTTTGCATATTATGCACAGAAGATCCCCGGATGCTTTTTCCGGCTTGGCACAAGAAATGAAGAAAAGGGCATCACCTCTAACCTTCATTCCGCCACCTTCGACATTGATGAAGCGAGCCTTGAAACAGGTACAGGGATCATGGCCTGGCTGGCGGTATGTGAATTGACACAGAACTAAATTATTCTTGCTATCATGTTTGTAAATGGAAAAGAATACAGAACCGTCTGGATGGAAGGTGATACTGTATTTATGATTGACCAAAATCTCCTGCCTTTTGAATTCAGTATCCTTAAAGCCCGCCGATATAAAGATACCTGTGATGCTATTCGAAATATGACTGTGAGAGGCGCCGGTGCTATTGGTGCTGCTGCGGGTTTTGCCATGGCCCAGGCCATCCTTCAGGCTCCTTCGAGAGGGCGCGATGAATTTGTTGTGAAGGCACGATATGAGATCGAAGAAACCAGGCCTACGGCGAGGAATCTCTTTTATGCCCTCGAAAAGGTGTTCGTGGCAGGGAAAAAATCAGGTGAGAAAGCAGTCATTGAAGCACAGGAAATTGCTGATAAAGATGCCGCAGATTCGCGTATGATTGGGAAATATGGTGGTGAGCTGATCAAAGATGCTTACAGCATATGTACACATTGCAATGCCGGCTGGCTGGCATTTGTAGACTACGGAACGGCCCTTTCGCCCATTTACCATGCCCATGAGTCTGGTAAAAATGTATTTGTATATGTTGACGAAACACGTCCCAGGGGACAGGGAGCAAGGTTAACAGCCTGGGAACTTTATCAGGCCGGCATATCTCATGTGATCATCCCTGATAATGCTACGGCATCTTTGATGTCGCAGGGCAAAATAAACATGATGATAGTGGGTGCAGACAGAATTGCTGCAAATGGTGATGTGGCCAATAAAATAGGGACCCTTGAAAAAGCCATCATCGCCCGCACGTTTAATGTCCCGTTTTATGTGGCGGCCCCTACCTCTACAATAGATATAGCTTGCGAGTCCGGTGGAGAGATCATCATCGAAGAAAGAGATGAAAGCGAAGTCTTATATCAGCAAGGCATCACCCGGGAAGGTAAAATGCAGGAAATACTCGTCTGCTCTCCCGGTTCTCATGCCTTCAACCCTGCCTTTGACATCACCCCGGCAAATATGATCACAGGCATCATTACCGAAAAAGGAATCATCAAGGCTGATGCTGCCGGGATCCTATCATTATTTGACAACAATTAATACATGGCAATATGGACCTTACAATAAAAGAAAAACTTGTTTTGCTGGCATATCATCCAGATAAAGGAAACTGCCTGGTTCCGACATATATCGGGCATGGCCTTGTGGGTGCCATCCTCCTCGAACTCGCGGGATTAGAGAAAATCAGGGTTGAGGACAACAGGATTAAACTTATGGACAGTAAAAAAACCGGTGATGAACAACTTGACTATATCATTGAACTGCTGAGCCATTCAACAAAATCATATAAGGTGAAGAGCATTATTGCCAAACTCCAGGCTAAATCGTCGAAGATCAAGAAACCACTTATTGCCGGGCTTGTAAAAAAGCGCTATTTAAAGCGTGAAGAAAAGCAATTTCTCTTCATTAAATATAATCGTTATCCTGCTTATAATCGTACATACAGAAGCAATCTTATTGAGCATATCCGCAGACTGGTTTTACGCAATATCAAGCTTGATGATGATATTACCATGCTTGCCGGCCTGACTGGTGCCACCCGCCTGTCGATAAAATTTTTCCGAAACAGGGAAGAAAGAAAAACAGCACGAAAACGCATTAAGGAGATCATTAAGGAAAACCAGGTAGACCAGGCCATAAATGAAACCGTACAGGCAGTCCAGGCAGCGGTGCTGGCATCCATTGCAACAACGGCAGCAATATCAGCAGCCGCTGCTTCCAGCCATTAAACTTCTAACTTCTAAAAGTGTACTTTATGATAATCAAATGTTTGATTATCCCTGTACCTTTTTATCTTCTGAGCCAGGTGGATAAATATTTCAAGTTTATTTTTTGCAAGCCACTCAATGGCGGGTTTCTTGTTGTTGCAGGCTTCAGCAAATATGATCAGGAAATCCATTTTGTGCTTTTTCAGCCACTCGTATGCTTTAACGTTCTGGTCGATGGCTCCATCCAGTGCAGCCAGTTGAGGGTGTTTGTTGGCCATCAGCCAGTTGAAAGCCTCCTCACTGCCACGTATGGCGCTGGAAAGAGCAGCCAGCTCAGGGTAACCATTTTTGTGCAGCCAGTTAAAGATCTTCTCATTGTCTGAAAAGGTTTCTCCGAAAGCCATCAATATTTTTGAGGGATAATGTAACATCTCACATCCTTTTTATTATCCAAACACTTTAGTTTTGATCCCTATCTGCTTTACCTTTTCGGCAATTTTATTTAAAGCTTCGAAAGAGATTTTTTCAATATTCTGTTCCGGCGTTTCCCTGTCAACAGGGTAGATCATCACATATGCCGGGGCCAGCTGTTTCAGGATCTTCAGCCAGCTTTCCACTTCCTCCTCTTTTGTATTATCAATAAAGGTGCCATTATGTTCTCCCTTCAGGAATATTGTTTGTATGATCAGCTTGCCCTTAAAACGTGTAAGCTGTTCAACAACTTTTTCCAGACTAAGTTTCCCGGCTGGCTTGTTGATCAGTTGAAACATGCGCTCATTGCCTGCATCGAGCTTCTGTATGTTATTGTCAAGCTGTAAGAGTGCATTGAAAACGTCATTGCGGTGAAGCATGCTGGCATTTGACAATACCGTTATTCTGGCATTAGGGAAATATGTGTTTCTGAGCGCTATAGTGTCATCAATGATCGCAGCAAAATCAGGATGGATGGTAGGTTCTCCATTTCCTGCAAAAGTGATTGCATCCGGCGCAGAGCCCTCTTTCTTTATGCTGATGAGTTTTGCTTCAAGGAGTTTTTTTACTGTTTTCCTGTCGGGCAGGCCTTTGCTGCCTGCAGGTTTTTTGTGCGTCCATCCACACTCACAATATATACAGTTGAAAGTGCAGTATTTATAGTCGACCGGAAGCAGATTTATGCCAAGAGATACTCCCAGCCTTCTGCTCATGACAGGCCCGAAAACGGTATCGTGAAAAAGAAATCCACCCATGTTGAATGTTTTTATAAAGGTATAAAAAATATTGATAGGTACCCGGCACCCGGCACCCGGTACCGGTAACCAATAATTATTACCTTTGCCTTTCATTCCATGTCGAGCCTTGATCAAATAAAAGAACCCGTTCAGAATCATATTAATGAGTTCGAGAAGTATTTTCGGGGGTCAATGAAGAGTAATGTGCCATTACTGGATCGAATCACAGGATATATTGTAAAGAGAAAAGGGAAGCAGATGCGTCCGCTTTTTGTATTCCTTTCTGCTGAGATCTCAGGGGGTGTCAATGAGTCAACGTACCGGGGAGCTTCGCTGGTGGAATTATTGCATACGGCCACATTGGTGCATGACGATGTTGTTGATGATTCAAACGAGCGAAGGGGCTTTTTCTCTATCAATGCCCTGTGGAAAAATAAAATATCCGTTCTGATCGGTGATTACCTATTATCCAGAGGCTTGCTGTTGTCGCTGGATAATAATGATTTCGAGCTGCTTAAGATCGTTTCACATGCAGTCCGGGAAATGAGTGAAGGAGAGCTTCTCCAGATTGAAAAGGCCAGGCGTCTGGATATTGAGGAAGACATATATTATGAGATCATCCGCAAGAAGACGGCTTCTTTAATTGCCTCCTGTTGTGCATGCGGTGCATATTCGGCTGAAGGTGACCTGGAGATGACCGGCAGGATGAAGGATTTTGGAGAAAAGGTAGGCATGGCATTTCAGATTAAAGATGACCTGTTTGATTATCAGAAAGCCAACAAAACGGGGAAACCTGCCGGTATTGATATCCGGGAAAAGAAAATGACCCTGCCACTGATCTATCTGCTGAACAATTCAGGGGCTTCTGATAAGCGACGTATTAAAAACATTATTAAAAATCATAATTCCGACCCCGATAAGGTCTCAGGACTGATTAAAGAAGTAAATGAATGCGGAGGGATACAGTATGCCAGAGAAAAAATGATTTATTTTCGTGATGAGGCTTTATCTGTTCTTGATACCTTTCCTGATTCCCCCGCTAAAAATTCGATGTCGAAACTGGTTTCCTACACAACCGACAGGGAGAAGTAGGGGAGTTCCAAGTTCCTGGTTCCTAATTGAATGATGATATCCTATTGATTATTGATTAGTGCCCCACCTGCGCTGAAGCTACAGCGGGTGCAAAGATTGGTAGTTGAGAATGGGGAGTTTTGATTGTTGAGCTTAATTTAAAACTCAAAACTTAAAACTTAAAACCTTAATGAGTGATGATATCCTATTGATTAGATCCTAATGAAGATTGTTAATGAAGAATGGGGAGTCTGGATTGTTGAGCCCAACCCAACACCCAACACTCAAAACCTAAAACCTTAATGAGTGATGATATCCTATTGATTAGATCCTAATGAAGATTGTTAATGAAGAATGGGGAGTCTGGATTGTTGAGCCCAACCCAACACCC
>JBDLIJ010000181.1:0-6387 GCA_039714935.1 Bacteroidota bacterium | reverse complement strand
CAATATTGGCATCGGGGCACACGTGGAAAGCATCCTGACCTTACTTGATCAGCATGGGGTGAGGTATGAGAAGGGGTAAAGGGGATCGGGTGCGGTAGGCAGTGGGCAATAGGCTGTAGGCTGTAGGTGTTGGGCGTATTCTGAAAAATAATAGTATCAGCGATCATAAAAATTCAATCCATAGGGTTACCTTTTGCCCTTTTATCGTATCAATATATAAGGGATTAGCCCAAACTGAAATCACTCACCTCACTACCTGAGCACTATTAAACTCCTGAGGGGTATCCATTGCCAGACTTAATCATAAGCCAGAATTCAACAGTATTTAAAAGCCGGGGTAAATTTTGCAACGAAAGGAAATACTATGTTTACCACCAGGGAAAAAGAAATTATCAATCTGATAACACAGGCCAAATGCCGTAAAATCATTGCCAGCGATCTGGATATCTCCATTCATACCATTGATGCTCACCTACGTAATATCTATCTCAAGACTAAAACACACTCTATGCTGGAACTTTTTGTATGGGTTATGAAAAATCGGCACAGTCATTCCGTACTTACCTATCAAAACTAGTTATTCCACATTAGTTACTACTAATTAGTTAATATACGTGATTGACATATAAAGCCTTAATTAGTAACTTAGTAAGGCCATTTTATAAGGTTAACCCACCTTTCCTTTTTCAAAAAGTTATTAATAAATAGCGATGCAGATTGGGTCTGACAGGACAGCTAAGCAAGATGCGGGGCGTTTGTATTGTCTATTGTATTGTTAAATATTAATAGAAAGGAATAACATTATGACAAAAATTTTTTCAAAAATTAAAAAAGATGCAGAGGAGCGCAGCCTTCTGAAAAATGATGGCAACCAGGATTTCGCCCTCTATTTAGATCATAAAACCTTCAAAAAAGGCAATAAGATCGACATTATCACAGAGAAAATTGAATTTGACCAACCCACAAACGTTGTATTTGTAGATGATGAACCCGGCAAGAATTTCGGGCACCGTTGTACCTACTTCCTATACAATGCTGAAACAGGGAAGTATTTAAAAAAGGTAGCCGCAAGTTTTCCCTATTTCCTGGAGGAGAAACCTGATACAATAGAGATTTTCAGGAGCAGCAAGACAACGGAGCGCTACATCCGAAAAAAAAAGATAAAGGTGACCCTTGAGCCCGGGAAGCTCAGTGCATACAGGAAATTGGCTCCCTTCCCGCTCAGATTTTCAGTTATGGGTAAACGCTATGCTATTTTGTATTCAGGCGGATCAAACGGCAGGCATGTAAACGATCTGGAATTCTTGTACAGAACACTAATTGATGTTTATGGTTTTGATCCTGCAGATATTTTCGTATTGAATTATGATGGGACTGTTAATTATACTCCTGCTGTATGGAGCAGTGGCTGGACAGAACCACCTGCAACGAGTGGATTTGGCCCCGACGGTTCAGCCTGGCGTATGGTTGTAAACGGGAGAGGTGACCGTGCGGCATTCCAGAGTGTGATGACCACACTTCAATCAAGAATTCAATCTCATGATTGTCTTTTTATTCACACGAATAATCATGGATGGTATGATGGTAGCGGAGGGTTTGTATCAGCTTATGGCAGCCCCAATAAATATTACGCCAGCGATTTTGCTGCCGACCTGGCTACCCTGCCGGCCTTTAAGAACCTGCTGGTAGTGATGGAGCAATGTGCATCCGGATCATTTGCAGTTCCTATATTGGGCAGTACTCCGGCAACGAACACTGTGTTCCAGGCGGCTGTACCGGGAAATGAAAGTTCATGGGGTGGCTGGCCTTTCGATCCCTGGGCCGAGCTATGGATTTCTGCCATGGCCGGTGTAAGGGGAGACGGATCCGCACTGGCTGTCTCACCTGACGATAACCTTGACAGCCTTATCTCGTCATGGGAGGCATATGATTACGCCCTCAGTGAAGATAACCCCGTTATATCAGAATCATCATCCAATATTTCAGAAAGTGTCTTCTTAAGCCGTTGCAGAAGCTCCGTTAAACACCTTAAGGAAATTAAAGAACCTAAGGAGTTTAAAGAGATCAAGGAACCGAAGGAGATTAAAGAGTTTAAGGAGCCAAAGGAGTTCAAAGAATTCAAAGAACCAAAAGAATGGTTTGAGCCAAAAATCGTATTTGAGCCTAAGCAGATATCTGACCCTAAACAGCTGATGGAGCCGAAACAGTATTATGAAGGCCCCGGATGGAAACCAGATGATATCATCAGATGGCCACACGAGGAATTATTAGGCCGGATAGAAAGGCTGGAAGGTATTGTTGGCGAACTGAAGCCATTTATACGGAAGGAAGAACGTCCGGAAATTAAAATGAAACCTAAACGCAAACCTAAAAAGTAAATATTTTAACATTGTTTTTAATCTTAGATCAGCAACAGACAGAATTTAGTCTTAAGCTAAAGGACACAGCTGAAAATAAGGGTATTAAAACCTTGTATCTTACGAGCACCGAGATCGCACAAGATCTCGTGCTCGCTTTTCAGTTAACAGACAAAAAAGATAGTTTTAAGCTGCGTTATCGCGATACTTCCATAGAGTCGCAAGACCTCTACGGAATATATTGCGGCATTCACAATTTCTGGCCGGAGTTATGGCCCAGGTATACTGCCGAAGATGCACGCTATGCCGCACAGGAAACATATTCTTTATGGGTAGCCATGTTGGCAAGCTTAAGTTGCCGGGTAATAAACCAACCGGCGCTTGATGCCCTGGCAGGCACCGTACTATCTAAACCTGAAACCCTGCATCTTGCCCAAAAGCTTGGGTTCAGGATCCCTATGATCATTACTTTAGAGTCGGGCAAGGTAGCGGCAGACCTGTCATCATCCAACACCGCTCTTCAATATGCTGATTTAGGACAAAACATTGCCGGAGAAATTGAATTAAGCGATGCAAACAAATCAGATCTGCAACAGAGTAACAATCATTGCCGCATCACAGAAATAGTAGCAGGGCAACCCGCTTTCGTGACGCTGGTGGGAGAGCAATTTTTTGCATGCTGCATCGATGACAGAGGCATGTACCAGCTAATGAAGAATAATGACATACCCATAAGCGAAAAGACCAGAATCCAAAATATGCAAAAAGAATTAAATCTTAACATGGCTGAGTATTACTTCCGTATTAGTAAGGATAACACATGGATCTTTTCCGGATATGGCCTTCCACCAAGCTATTCGGTGAAAGCATTTGGTGATCGTTTATATGATTATATAGTTAACTACGCAATAGGCAATGGTGGATCATAAAAAAATATTAGTCTGTGGCTCCGCCGATGAAGCTCCGGTTGAAATGCTCATCCGTTCATTAAAAGAGATGAACGCTCAATTCCTGATCCTGGATCAGGCCAGCTTACATGAAGAAGTCCGGCTGCGCTGGCAGATAACGGATAATGGACTTGCAGGCGATATAAGCGTAGGTGAAGAAAGCTTCAGCATACATCAAATTCAAAGTGTTTATCATCGATTTGTTGACCCGGAGGATTTTTTTGAATCTGATACCGCTCCTGATATAACTAAGCGGTCACGCTCGGTATTAAGGTCGCTAATGGAGCTTTTTGATGTTTTAGACGCCAGGATCGTCAATCGGCGCAGGCCCATGATGTCAAATAATTCCAAGCCTTACCAGGCATTACTCATTAAACAGGCTGGATTTTCGATTCCAGAAACACTCATCACAGATGATCCCTCAGCACTCGCTGAATTTGAATCCTCATATGGCCCGCTCATATACAAGTCGATCAGCTCAGTTCGCTCAATAGTATCCTCATTTGATAAGAGCTCAGGGTCCAGGCTGGAATCCCTGCGGACTCTTACAACTCAGTTTCAGCATAAAATTGAAGGTTTTAATGTACGGGTTCACGTTATAGGAGATCAATCATTCGCCACCCAAATAATAAGCCCCACAACAGACTATCGCTATGCAGGACAGGAAGGACAGGAGGCTTCTTTCAGCCCCTATGAATTAACCGATGATCTGCATAATAAATGCCTGAACCTGTCCCGAATATGCAAGCTCCCGTTTGCCGGCATAGATCTGATCATCAATCCTGAAAAGGTATATTGCCTGGAAATTAATCCTTCACCAGGGTATAGTTATTATCAGGATGCTACCGGCCAGCCAATTTCTGATGCGCTGGCAGAATATCTGATGGGTGAGTAGATGTTATGTGGGGGACGAGGGACGGGGAACGGGCTTGACTTCTGTTCTCTGATATATTATATTTGGGAAGGGTAAAAACCAGGGGGTACCGAAAAACCGGACTTTAGGCCTTATTAATATTGGATTCTTTATAAATCAAAAAATAATCTCATGAAACAACTTTCAGCAGTTTTAAAAAGCAAAAGAATGACCAGTCTCGCTCAGTTCCTGCTCGTTATTTTACTCATAAGCGGAGTATTCTCAACGAGTTTTGGCCAGAACAGAATTAACATGATTGATGGCGTTTATATTGAGCGCACCAAAATGGTTGATGACCATGAAAACCCGGATTCAGATCAGAAAGTGCGTGAGCTAATACCTTTCCAGATAATTGATACATGTATTGCCAATGGAGATGTCATCGCCTTTGATATCCCCGGCGTAAGCGATTTCATGCGGGAAAATAATAAATTAATAAAGAATGTCGTACTCATTATCGATGATATTGAGGTAAGCAACTTGCGGGCTTATGTTGAAAATGCCGAATCAGACATCATCAGATTCAGGTTTTCAACAAAGAAAATTAATAAGGAGGTACGCAAAAGCCTATACAAGCTCCCTGGTAAGTCGTTGAAGGAAGTGACACTGGGAATAAAAATTGATGCATCAAACGTACTGTATTTCAGTGATCCGGCAAATATATTTTTCAAGGAGATAAAAACATGGGGAACCATTGGTTGGATCCTGGCAGCCACAATCATACTCCTTTTTATCATTTTTATATTCACATGGAAATCCGTGATAAAGGATAATAAAACTGATCTCCTGCCTGAACAGGAACCTCGCTTCAGCTTCAGCAAATCCCAGTTTGCCTTCTGGACGATCATCGTACTCAGTTCCTTCATATATATCTGGACTTTCACAGGCGACCTGGGATGCATTAATACCACAGCCCTGATATTGCTGGGCATAACATCGGCAACCATTACTACAGCAAACCTTATCAATAAGGATGATAAGTCCAATGCCACAAAAGTGGTGAATGGTAAACCAATAACTGTATCCACATTAAGAGCAAAAAACCCGGATAAAAAAACACGTTTCCTGGAAGACATTTTATCCGACGCCAATGGCATCAGCATCCATCGCCTTCAGGCAGTAGTGTTCAACCTGGTATTTGGTATTGCATTTATAAAGTCTGTGATGGTGGATTATTCCATGCCTGAGTTTACAGAAACCCAACTGATCCTACTCGGACTTAGTAATGGTACCTATGCATTTTTGAAAAACAAAGAAAACAAGTAATCATGAAAGCACTTATAGGCATTGTCTGCCTGCTGATGCTTTTTGGAAGCATACAGGCACAGAAGATATACTCGGACATGACCATAGCCGAAAAAAAACTATATGATGAGCATATCATACAAGGACAGCCTGATCCTGATAAAGGCCCGGTATATATCAGGCAGGGGTATATTTTAAAATATAATAAAACTTATAAGATAGCAGACTGGGTGGCTTATCATATCATCCCTGATTATTTGAACACCCCCAAACGGGAAAAGAAATACAAATACTTCAAAACTGATAAAAGCATTGAAGATGCGGTAATGGATAAAAACTACACCGGCACGGGATATGCAAGAGGCCATATGGCCCCGTATTTTGCCATGGGAGGTGACAGAGATGAGGACGGGGTTTATTCCAATTTGTTTGACGATGATGAAGACGCGTATGATGACCAAACAGTCTTTGAAGCAAATTATATGTCGAATATAGCACCACAGGATCAGAATGCCCTGAATGGAGCTGGCGGCCCCTGGTATGCTCTTGAGACAAAAATCAGGAAAAAATTTGTAGATGCAAACGACATGGAACTAAATGTGGTCGTTGGAGGAATTTTTGATGACCCCGATGATTATGAAACCATGGAGGGCAAGTACGGCGGTGTGGGCATTGCCATCCCCGAATGGTATTTCCAGGTGCTGATCTATCAGCAGGAAGATGGAGCATACATTACAGCGGGCTTCCTCTTCAAACATGTGAAAGAAAAAAGTGAACTGCCATATGATGACCTGGTGGATTATTTAGTGCCTGTTGACTCACTGGAGGACATGACAGGATTCGATTTCTTAAATGAATTAAGCGACGAATTACAAGACAGAACTGAAAGTGTGGATAATAGGGAGTTTTGGGTTGGTGCAGGGCT
>JBDLIJ010000180.1:0-6418 GCA_039714935.1 Bacteroidota bacterium | reverse complement strand
TACCAATAATTTCTTTTTCTGATAGGTTAGGATCACCTAGGGGAGGTTTATTGACCTCAATTTCACCTCCGGTCGGGTCCACTAGTTCTGATAGACAATTGAGGTGACCCCCGGCACCATGATCATGGATAGAAATAACAGGATTTTTATCCATCTCCGACATGGCTCTGATCGCATTGGCCACACGTTTTTGCATCTCTGGATTTGATCGCTGGATGGCATTAAGCTCGATTGAGTTACTAAATTCACCGGTAGCTACAGAGGAAACGGCTCCACCACCCATTCCAATACGGTAGTTGTCACCACCCATGACAACAATTTTGTCACCTACTCCAGGATCATCTTTAAGACTGTCTTCATTCTTCCCATAGCCAATACCGCCAGCCAGCATTATCACCTTATCATAACCTAAGACCTCTTCATTTTCCTCATGCTCGAAAGTTAACAGGCTACCGGTAATCAAAGGCTGTCCGAATTTGTTGCCGAAATCGGAGGCTCCATTGGATGCTTTAATAAGAATATCTATCGGTGTCTGGTATAGCCAGGGTCTTGGCTCCACTTTATCTTCCCAGCTTCTGTTTGCCTTACTTCGCGGGTAGGAGGTCATATATACAGCGGTACCTGCCAGCGGATAGCTTGCCTTGCCTCCAGCCAGCCTGTCCCTGATCTCACCGCCAGATCCTGTGGCAGCACCATTGAAAGGCTCTACGGTTGTTGGAAAATTATGCGTTTCTGCTTTTAATGAAATGACAGACTCAAACTCTGATGTTGTAAAATAATCTGCCTTATCCTGGGTTGCAGGGGCAAACTGGGTAATCTTTGGACCCTGCACAAAGGCCACATTGTCTTTATAGGCCGAAACCAGTCGGTTTGGATGCTCTTTTGATGTTTTTTTGATCAGCTGGAAAAGGGACATGTCCTTTTCTTCTCCATCAATGATAAAACTGCCATTAAATATTTTATGGCGGCAGTGTTCACTGTTTACCTGCGAGAATCCAAATACTTCACCATCGGTAAGCGGGCGACCAAGCCTTTCACTTACTGAATTCAGGTATTCAATTTCCTCATCATTCAGAGCGAGTCCTTCCTGTTTATTATAGGCGGCAATATCTTTAATATCCAGTATTTCTTCAGGCGCCAGGTCTACTTTGAAAATTTCCTGATTAAGGTTTGAATATAATGAAGACAGCATCGGGTCATGCTCATCTCCTTCATTATAGGGTTTATATTCTTCTATTCTTTCGATCCCTTCGATACCCATATTCTGGGTAATTTCTACCGCATTGGTACTCCAGGGAGTGATCATCTCTTTCCTGGGGCCAACAAACTTACCCTGAACTTCTTTAGAATCTAGTGCCTTCGCACCCCCAAAGAGCCAGGTTAATTTTTCAAGATTTGCTGCTGATAAAGATTGGTTAATATTTAGTGCATAAACACTATTGTCAGGTCGGAGAAAAAACTGGATCATGCCGGATACATTTAAGTAGCAAATGTAAAATTATTAGCCCTATCCTAAAAGCTTTCTGAATGTAAGTACTTCACATAAAAATTTATCATTTTAAAATACCAATAAAATTAGTAAACACTAATAAAATTAGTGTAAAATGATTAATTTTGTAAATACGGAAGACGAAAAGCCCTTCGACTTCACCTCGACATCGTTCGGTGTGAATGCTCAGGGCAGCCATGGACTATTAACTATGGGCTATCGACTATAAAAATGCAAGAAAGAATCATTACCCATATGGACCTCGACACCTTCTTCGTTTCTGTAGAACGGTTGTTAAATCGCGAGTTGGCCAGTAAGCCCGTGCTTATTGGGGGCGTAAGCGACCGTGGGGTGGTGGCTTCGTGCAGCTACGAGACCCGTATGTTTGGCGTGCATTCGGGCATGCCTATGAAAATGGCCCGTATGTTATGTCCTGAGGCCATAGTATTACGGGGCAACACTTCCAATTATACCAGGTTTTCGGGTATGGTTACAGATATTGTCAAAGAAGAGGTGCCTTTGTATGAGAAATCGTCTATCGATGAATTTTACATTGATATGACCGGCATGGACCGGTTCTTCGATAGCTATAAGATGATTGTTGAATTAAAACAGCGAATATTAAAGGAAACGCATTTACCTATATCGTTTGGTTTTGCCACGAGTAAGACCGTAGCGAAAATGGCCACCAATGAAGTAAAACCAGGCAATTTACGTGTAGAAAGGGGAGAGGAGAAGCCTTTCCTGGCACCATTATCGGTGAAGAAGATTCCGATGGTAGGTGATAAGACCTACCAGACCCTGTTTAGCCTGGGGCTCAGGCGTATTAAAACCGTACAGGATATGCCTGTAAAGCTTATGCAATCTGCGTTGGGAGCTAATGGCATAGGTATCTGGAAAAAGGCCAATGGTATTGACAACAGTCCGGTGATACCTTACTCTGAACGCAAGTCGATTTCTACTGAGCGTACTTTCGAACGCGACACCATCGATGTAACTAAGCTCAGGAGTATAATTACTGCTATGGTCGAAAGCCTTACTTTTCAATTAAGGAAAGGTCAAAGGCTTACTGCGTGCATTACAGTTAAAATCCGTTATTCTGATTTTAATACACATACCAAGCAGATACATCTTCCCTATACGGCAGCTGATCATATCCTTATTCCACATGCGTTGGGCCTGTTTGATAAGTTGTATGACCGAAGATTACTGGTGCGCCTTGTAGGTGTACGGTTCAGTCACCTGGTAGGTGGTGGCTACCAGATCAATTTGTTCGATGATGCTGAGGAAATGATCAATCTCTACCAGGCCATGGACCATGTGCGCAAGCGGTTTGGTGATCAATCGGTAATGTTGGCGGCTGGCTTAGAGGCTAAGTCAATAGCCCAAAATAAATCATTCGGGCAGTCCCGGCATGGCCGGATAAACCCGTTTAACGGGGCTGTGCCGGGGGTGGTGGGGAATAGAATGAATTAAGAAACATGAAACAGATAATAAATCATCCAGAAAAGAAAAAAAATAGAAGAAAACTAAGGAATAACCTCACTCCAGCAGAAGCCACATTGTGGCTTTCTTTAAAGAATAAACAATTAGATGGGAGGAGGTTCAAAAGGCAGGTGAGCTTTGGGCCTTATATAGTGGACTTTTATTGTCCAAGTGAAAAACTGGTTATTGAGGTAGATGGGCCATACCATGAAATTGAACGTAAGGTCAGGTATGATAAAAAGAGAGAGAGGTACCTTGAAAAACTTGGGTTAAGAGTAATCAGGTTCAAGAACAAGAAGGTTTTTGATAAAAAAGAAGAACTCCTTCAGGAAATCAAGAGGCATTTCCAACCCCCTTGTGTTCCCCCTTTGAAAAGGGGGGCAGCTGGCAGGTGATCTGAACAAGAAAATTTTAATTTATAATAACCTATCAGCTTCTCCCCTGGAATCAGGGGAGACACAGAGGGGTCATGTACCTAAACAACCACACATATTTCAGTTTGCGCTATGGGGTGCTTAAACCCAGGGAACTGCTCGAGCTTATGCAGGGCATGGGAGTGAGGACGTTGGCATTGACCGACATAAACAACACTTCGGGAGGACTTGAGTTTGTAAGGCAGGCTTTGTTATATAAAATCAAACCTATACTGGGTATTGACTTCAGGAATGGTGTGGAGCCAAATTTTGTAGCATTAGCTAAAAACAATGCAGGATTTCAGGAACTTAACGACTACCTCTCATACTATCTTGAGAAGGAGAAAGATTTTCCTGCACAAGCGCCTGAATTTGCCCATGCTTATGTGATCTACCCGTTTAGCAAGCCACCTGACCGGCTACGGAATAATGAATTTGTAGGGATAAGCATGCAGCAAATACCACAGCTGTACATTTCTGAATGGGCGCACAGACTATCAGAATTGGTGGTGTTGCAGCCTGTCACCTTTCGGGACCAACGTGATTTTAACACCCATCGCCTGCTGCGTGCCATAGCCCTGAACACCCTGTTGAGCAAATTGCCTAAATCAGAAGAGGCTAACAAGGAAGATAAACCCGTGAATCCTGAAGATATACACAATGCTTTTGCCGAGTTCCCGGAAATACTTTACAACACGCAGGCGATACTGGATAACTGTTCCATCTATTTTGAATTTGGAGATCAGTTTCCACATAAAAATCAGAAAACCTATACAGGATCAGAGAAAAAGGATTATGAACTGGTAAAAATCCTGTGTCATAAAACTGTTCGTCAGCGGTACCCTAACCCCGGCAAGAATATTTTCAAACGTATTGAGAAAGAGTTAAATATTATCCGTCAGAAAGGAGCGCTTGCCTATTTCCTTATCAACTGGGATATCATTGAATATGCCCGATCTAAAAACTATGCTTATGTGGGTCGAGGTAGCGGAGCCAACAGCATTGTAGCATACCTGCTGCGTATCACTGATGTAGACCCTGTTGAACTTGATCTTTATTTCGAGCGTTTCATCAATCTCTATCGCAAGAATCCTCCCGACTTTGATATTGATTTTTCATGGCTCGATCGTGATGATATCACGGAATACATATTCAAGCGCTTCAAAAACGTAGCCTTGCTGGCCACCTACAACACCTTTCAGCATCGTGCTGCCATTCGTGAGTTGGGTAAGGTGTTCGGCTTGCCAAAGCATGAAATAGATAAACTACTAAAGCACAATCCTAACCCCGAGCCGCTGGACAAGCTCTCTCAACTGGTGCTTTATTACGGATCACGCATACAGGATTTCCCCAATCACCTGAGTGTGCATGCGAGCGGTATCATCATTACTGAAAAGCCTGTGCATTACTTTACAGCCACCTTTTTCCCACCCAAAGGATTTGTTACTACTCATATTGATATGGAATCTGCCGAAGATGCAGGAGTCCATAAATTCGATATACTTAGTCAGCGTGGATTAAGTAAGATTCAGGAAGCGCTGGAGGTTATCCGCTACAATCAGCCTACTTTACCTGAAATCGATATCCATAATTTAGAGATGTGTAAAAAGGATGAGGAGGTGAAATCGCTACTCAAGAATGGCGAAGCCATTGGGTGCTTTTATGTGGAGTCACCTGCCATGCGCATGTTGCTCAAAAAGCTGGAGGTTGACACATATCTCGGCTTGGTAGCGGCCAGCTCTATCATCCGGCCCGGTGTGGCCAAATCGGGTATGATGCGTGAGTATATTTATCGTTTCAGGCACCCGGAGACCATTAAACAACGTGCACATCCTGTCCTCCTCGAGCTTATGCCCGATACCTATGGAGTGATGGTGTACCAGGAGGATGTGATAAAAGTGGCACACCACTTTGCAGGCCTTACCCTGGGAGAAGCCGACCACCTGAGGAGGGGCATGTCGGGTAAGTTCCGATCAAGAGAAGAGTTTTTAAAAACCAAAGACCAGTTTTTTAACAATTGCAGGGCACGCAACATTCCGGAAACTGAAACCGCAGAAATATGGCGACAGATAGAAAGCTTTGCCGGTTATGCATTTGCTAAGGGGCACTCGGCTTCTTATGCTGTTGAAAGCTATCAGTGCCTGTATCTGAAAGCGCACTTCCCGCTGGAATACATGGTGGCGGTGATCAACAATGGGGGAGGATTCTACCGTCCGGAGATCTATATTCATGAAGCCCGCATGTGTGGTGCTGTAATTGAGTCACCCTGCATTAACAACAGTACCCATGAAGCTACTATTAATGGCACTGCTATACGCCTGGGGCTTAATATGGTTCGGGAGTTAGAGCATCAGGCCATCAAACAAATACTACGCAACAGGCAACTATATGGACCTTTTAGCACGTTGAGTGAATTCCTGCACAGGGTGCCTATATCACTTGAGCAGGTAAAACCTTTGATACGGGTGGGGGCATTGCGCTTCACAGGCAAGGATAAGAAAAGCCTGCTCTGGGAAGCGCACTTTTTGTTGGGTGACAAAAAGCAAACATTCACCTCCGGTGAATTGTTTAATGCCCCCACCACTCATTTGGATTTACCCACTTTTGTCACGGACAACCTGGAAGATGCCTACGACCAGATTGAGCTATTGGGTTTTACCCTGCGCAGTCCTTTTGAATTGCTCGAAGAGCTTCCTGAAGCAACTATAATGGTACAAGAAATGGAACAATCCATTGGCAAAACAGTAACCATGATTGGCTACTACGTGCATCGAAAAAATGTGCACGCCAGCAATAACAAGCGCATGCATTTCGGTACTTTTCTTGATAAGGATGGCCATTTCATCGATACGGTACACTTCCCCGATGTAGCCAAAAAATATCCTTTTCGTGGCCCCGGCATCTATGCCATCAAGGGTAAAATAGTGGAAGAGTTTAAATATGTAAGCCTGGAGGTGATTGCCATGAAAAAATTGGCCATGCAGACATTGGAATCAGATCAATACCTTAAAACGATGTCGAAACAGACGAG
>JBDLIJ010000179.1:0-6434 GCA_039714935.1 Bacteroidota bacterium | reverse complement strand
TTATTATTGTGTTTAGCACGGGTGGTAGGACTCGAACCCACAACCAATGGTTTTGGAGACCACTACTCTACCAGTTGAGCTACACCCGTATGCCGTAGAGATATAGCGAAGCACCCCGGGGGGTGCCTGTGCTAGTCTCAATATTGTTATTACTCAATTATTTCTGTTACCTGGCCGGCTCCAACTGTTCTGCCACCTTCACGGATAGCAAAACGCAGACCTTTATCCATCGCTACAGCAGCGATCAGTTCAACAGTAATTGTCAGGTTGTCGCCTGGCATTACCATTTCAACGCCATCAGGAAGAATGATCTCACCGGTAACGTCGGTTGTTCTGAAGTAGAACTGCGGACGGTATTTATTATGGAATGGAGTATGACGTCCACCCTCTTCTTTTTTCAGGATATAAACCTCAGCTTTAACTATGGTGTGAGGAGTGATAGATCCCGGTTTGGCAATAACCATACCACGGGAAATTTCATTTTTGTCGATACCCCTGAGGAGAAGACCAGCATTATCGCCAGCTTCACCGCGATCAAGAATCTTACGGAACATTTCAACACCGGTAACAACTGATTTCAGTTTTTCAGCACCCATACCAACGATGTCAACAGGGTCACCTGAGTTGATAATACCGGTTTCAATTCTTCCGGTAGCAACAGTTCCACGGCCGGTGATTGAGAATACGTCCTCAACAGGCATCAGGAATGGTTTGTCAACGTCACGGTCAGGAAGCGGAATCCATTCGTCACAAGCATCCATGAGTTCAATTACTTTTTCAACCCATTTATCTTCTTTGTTGAGAGCACCAAGTGCAGAACCCTGGATAACCGGAGTGTTGTCACCGTCGAATTCGTAGAATGCGAGCAGTTCCCTTACTTCCATTTCAACAAGTTCCAGAAGTTCGTCATCATCTACCATATCAACCTTGTTCATGAAAACAACGATTTTTGGTACACCAACCTGGCGTGCGAGCAGGATGTGCTCACGTGTTTGTGGCATAGGACCATCTGTTGCTGCAACAACAAGGATAGCGCCGTCCATCTGGGCAGCACCGGTAACCATGTTCTTAACGTAGTCAGCGTGACCGGGGCAGTCAACGTGAGCATAGTGCCTGTTGTCTGTCTGGTACTCTACGTGAGCAGTGTTAATAGTAATCCCTCTTTCTTTTTCTTCAGGTGCATTGTCAATTTCGTCAAAAGATTTGAAATCGGCAAGACCTTTATCCTGCAGGTTCAGGGTGATAGCTGCAGTAAGGGTGGTTTTACCATGGTCAACATGACCGATGGTACCGATGTTAACATGTGGTTTGGAACGATCAAATGTTTCTTTAGCCATATCAATTTAAATTTAAATAATTATGTACGTTCAAAGTACGAATCAGTATTAATTTTGAGCCATTGATGAGAATTGAACTCATGACCTCTTCCTTACCAAGGAAGTGCTCTACCCCTGAGCTACAATGGCACTGAGCGGAAGACCGGGCTCGAACCGGCCACCTACAGCTTGGAAGGCTGTCGCTCTACCATATGAGCTACTTCCGCGAGTTGAGCCTGTGTTTGAGTATGCAAGTGAGATGTAATGAATATTCACACTCACATCCTTTTTGTGGGGAGAGGAGGATTCGAACCTCCGAAGGCTTAGCCAACAGATTTACAGTCTGCCCCATTTGACCGCTCTGGAATCTCCCCAAACACGTAACTCAAGAGCCGATGGAGGGATTCGAACCCCCGGCCAGCTGATTACAAATCAGCTGCTCTGGCCAACTGAGCTACATCGGCATTTCTCTTTTCAATAAATAAAAAACAGACCCTTCGTGAAAAAGGTCTGCAAAAATATAAATTATATAATTAATAACAAAAGAATTCGGCAAAAAATATGGGAAATATTAATATTTCTTCCTGCTTTTTTCTTTATGTCTGTGTAATTGTCTTCTCAGGGCCTCAATAGACTGGTCAGTTGCTTCCTCAAAAGTGTTACATTCTTTCTTGGCAAAAAGGTCGTAACCCCTTATCTTTAAGCGTATTTCAGCTATTTTGTTCTCCCGGTCTGCATGGTTCGACACCTTGAGTGTGACTTCGCTTCCGATAATGCCGTCATAAAAGATCCCAAGCTTATCGATTTTCTGCTCAATGAAAGTGAGGAGTTTCTGGTCTGCTTTAAAGTGCACTGAATTGATGTTTACATTCATATGATTTCCTCCTATATTATATGTTGTATATTATAAAATGTATATAATTATATTGTCAGGCTCTTGGATGAGCCTGCTTATATATTTCCTTTAGCTTTTCTACAGTATTATGTGTGTAAACTTGAGTTGCTGCCAGGTTGGTATGCCCCAGAAACTCTTTGATTGCATTCAGGTCGGCTCCGTGCTTAAGCATATGCGTGGCAAAAGTATGCCTTAACACATGTGGGCTTTTTTGGGTCAGGGTGGTAACCTGGCTGAGGTATTTATTGACAATCCGATATACCAGGCGGGGGTAGAGCTTATTTCCCTTATCGGTAACAAACAGTTGTGTGTCAGCTTCAAACCCTTGTTTTCTCTTCATCTGCAGATACCCGAATAACTGTTCCCTCATCTTATTTGTAAACGGAATAAGCCTTTCTTTATTTCTTTTTCCCAATACTTTCATCGTATGATTGTCGAAGGAAATATCCTGCTCGCGCAATTCAATGAGTTCGGAGAGCCTGATGCCTGTGCCATAGAATACTTCAAGCATCAGGAGATCGCGAATGCCGCTGAAATCATCGCTATATACAATGCCGCTAAAAAGTTCGCCCATATGCTCCTCATCAACAAATTCAGGATTACGGGATGATGTTTTTGGTGGAATAACGAGCAGGGTAGGGTTGTGCTCTGTCTTCTTTTCGCGGACCAGGTATTTGTAATATGACTTCAAAGTACTCAGTTTTCGTAAAACAGAACGCGTCGAAAGCCCACTTTCCATAAGGCTGACAAGCCACGAACGAATATGCTCATGCCCTATATTAGTAACATCATCAAACTGGTATTGTTCACTAAGAAAAGAAGTAAATTGATCCAGGTCTCTTTGGTATGCCTTAATGGTATGTTGAGAGTATCTTTTTTCGTAACTTATATAATCAATGAAATTGCCCTTCGCCATCTAATCAGTATCAATAAAAAAAGGAAGAATTCTTGATTCAAATATAAGCAAAAATGCTTATAAATCAAAATTTCTTCCTTCTTAAATCTGCTCTTTAGGATATTATCCCTGATCGGCGTCTTTAAGTTGCTGAATATAAATGGCCTTCAACTTCATTTCCCTGTTTTTAATAGAGGGTTTAGTGAATTTCTGCCTGTCACGTAATTCTTTAACAACACCTGTTTTTTCAAATTTACGCTTGAACTTCTTGAGGGCCTTGTCTATGTTCTCGCCTTCTTTTACGGGAATAATAATCATAAAATTAACCTCTTTCTTTTTGTTGAATAATTAGAATTTCAATTTAGGGCTGCAAAAATACTGATAATTATTGTAATTTCAAAATATTAACAGGCATTATTTGAGGTTTTCCACCAGGAAATTTGTTATGCGCTTGAACAGGTGATAACGGGTATTGCCCCCGTATATACCATGGTTCTTATTTGGATATAACATCAGATCAAAGTCTTTATCCGAAGCAACAAGGGCCGAGATAAGGTCTATAGTGTTCTGTACATGTACATTATCATCGGCAGTTCCATGTACAAGCATATATTTTCCTGTCAACTGATCCGTAAAATTAATCGGTGAGTTATCTGCGTAACCGTCGGGGTTTTCTATCGGCATGCGCATGAAGCGCTCCGTGTAGATATTATCGTAATATTTCCAGTTGGTAACAGGTGCAACAGCAACGCCTACATCAAAAATGCCGGCTCCTTTGGTCATGCAGAGACTGGCCATAAAACCACCGTAACTCCATCCAAAAATGCCGATATGCTCTTCATCAACCCAGGGCAGGGCGGCAAGGTAGCTGGCGGCTGACACCTGATCAATGGTTTCATATTTGCCGAGTTGCAGATAGGTCATCTTTTTGAACTCTTCTCCGCGCCCTCCGGTACCCCTGTTGTCGACTGAAATGCAAACAATTCCTTGCTGGGCCAGCATCTGGTACCATAACTGACCATCGTTCCAATTGTTTTGCACTGT
The DNA here is from genome assembly GCA_039714935.1 of Bacteroidota bacterium. Lineage (GTDB taxonomy): Bacteria > Bacteroidota > Bacteroidia > Bacteroidales > B18-G4 > B18-G4. Next base: position 2,284 of record JBDLIJ010000179.1, on the reverse strand, counting down.
TTGTGAGCCCGGGCCTCCATAAACATACATCAAAACCGGATACTGCTTGGAAGTATCAAATTCGTTGGGCATAATCTTCCAGGCATTTAAATCAACCCCCTCAGCAGTATGGATGGTGAAAAATTCGCGGTTCTGGTAGGCATGATCCTGAAGTTTATCCATCAGGACCTTATTATCTTTGAGAAGCCTTACTACTTTTCCATTATACCGGTTCAGGGTAATATATGGTGGGGTGTTGGCATCTGTGTAGGTATTGATATAATAATCGTAATTGCTGCTGAAATTCGCGTTGTTTGTTCCTGTACCTGCAGAGAGCAGCTTCATATTACCCTTGAGGTTAACACTCAGCAGATCCCGATTGAGCGGAGAAGATTTTGCTGCCTCAAAGAATATGAGTTTACGCTTACTGTCAAAGCCTTTTATGTCAGTAACATCCCATTTGCCACTGCTTAGCTGTTTGGTCATTTTTCCATCTAAACTGCATAAATAAATATGGTTATAACCATCCGCTTCGCTGGTAATAAGAAAATGTTCCTCATCTGTGAAAGTCAGGTGATCTGTGATCTCGATATAGTATTTGTTCGTTTCATCATAAATTACACGGCTCTTGCCGCTTCCGGCATCCACCAGCAAAATTTCAAGATGGTTTTGCAAACGATTCATCCGCTGAACAGCAAGACGGTCACTCTTTTTAGTCCACTTGATTCTTGGGATATATTGGTCTGCTTCCTGTCCAATATCTGCGCTTATGGTAGTTTTGTTCTCCACATCATAAAAATGAATGCTCACCCTTGAATTGCTTTCGCCGGCTTTTGGATATTTATACTTGTAACTTTCCGGATAAAGTTCTCCCCACATTTGCATCTCATATTCAACTACATTGCTTTCATCAAATTTGTAATAAGCAATATATTTTCCGCCAGGGGACCAGAAAAAACCTTTCGTAAAGCTAAACTCTTCTTCATAAACCCAATCAGTAGTACCGTTGATGATATGCCTGTCTTCTCCATCACTTGTAATCCTGACTTCACTTTGGTTTTCAAGGTCTTTGATGAACAGATTATTATTTCTGACAAAAGCAACTTTCGTTCCGTCAGGAGAAAAATCTGCCAGCCGTTGTTTTCCGTTTTCAGATAATGCATTCAGCTCTTTTTTGCTGATGTCCCAGATATAATAGCTTGATTTAGTGGAATGTCTGTATATATTTTCTGTTTCTGCAGGTATAAGGACTTTTTCTTCATTACTACAAAGGGAGTATTCCTTGACCTTTAACGGCTTTGTCGCTTCTTTAGGGATAAGTTCCTTTGCATCAACAAGTGTGTCGGTCAATTCGCCTGATTTATATGAGTATACAAGGATGTTGCCTTCTTCAATGGAAAGGTAGTGCTTCCCGTCCCTGAGTGATTTTAATCCGCTTACAATATCCGGGCGGAACTCGCTTTTCTTCACGATGTTTTCAAGCGTAAAAGTTTTTTCCTTGTCCTGGGCAACTATATTGAAAACCAGGAGTCCAATAAGAATAGCAGATAATATTTTTTTCATATTGTAGTTTAATATATAATTACTGATTTGCAAAGATAGAAATATAGGGATATAGAGATCGGTGGAATTTATTTTCATTAAAAGTTAACATGGTAACATATTTTTATTAATTTCACACACTCTATTTTTTGTACTTTTATCTATAGTAGTGTAACAAAAAGGGACGAAAGACGTATCATTTGATTAACTAAGACCATACTAATCCGAGAGATTTTATGAGGCGCATATTAACTTTCTCTATACTATTTAACTTCTTACTCAGCTGTGGAGTCTATTCACAGGATTTTGATTTTTCTCAGTGGTATAACAATCCCACATATTATAACCCCGCATATGTTGGTCTTTCGACTGGATTAAAAGCCAGGTTTTCCTATCGCAGGCAAATGGTTAAGATACCAGCCAGTTTCAGGACATATTCATTTTCTGCTGATATTGCGGAAAGAAATTTGCCAGGTGCCGGCGGAATAGGTATTATCATTGATAATCACAGTGCCAATCAGGGCCTGGTGAATCATACCGTGGCTGCCGTGATGCCTTCAGTGAGGATTCCTATTGCCGAGTATATGATCATGCAGTTAGGCTTACAGGCTGCTTTTGTCCAAAAAAGACTTAACCTGGATAATCTGGTCTTTCCTGATCAGCTTGATCCACGTTATGGAAACATATACCTGACTAATTTTAATGCACCTAACGATGACAAGGTCGTCTATCCTGATTTTACGGCCGGATTGCTTTTTCAGTT
>JBDLIJ010000178.1:0-6467 GCA_039714935.1 Bacteroidota bacterium | reverse complement strand
CTACAGGATCAAAAGGAGTGCTTTTGCTAATGTCATATGTGTAATAGCCTGGATAATAATTGTCGTGGGTTATTTTCCAAACGCTATCTTCATAGGTACTCCATATTATTCCATCGCGATGCAGGATATTATTCATGTTCCTGCAATTTGTACTATCATAAAAGACCTCAGGTATGTTCCAATTCCCATTATGATCACACCAGCTTGAGAAAATATGATTTTCAATTGGATCGGCTTTCAAATACCTCAATTTCGACCCATAGCAAATCCCTGACAATAAAGGCATTTCATTAACGGGATTATCAATAAAAATTTCATTACTCCAATAAATTTCGGTTCCATCTTGCATTTGATGAATAGCAAATAAGCTATCATTTTTGATATAGGCCACAACGTTTTTACATATTTCGTCACCGGGCCACCAAAGTGATTCGACCCCGACATTAAAATTCAATTCATCAGAAAGCGTATTCACAATCGCTTCAGCCTGCGTAAAACTACCATCTGTAAGATAAGTCACACAATAGATGTCGATATTTCCATTTTGATTTGTTTCATATAGTACATGAAATTGATAATCCGGATATAGAGCATTGGAAGCATTAATGATCCTGGGGTTTGTATATTGAATCGCGGAATCAGAAATAACTGCAATTGGTGCATTTGTATCCAAAATATTATCAAAATATATGGCTGTTGATATAGAATCGAAAGATTTTTCCCAAACCATAAATACATTATCATCTCCAAAATCCCAATTAAAATACAGATCAGCATTTATATTGTCAGATATTGAATCTGTCAAAGCAGCCGGCTCGGTCCATTCCCAGAAATTCTGAGTTTTAACAGAAACTGAGATGACAAACAAAAAGATAACCCCTGATATTAATACTTTCATAGTCAAATGGTTATTCCCTACAGAGACATAAAACTTTACTTATTACTCTTTCGGCTATTCTGCAATTCAGAGCTATTATAGGTTCACTTCTCTACGCTTATTCCATGTTCTTTATTCTCTATTCTACTGCAGGCCTTTAAACAGATCAAGAAAAAACTGCCCCACGATCGGTATTGGCTTAGCTTCTCCCTGGGCTGCATAGATGAGACCGATGATCCATAGAACCAAGACCACCAGTGAAAGTATCCATCCGAGTACGGGTATCCAGAACAGGATTATTCCAAGGATAAAAAGGCCGAGGGATTGCCGGATATGGCAGCTGGCGAGCTCTGATTTATCATTCTGATAAAGCACAAAGGCAATGATCCATCCAATGAATGTAAGATAACTTACAATGGCAATTAATTGGGCGTTTGATGATGATTGTTGTTGTTCCATAAAAAATTGAGATTGTTTAGTTCGTTTTACGAAGATAAAGAAAATAATGATGAAAGTCCAGTTGGCGGTAGGCGGTAGGCAGTAGGCGGTAGGCAGTAGGCTGTAAGCAGTATGCAGTATGCAGTAGGCAGTAGGCAGTACTAACTATTTATTGCTTATAATTTAAATTGCTAAATTTGTTTATATGAATCCTAAGAGGATAATTGCGGTTTTTTGTATGCTATTCATTTCCATGTTCAATTCATTTTCACAGTGGACACAGAGTAGTGGTTTAACAGGTGGGATGGTGTATGATATTGATATTAAAGACACACTCCTTTTTGTTGTGATTCCCGGTGGCGATGGCATTTACAAAAAAGGGATTAATCAAAGCACGTGGGAAAATTCATTTACCCATTATGGAGTTCAGCAGATCCAAATTCTGGATAGTGCTATTGTTGCAGATATGTGGGGTGATTTGTATCGCTCTTTTGATCGTGGAAATACATGGGAATATGCCCCGGCCTGGCAAGACATTTATACGCTTTCAGGAATGAATGGTAATATTTATATCTCTTCATGGATGGATTCAGTTTATCGCTCTGATGATTATGGCGATTCATGGATAAACATTTTACCTGATGTCGATTTTAATGGTTTACCAAAGGTATGGGCTTATAATGGGTCAGTTTTTGCTGCAGGAGGCCATTACCAGGATACCATAGTTTATGAGTCTTTTGATAATGGGAATACCTGGAATACTTTGCCATTTTCCGGCTTGCCATTGTGTGATAATGGACTTGGACATGTACTGAGATTTCAGGATCAGCCATGGGCAGGAGCCAATGGCGGTACATTTATTTTTACAGGGAGTGAATGGGTATCGAAAAGTGAGGGGCTTTCACCTGAGATCAGAATAACGGAGCTTACAGTGATCAATGACACACTATATTGTGCTTCAACAAATGGGTATTATTTTTTTGATGGCCTCAGCTGGGTTCACATCAATGAAGGGCTGCATCAGGGGTATGCTTCCGGTATTGTTGGATATAATGGAATTCTTTATTGCGGAGATGTGACAGGTCCTCATATGAAGCTTCCTGACGAAGCCTGGGAACCAATTGTTGAAGGACTTAATTTTCTTGATGTATCCGATCTTGACAATATAAATGATACAATCTGTGCCTGTACGGATGCCGGTCTCTTTTTATCCCATGATAAAGGATCATCCTTCATACAACAACCCATAGATAGTATCATTGGATGCTGTCAGATCATCATGACAGACAGCCTGTATTATATCCTTAGCTATCAGGATGGATTTGCTGTTTCATATGATAAAGGCCAAAACTGGGCAATGAAAAATGAAGGATTGCCCTCAGCATATTATTCGCGGATTGGCTTAAATGCAAATAATATTTTTCTTACCTGTGGTGATGGTTTATACAAATGCTCACATGGCGAACATATCTGGACATTAATAACTGATACTGTTGGTAACGGGCATTATGTTGATATTACAGTTAAAAATGAGGAAATTCTGATTTTGGGGGGTGGAGAGGTATTCTTATCGAACAACAGTGGGGGAAGTTTCATCTTGGTACTTGATTCAGTTTCTTCATTAAGTTATATTGAAGAAAATTATTATGCTTTTGAAGAAAATTGGAATACGAATACTTATTATTTGAATCATTCTGAAGATGGAATAAATTGGGGTAGAATGATAATAGAGGAAGCAGGCAATTCTGTTGATGTCAGAGATAACACTATTATACTGGGAGGAATTGTCTGTTATGCTTACAACAATTATTTATCTGTTTCTTTGGATTATGGTAGTACCTGGATGGATGTGCTGGATAATTTGACATATGCTTATGGGTACTCCGGTGTTAATTATGTGAAGATGATTGATCAGCGAACTTTTAGCAGCCCTACACATCAAAGCCTCTGGTACCGCGACGACCTCTTAACATCGGTCCAGCAAAAAGATCCACCGAAAGATAAACTTCATGTCTATCCCAATCCTGCCAGTGATCACATCATCATTGAAATTACGAATAAGAGCGGAGGGGAATATCAATTGTTCATCTATGATCTGTACGGAAGGCTTCTTCAAACTAAAAATATATCCCCTAATGAAAATACTTTCAGCCATCCTATTGAGAAGCTATCTGCCGGCATGTATATCCTGCAACTTGTAAATGAGCATTTCTCAAAAAGCATAAAGCTCATTAAAAACTAACTCAAAACTAACTCAAAACTCAAAACTCAAAGCTCAAAACTTAAAGAGCGTGTTGCATTAAGGCTTCAGGTTTTGTATATTTACTCCATGTCCCAAATCCCTGATATTCAAAAAACCTTATTTGACCAGATTCGCGATCGCCTTCCAGCACAAGCTTCTTTTGTTCATGAAATTGCTGAGCAGCTCAGCATAAGCTATGATAGTGCCTATCGCAGGATACGTGGTGAAAAAGCACTTGATGTGACCGACCTTTATAAGCTGGCTACAGCTTACAACATCTCTCTTGATGCCCTGGCCAATCTTAGTGGCAATAAGATACTGTTCGACTATTTTACGCTTGAACCTGACAAACTTGGGTTGAAAGAATGGCTGGGGCTTATCCTGGCAGATACCAGGAGGATCAATGAGGCTCAAGAAAAAGAGATTATATATGCAGCCAAAGATCCCCCCATCTTCCATCACTTTCAGATGCCAGAACTGGCAGCCTTTAAAATGTTTGTATGGCAGAAAACACTCTGTCAGTTCCCTGAATTTGTAGATAAAAAATTCTGTCTGGCTGATACTGACACTGAAATTATGAACATGGGCAGGCAGTTGCTATCACTATCCAATAAAATTCCCACTACCGAAATCTGGAACGAAGATACTTTTAACATCACATTGCGACAGATGGAATATTACAGGGTCTCAGGATATTTCCAGAAGGAAGATGATGTTCTTAATCTTTGTGACAAGCTTGAAAAATGGATACAGCACATAAAAAAACAGGCCGAATGCGGATTTAAATTCATGTATGGTGAGCCTGCCGAAGGATTCGAGAATACATTTAAATTGTATGAAAATGAAGTGGTACTGAACGACAACAGTATACTTGTCAGAAGAGATGACGTAACCACAGTTTACTTAACATTTAACACATTGAGCTTACTGATCACACAGAGCCCTCTCTTTTGTGAGAACATCAATAATTACTTCAATAAACTAATTTTTAAGTCAAACCTCATCAGTATTTCAGGTGCTAAGGAAAGAAACAGGTTCTTTAATAAATTGCTGATGACCATACATGATTTTAAAAAACGCATAGTGTAAACTTGTAGTCCCCTTATTAGCTGTTTGGGAAATATCACAAAGCAATCAACATATTTCTTCCGGATTTGCAAAAATTACAAATCCGCTTAATTCATTCTGGATTTTCAATTTTGTTATAATATCTTTTGATACTAGTTTTGAAATCAGCAAAACGAGATCCAATATCTGATAATGATCAACGTTGATAAGAATATCTTAAGTTACGGTTACAGCAATATTCTTAATTTGTAACCAAATACAGAAGTCATGAAAAATAAAACAGTCAAAATCTTTTGCGCAATCATTTATTCAATTACAGCTCTGGCCGGATTTGTTTTTGCCGCCATTTATATCTTCCGACCTGAGTTTATGCCTTACCATGCAGTGGCAGTTGGAAAGGAATGGGCAGAGATGAGCAGTGAAAACCAGGTACTTATTCTGGCCCTGATGCGTGTAGGAGGAGGAGGTTGGCTGGCCACATCGGTTGGTATCCTGCTGTTACTCCTCATCCCGTTCAGGACAAACAAATTTTGGCCGTATCTGGGCATCCCGGCCATCGGATTATCAGCTTTGATCCCTACCTTTAGCGCTACACTGTTTGTAAAGCTAAACTCTCCTGCAACACCCCCGTATCTTGTAGCTGCTATTTTGATCGTATTGTTGCTTATCACCATAGTAATGTCATTGATATATAAAAACAGGGCATAGCCCGAAAAAAATATAAGAATCCCGATTACAATATGTAATCACTAAAACAATTAGAAAACCAAAATAATAGGAGAAAAACACCATGAAAACAATAAAATGGAGTGAAAGAATACTTGTGATGTTCTTAATGCTGACCGGACTGATATTCCTTTCGGTTTATGCTACATCCTGTACAGGTGCGCAGTCAAAAGATAAGGTTAACGAAGCATATGAACTTAGAATAAACGGTCATGCGGATTCATCCGTTATTTTATTAAGTAAAATTATCGTCGATGATCCGGAAAATGCCATGGCTTATTACGAACTGGCAAGAACAAAGCAACACCTGATGCTCGGTGGAGGCAATTATAAGATTGATGAAATCATCGAAAACGCCTCCAAAGCAAGTGAGCTTGACCCAACAAACCTGAGCTATGCTTATCTGGAAGCACATTCCAAATTTCTGGATGTATATATTGATATCATGAGAGGACAGGAGGAGGTTAGTGAAAAACTAAATGCCTCCATTGCTGCTTTCGAGAAGGTTTTGGAGATTGAGGATTGTTATCCAACTGTTCTGATAACCCTTACTGAGATCAATTCAATGTTACCCGCAGAATACGGCGGGAGCCGGGATGAAGCAATTAAATATGCTGACCGCCTGGGAGACTGTGACAGGATCAATGCATTGAAAGCATATGCATTTTTATTACCCGAAGACGGAGATCTTCTCACCTACTGGCTTGATATTTATGAAAGTTATGAAGAGGATGCCGTTATTTCCGAAGAGCTTGGGAGAGCTTATCTTCTGGAAGGAGATCTTGAAAATGGGAGGAAATATTTTGAGGAAGCAATTTCTCTGACACCTGCCAAGACATGTTTATACCTTGATCTTGGGAGGGCATATATGATGAAAGGTATGGAAACACAGGATCATGACCTGGGAGCAGAAGCTAATCGTATGTTCCAGCAATATCTTGATCGTAATCCTGATGCTCCCGCACCGATGAAAGCCTTTACTTACAGGATGATGGCCTTAACAGGTAAAAGGATAACAGGGAATAATGAGCTGGCAGATAAATATATGAAGATGCAGGAAGAAACAGACCCCTTCTGCTCAAGGGCGTTCGGCAGTCCTACTGAAGATTTATTTAC
>JBDLIJ010000177.1:0-6558 GCA_039714935.1 Bacteroidota bacterium | reverse complement strand
TTTCCGGTGCCGTTGAGCGCCTTTAACATCGTGGAGAGCTATGAGAACGTGCAGGGACAGATACTTTTGGACAACTACTCTGAAGAAGCTGTGCGCTACGTATGGGACTTTGGCAATGGCGACACCTCGGAGATGTTCTCTCCCGTGATACGTTATGAGGAGAACGGCACCTACCTGATACAGCTGGTGGCCTGGAACGATAACAACTGTCCGGATACGGCTTACATGGAGTACACCATCGTTTTCCAGGGCTTGTATGTGCCTACTGCCTTTACGCCTACCTCCAGCGACCCTGCCCTGAAGCTGTTCAAGCCCGTAGGCCTGAACCTGGAGTTTTATGAGCTGGTGGTGATCAACGAAAGGGGCAACATCGTCTTCCGCTCCAATAAGCTGGATGAGATGGGCAGCCCCACCGAAGGCTGGGACGGAAAGACCAAGGGCGAACCTCAATCCAGCGGCAACTATATGTGGAGTATCAGGGCCAAGTTCAAAGATGGCTCAACCTGGGAAGGTAACCAGGTGGGCGATGGATATACCAAGACTTTTGGGAAGGTGTTGCTGATAAGATAGTTTTAGGGATGCCATCCCTCAAAGGGATGGCATCCCGGATCCAAACAATTTTGTTGGTTAATTCCTCAAAGGCATGGCATCCCGGATCCAAACAATTTTGCTGGTTAATTCCTCAAAGGCATAGCATCCCGGATCCAAACAATTTTTCTGCTTAATCCCTCAAAGGGATGGCATCCTGGGACTATAGTATATTTAATTTCCCATCACTTTAATTAAAATATTATTTTTGAATGCTTAAAAATATGATCTGGATAATAGTATGCGAAGCTTATCTGTACATAAATATTTATACCTGATAAGTTTTGTTATCTTATTCTATCATAATACCACCTCAAACCTGGCTTCAGCCCAGGTGCCTTTTCAACGTACTATCGGCCTGCCTGGAAGTGATAGCCCATATAGTGTATTGCCTGTAAATGACGGCTATCTTATTGCAGGCGTTACGAACAGTGTGGGAGCAGGTAATTATGATATCATGTTGTTGAAAACCGATCTTAGCTTTAATTCAGTTTGGTGTAAGACATATGGTGGTCCATTTGTGGATATACCCAGAAGCATCATATCGACTTCAGATGGTGGATTCTTTATTGTAGGAAGTTCTGATAGTTACGGGGGCAGGGAGGATGAAGTGCTGGCCATGAAGTTTTCTCCTGATGCTGACCTGGAGTGGGCCAGGACTTATGGTAGCAACGATATCGAAAGGGGCTTTTGTGCCATCGAAACCCCGGATGGTTATCTGTTAGGTGGGAATACGACAACCGGCAATGGGGCCCTGGCGATTAAAATTGACTTTGCAGGGAATTATCAATGGAGCAGGACCTATGGCTTTGACGAGAATTCAACGAAAATATTCAACGTAATACAGGCTGATAACGGCAATTATATTTTTGATTCTCCTTTTGAATCCACGGGATTTGGATTTAATTTTATGATGATTGAAATTACGCCCTCCGGCGACCTGGTGAGGGCAAAGACATATAATGGAAGTGCCGATGACCGTAGCAGGGATATCTTGAAAATTAGTGGTGATGGGTATTACATCCTTGGACATTCAAATTCCTTTGGAAACGGAAGTTTTGATCTTAACCTGATAAAAACGGATTTGAACGGAACTTTTCAGTGGTCGAAAAATTATGGCATTAACTCAGAGGATCTATGGGCTTCTCAAATAGTGCTGACCAGCAACAATGAATTATTGCTGACTTGCCAGAGAGATGATTATCCCAAATCAGGTATTGACATCATCGTATTGAACTGTGACCTCTCAGGAAATTTGCAGTGGGCAAAAAGTTATGGAGGTACTTTGCTTGAAAACCAGAACCTCGGCAATCATGAAACTCTCCATGAGATCAGCCCTGACCTGTTTGCGCAATTTGGTAAGACAAGCAGCTTTGGTCAGGGAGGTGAGGATGTTTATATCGTAGGCTTTGATAAGCTGGGTGATGCGCCTTGTCATACTGATGATTATAATGTAAATGTTACCAGCCCGGTAATGGCAGATGAGGATATTGCCCTGCCTGTTGATAATTTTACGCCTATAGAATTAACGCTTACGCTTAGTCCTAATCAGGTAAATGTAGTTGACTCCTTGTTATGTCCGCTGATGCCTCCGCCACTGGCACTTTTTTCGTCTACCGATACAGCTTTCTGCTATGGCGGGTGTGTCGATTTTACCGATCTGTCATTGCAAGCCCCCGATCAATGGGAATGGACATTTGTGGGTGCAGCCACGAATACTTCCACCCTGCAGTCTCCTACGGGGATCTGCTATCCGGATACAGGATGCTTCGATGTGCAGCTGATTGCACATAACGCGGGGGGATCCGACACACTATTGTTACATGACTTCATTTGTGTGCATGCTCCGGCTGAGATATTCCTTGGTAATGACACGGCGCTATGTTACAGTGATACACTAACACTGGATGCTCCGCCAGGATATCCAAGTTATCTGTGGAGCACAGGATCCACCGGAAGCAGTATTGAGGTAGCTGATTCAGGCAGCTATTGGGTGAGGGTGGATGATGAATTCGGATGTACAGCGTACGATACGATCAATGTGGATTTTAATTCATTTATCATGCTTGACCTTGGACTTGATTCTATAATTTGCTCAGGTGATTCTCTTAGATTATTTGCCGGCGATGGCTTTGATTCATATTTATGGCAGGATGGATCAACTGCCGATGAATATATGGTCAGGGCGGCGGGATATTATTGGGTTGAGGTTCAGGATAACCTGGGATGCTCGGGTGCCGATACGGTTTATGTGGAAGTTGCGGCATTGCCGGATATTTTCATTGGAAATGACACCCTCATCTGTGCATGGGATTCTATAGTCCTTGACGCAGGACCGGGATATAATGCCTATCTCTGGCAAGATGGATCAACACAGCATGATTATGTGGTGCGGGCAAGTGGGAATTATTGGGTCGAAGTAAAGAATTACGCAGGCTGCATGGGGTCAGATACCGCTTTTATTGAGGTCGTTGACCTGCCTGACCTTTCGATAGGGAATGATACTACTGTCTGCGATGCGTTTATTATTACGCTGGATGCCGGTAATGGATTTGATCAATATGTCTGGCAGGATGGCTCGCAGTCATCTACTTACCAGGCTACCCTGTTTGGTGTCTACTGGGTGCTTGCCGACATAGATGGATGCGAGGCAAGCGATACTGTAATGATTATTGAAGACTGCCCCTCACTTATCTGGTTCCCCAACTCATTCACACCAAATGGCGATGGATTAAATGATGAGTTTAAACCTGTTTATGATCATATTTATCAATACCAGCTCAATATCTTTAACCGTTGGGGTGAGATCATCTTTGAAACCAATAACATCGGCGAAGGATGGGATGGAAATATCAATGGCAGCAAGGCTCCAGTCGGGGTCTACGTATTCGTTGTAAACTACATTGACAACCAGGATGGCAGCAACCGGACAATAAAAGGCTCTGTGTCTGTTCTAAAATGAGATCGTAAATTCTTTATGCATCTCCCGGTACTCCCGAGCTTGTTGGATGGCCTGGCATCCTGCCTCCGGCACTCCTTCTTTGCGCATCATAAATGCTGGCATTCAGCTCAAACCCGATCAGCAAAGCAATTGCATTGATGTTTATGTATAGCATCAGAATTATGATCGTTCCGATAGAGCCATACAATTTATTATACTGTGCGAAATTGTCAATATAAATATTAAAAAGTGCAATAAAAACAAGTGCCAGTATCGTGGCCATGGTTGAGCCAGGACTGATAAACCTGAACACGCGTTTCCCGGCAGGGGCAAAATAATAAATAAATGATAAGGTCAGAAAGATCAGGATCATCAGGATGATCCATTTGCTGATCTGGATAAGGATAATGGCAAAGTCACTCGTAATAATATTATGCGAGGAGACGTAATTGAGGAATATGGGTGTCAGGATCAATAGAGCTGCAGCAGTGATAAACAGGCTTATGAGCAACGCCTGCAGCCCCAATGATACCAGTTGCATCCTCCACCATGAGCGTGTTTCAATGGCGTGTGCCGAACGGTTAAATGCCTTCATAATTCCTATCACCCCGCTGTTGGAAAAGTAAAAAGCCATAAAAAAACCGAGTGATAGCCATCCGCCATTATGTTTTTCTACGATCTCTGAAATGGTACTCTCCAGGAAACTAAAAACCTGTTCCGGCAATACTTCTGAGAGGGTGCTCATAATAGATTGCTGTAATCCTTCTACCGGTACATAGGGGATGAGTGTGAAAAGAAACAAAATGGCAGGGAACATGGCCAGGGTAAAGGTAAAGGATAGTGAATTGGCCCTTGAGATCAGTGAGCTTTTTCTGATCCCCCTGAAAAAAAACTGTACCACATCATAGATAGGCATCTTTCCAAAACCCGGCAGTGTGATCATTCTTAGAATCACCTTCAATGTCCTCAGGGACCGCGATTTTTTTATGCGGTTAAAGATAATATTCTTGTGTTTTTTTATGGACAAGTCTATAGGGCTTTTAAGCTAAGGTCGAGGCTCCTGACCTGATGTGTCAGAGCACCTACCGAAATAAAGTCTACACCCGTTTCTGCCACCTCCCTGAGGGTGTCCTCTGTGATCCCTCCTGAGGCTTCAGTTTCATATCTCCCGCTTACCATCTCAACGGCTTCCTTCATCATTTTAACACTGAAATTATCAAACATGATCCTGTCAACGCCCCTGCATTCCATCACCTCCCTGACTTCTTTCAGGTTTCTGACCTCTATCTCTATCTTCAGTGTTTTGTTTTTATTATCAAGATATTTATTACATGCTTTAATGGCATTGGTGATACCTCCAGCAAAGTCAACATGATTATCCTTGATCATGATCATATCATAGAGACCCATTCTGTGGTTCACGCCACCGCCAATCCTGACGGCTTCTTTTTCGAAATATCTGAAATTTGGGGTTGTCTTGCGGGTGTCGAGCAATCGGGTGTGCAATCCTTCGAGTAATCCTGTCAGGTAATGCGTATAAGTGGCAATACCACTCATCCGTTGCATGAAATTTAGTGCCAGCCGTTCGGCAGACAGGAGAGATGCTGACCTTCCCGAAACTTTAAAAGCAATATCTCCTGGATGGATCACAGCTCCATCCTTGATAAAGATGTCAAGTTTAGTGTCAGGGTCTACGGCTTTAAATACTTTTTTAGCAACTGCTACTCCGGCCAGGATGCCTTCTTGCTTCACCAGCAACTGCGCAGCCCCCATCTTCCCCTCAGCTATCGTTGACAGGGAAGTATGGTCTCCATCTCCCAGGTCCTCCTCAAGGGCCAATCTGATAAAGTCATCAACATTCATCTTAAAAATTTTTCTGCTTATTCTACTTCAAACTGTAATTGTACGATCAGATATTTCTCGTCAGACTCTTTCAGCAGAATATATGTTTTATATGATTTGCTGGCAGAGACGTAAGTGCCAATAATATACTTTGTGGCTTCGCGCGACGAGCCAATATGATTAACTTTATATGACTTTGGCGGGTTGTCCTTAAAGAAGCTTTTCATCATTTGCGTGGCATGTGATTTGCTCATGGTTTGATCTGTATCCGGCAGACTGATGTCCAGGCTGGAGTTAAAATGATCACTGAGCTTAACCGCATTTCCGCTTTTTATTGCCGCGTTCACCTTGTCAGTAGCTTCCTGAGCACTAAGCATTGCAGAAAAGCCTGTTAACAGGCCTATCTGAATAAAACATATGTAGATCAATAACCTCATAATTATGGATTTGATAAATTTATAAATACAAACAGTGCGCCAAACCTTCATCAAAGTTAAGGAATTTCCCAATCAATATTCGATATCTGATATGCGATATGTGAAATTCTGGTGTTATGACAACTATATTTTAACTACAGTAGTCAGTCTTTGAACGCCATAAACATTTCCTTTCCTCACTTGTTATTTAATAAATTGATATCTTTGCGCGGTTTATGATGGACACCACTGAGAATATTACACATCCCGGAATTGTAGAGCAGCTTACGCATGAGACGGTCTTTGTTAAGATCCTTGCCATGTCGTCCTGTGTTTCCTGCAGTGCTAAAGGCGTGTGCAATGTTTCTGATATTGAAGAAAAAGTTGTTGAGGTCAGGAAAGACCCTGTCAGGGAATATGCAGTTGGTGATCATGTGACTGTTAAGATGAAGAAATCCCTTGGGGGTATTGCCGTATTGCTTGGCTACATTATACCATTCTTTTTACTTATCGCAGTTTTGATCCTGGTTTTATTTATTTCAGGAGATGAAGGCATTGCAGGCCTTTCTGCCATATTGATACTGATCCCCTATTACTGGATGCTGTACGTCTATCGCAACAGATTGAAAAGGACCTTCAGCTTTGTGATTGATTAATGCTACTTAAGATATTCCCAACTCAACCAATTCAACCAACTCAACAAGTTCAACAAGTTCAACCAATTCAACCAATTCAACCAACTCAACCAATTCAACCAACTCAACCAATTCA
>JBDLIJ010000176.1:0-6627 GCA_039714935.1 Bacteroidota bacterium | reverse complement strand
TTCTCCTCTTCCACCTCCGCCGGTGCTTTCGGCGCATCATCCGGCTTCGGAAGCACTTGCTCTTCTTTTTCCTGTTTAGCTTGAACAGAAGGGTAGCCCATGAGTCCGCACATTTGTAATAATGACAGTTCAAGGTGCAGGCGTTTGTTATTGCTGCCTTTATATTGAACATCATACTGGTTGTTGATGCTCAGGGCTCTTAAAAGAAAATCAGTCTCGCACAGCCCTGCCTGCTCAAGATATTTTTTCTTAAGGTTTTCGCTTACTTCAAGAAGCTTTACCGTTTCAGGATCTTTACCTACAAGCAGGTTTCTCAGATGCTCACCCAGCCCGATGATAAAGTGCTGGCCATCGAAGCCATTATCGATGATCTCATTCACGATCAGGAGGGTGGCCGAGGCATCACCTTTTAAGATGTGCTGAATGACCTTAAAGTAATAATCGTAATCAAGGACATTCAAGATCTGGATCACACTTTCATAGGAGAGTTCGTCTCCGGCAAAGCTCACCAGCTGATCGAAAATAGATAATGCATCCCTGAGCGCCCCGTCTGCTTTCTGGGCAATAACGTGCAGGGCATCATCACTGGCTTTCACGTTTTCGCTCTCAGCAACATATTTGAGGTGAGCGGCAATATCATCTACCGTGATCCTTTTAAAATCAAAGATCTGACAGCGGGAAAGGATGGTGGGTATGATCTTGTGCTTTTCAGTAGTGGCAAGAATGAATTTTGCATAGGGAGGTGGCTCTTCCAGTGTTTTAAGGAAAGCATTGAAAGCCGCCGCTGACAGCATATGTACCTCATCTATGATATACACTTTGTACTTTCCTACCTGGGGGGGGATCCTGACCTGGTCGACAAGATTGCGGATATCATCTACGGAATTGTTGGATGCAGCATCCAGCTCGTGGATGTTGAAAGAAGCCGAATCGTTAAAGGATGTGCAGGATTCACACTCATTACAAGCTTCAATGTTGTCTGAAATATTCTGGCAGTTGATGGTCTTGGCAAGTATCCTTGCACAGGTAGTTTTCCCAACGCCCCGTGGCCCGCAAAACAAAAATGCCTGGGCCAGGTGTTGATTCCTGATCGCATTCTTCAGTGTACCGGTTATTGAATTTTGCCCTACCACGGTATCAAAAGTGTCAGGCCGGTATTTTCTGGCAGAAACGATAAAGTTTTCCATATACGGGAACATTTTTTTGGGAATTCAAAAATAATAAAAATCAGTTAGCAAAATTTATCTTTTTGTTGAAGCTTCAACATTGGTGATGGTATTGAGATGTGAGTATTGAGACATGAGTACTGAGACATGAGTATTGAGATGTGAGTATTGAGACATGAGTATTGAGACATGAGTATTGAGATATGAGTATTGAGATATGAGTATTGAGATATGAGTATTGAGACAGTACTCAGTACTCACTACTCAATACTCACTACTCAGTACTCACTACTAAAAGTAAAAAAGTATCTTTGCCTCCATGATCCTCATCTACAGTCCGCAATTAAGTCCTCGAATACGGTATATTTTTAAATTGATCATTGGGGGATTGTTAAAGGACGAAGTTGTGTTTACAACGGATAAAGCAGAGCTCAGCTCCCATGAGGGGCCGAAGATCAATTATTCATCAGACCCGGATACGGAAGATGCTTTGTTTTTTCAGGCTGAGGGGCTGTTGAGCGAAAAGGAAATCGGAAACAAGGCATTGAGCATGATTGAAGGGGAGGCCATCCCCGCCTTCTTCCCTGTTGGCAAGCCTGCCTCCTCATTGAATTTCGACCCATTTGCCGCTTCCTTTTATCTGGTGTCACGATACGAGGAGTACCTGCCATATGTGCGGGATGAATATGGCCGTTTTCAGGCAAAAGAAAGCTTTGCCTGGAAGAATGGCTTTTTGGATAAGCCCGTTGTCAACATGTGGGCTGACCTTATTGCTGCTAAGATAACGCAAAAGTGGCCTTCATGGAAGCCGGGAGAGAAATCCTACCACTTCATCCCTACCATCGACATAAATGCTGCCTGGATGTATAAGCGAAAGGGGTTTTTCAGAACATTTGCTGCCATTGGAGATAAGCTGGCCAATGGTCATTTTGGTGAAGTCCTTGATAGAATAAAAGTCGTTGCAGGCAAAAACGCTGACCCCTTCGATACTTATACAGATCAGCTTGGTTTGCATAAGGAATTCGGACTGGAGACCATTTATTTCATACTCTTTGCAGATTACGACAACAACGACAGGAATATTCCGGTTCATAACAGGCATTTTAAGGTGCTGATAAAAGGCTTGTCTGATTACTGTAAAATAGGGATACACACCTCCTATGCTTCAATTAAATCACCTGAGAAGCTGAACGGAGAATTCAAGAGGCTTGCTGCGGTACTGAATAAAGATGTTACGATGACACGCCAGCATTTTCATGTGCTCGATATGCCCTGGACATACAGGCATCTGGTGAGCATGGATGTTGAAGATGATTTTTCGATGGGCTATGCCGTTACTCCTGGTTTCAGGGCAGGCATCTGCGATCCCTTCTATTTTTATGACCTTGACCTTGAAATGGAAACCAATCTGAAGATCTGGCCTTACGCTATAGTGGATAAAGGCCTGGAATATGGGTATGACCTGGAAACATCCTTTAAACAGATCATTGATCGTGTGAAATCGGTGCGAGGCACCTTGATAACCTTATGGAACAATGAGTCGCTGGTGATAGATAGTCACGATAAGCTGAAGCTCCGGACATATGAAGAAATGATCAAAATGGCATTGGAATAATTAATTCTACTTCCGGAATACACGGTCTTTTATTAAAAAATTATCTTTGTTGAGATTAATTGGTCTCTATGCTTAAAAGCCTATATTTATATACCAGGTATTTTTTTCTCACTGCCGTTTCTGCAAGGGTCATCTACCTGGGCAGAGAATTGTACAGGTATTATCTCAGCGGCAACAGGTATTGCAGGAAGATGCCACCTGAACCCAGACAGAGAAAGCTTGCCAAAGCCAGGGCGGTTAACTGGCTGCTTCAGGCACAGCAGTCAATGTCTGACGATGGCTTCGGCTCATACCATATGATAAATAATTGGTCGGCCTCATATCCGGAGACCACAGGGTATATATTGCCTACTTTATTACAATACGCTGAGGCTAACAACGACAAGAATATTAATAAGATTGTTACGGATGCTGCCGACTGGCTTATCTCCATTCAACGACCTTCCGGTGGATGGCAGGGAGGAAGGGTGAATGAAGACAAGGCGGAAGTCGTATTCAATACCGCCCAGATCATAAGGGGATTATTGGCAGTGTTTAAACTGACCCAAAATGAAAAATATGTCGACAGTGCTGTGAGAGCCGGTGACTGGCTGTGTGAGATCCAGGATGAGTCAGGCACATGGACAAAGCATGCTTTGATGGGCCGTGCCAGGGTTTACGACAGCTATGTTGACTATCCGCTCTTAATGCTCCACAAGCAAACGGCTGTTGAAAAGTATCGAAAGCATGCCATTAAAAACCTGGATTGGATCGTTGATCAGCGACAGCATGAAAATGCCTGGTTTGAGGACTGTGATAACACCGTAAAGCACAATGACAGGCCCATCCTTCACACCATTGCATACACCATCGACGGCTTGCTGGATTGTGGTGTATACCTGGATGAAAGGAAATATATAGATGCAGCCAGAAAAGCAGCTGATGTGCTCAGGGATAAGTTTGAGCAGGATGGATATTTACATGGCAGGTATAACAGCCAGTGGGAAGGCAGTGAGCATATGATCCTGACGGGATGCGCCCAGATGTCGATCATATGGCTGAAAATAGCACACTACGCAGGGAATAAGTACTATGCAGAAACAGCCATGAAAATGAATACACTCCTGATCTTTCTACAAAACCGTAAATTGCGTAAGGAATCTGCAAATACCGCCGGCGCGCTGAGTGGGTCATATCCGTTCTGGGGGAAATATGAACCCTTTGCATTCCCGAACTGGGGAACAAAATACTTTGCTGATGCCATCATGCTTGAAGAGGAATACTATAAATGATAGCGAGATGAGTATGAAAGGTGAAATACTTGCACTTGGCCTGTATGAGTCATTCATGGCTCATGCTGATAATATTGCCATACAAAGTATCAACACACAGTATTCATATGCTGATCTGCTGCAGGCGGCAGCCGGCATCAGTAATGGCATTCCTGACATGCCGGGCATCAAATCTCCGGTGGGCATACTTGGGAGTAAAAGCTTTTATACCTATGCCGGAATATGTGCTGCTCTTTTTGCCTCACGGCCATATATGCCCCTCAATATGAAATTTCCTCCGTCACGAAATGTGAAGATGCTGGAATTATCAGGGGCAGACATCATCGTGGCTGACAGCACCTCTGATGAGATGCTGGCGCACATCTTAACTTCTTCTTCCAGGAAATATACCATTATCACTGAAAGTGATCCTGCACTGCTGGCTGAAAGCTATCCCGATCATCAATTCACACAGTATGGCAGTGGAAAAATAAATATGGCAAAGGCTGTCACAGCATCCCCTGAGGATATAGCGTATCTGCTTTTTACTTCCGGCACCACCGGAAACCCGAAAGGCGTGCCGGTATCCAATGGCAATGTGATGGCTTACGTCAATTATATGCTGGAAGCCTGGGATTTCTCTGAAGATGATCGTTTCTCTCAGACTTTTGACCTCACTTTCGACCTGAGTGTACATGATATGATGCTCTGCTGGATGTCAGGGGCCCGCCTTTGCATCCCTGAAGAAGATTCGGCATTCAGGATGGCGGCCTATATCAGGCAACATGAGATCAGTGTATGGTTCTCAGTGCCATCCATGGCCATTCTTATGCATAAAATGCGCTTGCTCAAAGCAGGTGCTTATAATAATATCAGGATAAGCTTTTTTTGTGGAGAGGCCTTGCCGTCCACGGTGGCATCAAAGTGGCAGGAGTCAACCGATGGCCATGAGGTGGTAAACCTTTACGGGCCGTCCGAAGCTACCATTGCCATCACAGCGTATAAGTGGGATGAAGGCAACAGAAAAAGTGTCAATGACATAGTGTGCATTGGGAAGATCTTTCCCCAACAGGAATATTGCCTGCTCGATCATCAAAAGAAGGTGGTTGATGGGAAAGGAGAACTCTGCCTTGGAGGAACACAGATCATCGATGGCTATCTGGACGATACTGCGCTAAGCGGGAAATATTTTATAGAGCTTGAACAGTATCCGGGAAAAAAGTGGTATAGAACAGGCGACCTGGTAGAAAAGGATGGGGACGGTGACCTGTATTTTCTCGGGAGGCTGGATTCAGAAGTAAAAATCTCAGGATACAGGGTAAACCTCTTTGAAGTAGACACATTACTGCGCAAGATCACCGGTACCGACCTGCTTGCCTCCATACTTGATGACAGGGGCACCGCTCGTATCGTATCATTTGTGAGTTCAGGCAGCAGCATGGAGCAAGCTGAAGTCATCCGGCGATGCAGGGAAGAGCTGCCCTGGTACATGATCCCTGAAGTGATTATCTTTGTTGATGAAATGCCATTGAATGCCAATGGGAAGATAGACAGAAATAAACTTAAGCAAAAGCTGCATGAATAAGAATGAGATCAAAGATGCTATCCTTGAATTGATAAGCGAAAAGCTTGTTATATTTAATATTGGCAGTGCAGAAGTAAATAATGATTTCGACCTGGTGAGAAGTGGCTTGCTCGACAGCATGTCTTTTGTTGATCTGGTTGCATCTCTGGAAGAAAGGTTTGATCTTGAAATTGATTTTGAAGAAGCAGGTGAACGCAATATAACAACAATTGAAAACCTGGTACAACTATTCATAAATACACAGCATGCCGGATAGCTTAAAAATAAGAGAGATCACTGACAGGGACGACCCTGTACTTACGGATGTGGAGCATCTGTTCCTTGATATGTATGATTATATGCAGCAGCATGGCCTGGTGATCGGCCTGAGCAGCGACGGACATCAGAAGTGGATGGAGGGAATGAAAAATGGACTCGGACGCTTTGGGGTATTATTTGTTTCACTCCTTAATGATAAAGTTACAGGCTTTGCCCATGGCAGTATCAGGCTTTCGCCCGATTATCTTGGAAATAAAAAGCTTGGGGTGATCACTCATATACATCTGAAAGAAAGTTGCCGGAGGCAGGGAGCAGGAAATGCCCTGGTGAAGGCATTGGAAGTGTGGTTTGCAGAGCAGCATGTCCATTCAGTGGAACTGCAGGTGCTGAGTGATAACCTCCCGGCCAGGGGATTCTGGAATAAGCTGGGATATCATGATGAACTGATGCAATGCAGAAAGAAGGGTGATGATCTTAGATAAGCCCTGAACAAACCTTATAATAACCATATGGCCCAGCATAATTATACTCCCTATCGAGAAATAGCCAAAAAGCTGGAAGTGCAGCAAGGAGACCACCTTTTGCTCACTTCCGACATCTTAAAGCTGGCCATTAAAGCACGAAAAGCAGAGAAGGAATTTGATGTCAATGCCTTCCTGGATAGCTTCATTGAAGTATTGGGCCCTCAGGGAACACTGCTGATACCAGCATATAATTTTGACCTTGAAGACGGTGATTCCTTTAGTATTTTAA
>JBDLIJ010000175.1:0-6640 GCA_039714935.1 Bacteroidota bacterium | reverse complement strand
AAAGGCAAAAGTTCAATACTCTCAGGCTTCCGCGCAATATGCCCGGGCAAAGAATCAATTAGTGCATGCGAAATGGCAAGTCACTCACAGCAAAGTCTATGCGCCGTTTCATGGCAAAGTTATTAAAGTGCTCAGTTATACCGGACACTATATTAATAATGAATTTAAAGCTCAGCCTCTGTTAATTATAGAAAAAACTCAATAATACCCGGCCTTTTCTGCTTTTGTCGAACCAACCATGGGCCAGGGTTCTTCATTTTGTGACTGCAGGCACATTTCTTGTGTTCCTTAAAAGACAATTGATCGGCTATAGAATAAACTGACAATAATATCTAATTGCCAAACCTGGCGTGAGCCAGGGACGGAAAGCTGCGGGTCTTATCGAGACAGCCGGGTTGCCTGATTCATTGTATTTTTCCTCACTGTAAACGGGTAACTCGAGAAAGGGTTACCCGTTTTTTTTGATTTTTCGGCCTGATTCCAGTGCCGCTCCGCCCCGCCCATCAATATACAGGAAGGACAGATGAAAAAGTTTAAGTTGTTAAAGAACCGGAATCGTTTTTTCCGGCAACAATTTTTCTTCTTTATTATTGCTGCTGTAATAAGCCTCTTTTTCACCTGTACCACAGTATTTGCCCTGGAATCCCATCCCGGGCATACCCGTGCTAATCCGCCGGCTTCCGGTTATTGGTATTCAGATGTGCCTGGCAGCTACGACCCCTGGGTTGATGATATCCAGGAAACCATATTGAAATGGCTGCCGTCAAACCAGGCTCTCTCCTCGAAAAATGGCAGTAACTGGGAACATATAAGAATGGAGCGTTACGGGGAAGCAATCGGCTGGGATAATGGCTACTATAACAGACCAAATGGGCCTCAGACGGAAGGAGATTGGAGTTTTGTCGATCTTGGTTTACCTGAGAACAGGCCAGGCGGCACAAACTGGGTGCATGGTCATAATAACTATCCCCTAGACACATGGGTATTGCAGTTTGATGATGTCGGTTCCTTTGACTCATGGTATGTTCCAGAACAGGAGCTGTCACAATATCGAGGCATCGCTATTGAAGTCTCCAATCTGGGTGACACCTATCTGATGATCGATAGTGGTATGAACAAGTGGTTGGGTAAGGGGCATGGTGCGAGAATCGGGCTTGAACCGGGTGAAACTGATATTATTTATCACCCCTTCAGGCGTTCCGTAGAAGAGGTAGATGCCGTGTCGCCAGGGCTTTCTGCTGAATTAGGTTACGTTCACCACCTTACCGGTTATCCGGGTGGGCAGCTTTTTGAGTCGGTCTTTTCTGATATAAAGGGGGCTGAAGGCCCATGGGGTATCAATGCCAAGGTGCCTCAAGGGGTCAAAAAGGGCAATGTCAAATGGACTATCAACAGAATGTGGGCCGGCGGACGTTATGAACCACCAACAGTAGAAGAGGTGACCGCTCCGGACTATGGTACAAATGATGATACCTGGACGGATGACTTCGGTCAGTGGCGACATGATGACTGGAGCGGCAAGCTCTGGAATGATCAGGATGCCATTCAACAGTACATGAAGCTGGAAACCTATCTGATCAATAATCCCGGTCCTTCGGAATGGGATGAATGGGGTGGTTGGGAAGCCGGTCCACAGCTGGAAGCCACTGGCTGGTTCCGGGTAGAAAAATTCAATGATAAATGGTGGTTTGTTGATCCGAACGGCAGGCTTTTCCTGTCACAGGGCTCATTGCATATGTCCGCCAATGCACCGAAAGCGGCTAAGATTGCCGGTTACCAGTCTGATAATCCGGATGCTCCAAATTATTTCCCGGATGAAGTTTATTTTCCAAGACTGCGATCTGCAGGTCTCAATACGGCAGGCGGAAACTCCTCCTGGAAATGGCACGAGGGCAAATTACCATACACCTATCAGATCAAGACCGGTCTCGCGCCCATTGGTGAAGATGATATCCTGGCAAATGGCGGGGAGGAAGGCTTTACCCAATGGATGATAAATTATCTGCGCCATGCAATAAGCTATGCCAGTGACCCCTTCTGTATCGGATTTATTGTTGATAACGAGCTGAATATCAGTGGTGGTGCAACTCTTGGTAAGTTTGAGGTGGAACGGATCTACTTCGGTGCCATCAGAAAAGGGCTGGCTGAACTGGCGAAAGAAGTCGGACGGCCTTCCCTGTTGTTAATCGATCCGGCTTCTAATGGCGGTAAATGGATGGCTAACTATGCTGATGTTCTGGCAATGCACAGAATGGACGGTTACTTTCCGGCAACCCATAAGGGCAAGTTCAAGGCTGAGAAAACCTGGGGTATTGACCGCCCTGTGGGGCAGTTCACCTTTACTATGGGAACCCTGGATCAGGGGATAGCTCATTACGGGCTGACCATGTTCCTGAACCAGCGTAATCGTGCCCAGGGCGTTGCTGACTACATGTCAAGAGCCTATAGCAACAAGAACAATATTGCCAATCATATGTATTCTTATATGAAGACCAAGAACCGGCCGCTGGCAGAGTTTCGTATGTTTACCAATATTACCGATACTACCGATTACGAGCTGGTAAAGCGCCTGGGAGATTTGGGGAACAAGATGTACCACATTCATATTGGTGATGATCCAAACGATGGGAAACCCATGGCTTTTGATTACACCTATGTGACCAAAAAGGGTATTAACAAGAAGATTCACCTGCATGGGGTTGATATAGAGGATTTCGCAAAAACTCCAAGGCCGACCCTGACCTGGCAGTTGGTTGATGGGCCGGCTCACGGATCCCTTTCGGATGTATCCGGTAATCTGAATGAGTCCGGGTTCCCGACTTACATTCCAAACGGTACCAGTGATGGTGTGACGGATACCTTCACCTTCACGGTGACCGATAGTGATACTAATATTTCTGTTCCTGCCACTGTCTCTGTGAAAATTGAAGGCCTGGCGGCCCACTGGACTATGGATGCTGGGGCTGGCAGTGTGCTCAATGATGCCACTGGCCATGGTTATAATGGCGCCTTTAAGGATGGTGAACCCACATGGGTAGGGGGCGGCCCGGTCGTTGGCGGTGGCGCTCTGAAGTTTTCCAATCCCTACACGACTAAGGCTGTGTGGAATGGTATTGAAGAAAAATATATTGATGAACTCGTCGAGGGGGCGGTTGTCGATTTTAGCAATCCGGTCAAGCTCAGTGGTGACTGGACTGTCGCTTTCTGGGTTCAACGCAAAGATTCCGGTCCCCGTGCGACTCTGTTCTCAGGAGACAATGGTGTTGCCATTGAGCTTGAACAGGAGGATAACAGCGGTAAAGTGGGTATCACCAATGGTAATTTAAAATGGGTCTTTGACTATTCTGCACCAGTGGGTGAATGGGTCCATCTCGCTGTAGTTAAGAAAAATCAGAGCCTGCTGCTTTATGTCAATGGGGAACCTGCTATTCCGGTTGATGCTGAGGGTAAGCCCATCGACCCTATCGGTTTCCTGCGTGCGGATCTGGAATTGTCCGTCAACACCATGGGTCGTATGCTTGATGCCATAGTGGATGATGTCAGGTTTTATAATTATGCGCTAACGCCAACGAAACTCGATGAGTTTTCCAGGGATCTTAGTTTCATTGATTATCATGGCACAGTCTTTAGCGAAACAGAGGCTAACCAGGGGCAGTTGGATACTATAATGACCATGACCCTGGTCAATGGCGGTAATTTCAGTGCTAATATAACCGATTCTATTTCAGTGAGTAACTACCCCAACGGCCTTACACCGGTTCTGGCTCGGATTTCGGATACAGAGGTCACTCTTTCCTTTACCGGCTCAGCGACTGAACACGCATCGGATGTCAGCAGTATGAGCATCAGTTTCGGGGATAATGCCTTTGCCTCCAATGTTGCTGCTAATGTTAGCAATTCAGTCAGGAATGATCTTAAAATTGACTTTTTCAATGCCCGGATAACAACCAGTTCCAAGACTTTTCAGGAATCTGGTGCTAATAACGGCTCCCTGACCGGGACGGTTGTTTTTACCCTTTCTCAAGGTGAGTATTTTTCGAATACGGCGGATTGGGCAAATGCTCCCCCGGTGGTAATTCCTAATCTCCCGGATGGCCTCACCGCCTCATTTACACGAATTTCCAACAGTGAGGTCTCCATGGCTATTAATGGAACGACCACTGCACATGAATCCGTGCATAAGGTGAGTGATCTTAATGTTCAATTTCTTGATGAGGCTTTCCAGAGTGGCAATGCTGCTGTGGTGGAACACACCAGCATTAACGATCTGGAAATTAATTTTGAAAGCTCCGTCTACTTCCTTGAAGTGGAAGATGCCCGTGCAGGCAATGCAAGTTTAGTCAAACTTGATGAAGCATCCGGCGGATATTATATGTTGGGCAATAGTGCGTATTCAATAATATGGGATGTTAATGTGCCATGGACCGCTGAAGCAGATCTTGTTCTCTACTATTCCTCCGGTAACGACAAATACATACAAAGTATAGCTGTAGGCCAGGAAACAGAGAGCGGACCAGTCAAACAAACATTTTACACCAATGTCTTATTGCCCGATACCAATCGAGAGTGGGAAAACTTTCAACCCATTGGTCCGTTCCGGGTTAGCCTGAAACAGGGAATGAATACCATTGAGTTCCACATGAGCGGCAATGCACCTAACTTCGATTTCCTCAAGGTGACCCTGCTGCCGACTCCTGAAAACATAACACCGGACATAAATGTGATCGGCAATGGACACCCCATAGTCAACGGTGATACAAGCCCGCACAGGGATGATGATACTGATTTTGGTACGCCGGGATACAGAGGAACGACCCACACATTCAGCATCCATAATAATGGCTCCCAGCCTTTGGTTCTTGATGAATTAACGCCGGTGGAGATCAACGGTGATGAGGTCGCATTTACCTTGACACCACCTTTGGTGACAACACTGGCGCCTGGTGAAAGCACGAATTTTTCTGTGAAATTCCTGCCAATCCAAACGGGTACACACAGCGCAATTATCAGTATCATCAACAATGATCCGGGCCAGAATCCCTTTATTTTCACTATTGGGGGGGAAGGCTACGTTGAGCCGAATGCGATAGTCAAGGGCAACAATATACATATCATCTCCGGGGACGCTTCGCCCAGCAGTACGGATGGGACTGATTATGGAACCGTCATTGAAGGGCAGCATGTTGATCATATCTTTTCCATTCACAATGGCGGCATAGGTGACTTCAACCTTGATGGTGATGTAACTCTGAGTGGTAGTCCGGACTTCACTGTTACCAGCCAGCCTCCCTCACTGCTGACAAGGGCCAAAACCGGAAACTTCACCATCCGGTTTACTCCCGGCATTTCGGGTGTTCAGTATGCAACGGTCAATATTAACAGTAATGACCCGACTCATAGTCCCTATACTTTTGTCGTAGGGGGGATATCTCAGCTGGACGAAGCCGAGATTGATGTGCGTGGTCAGCTGATATCCATTTACGATGGTAGTATCACAGCATCAGAGAGTGACGGCACTGATTTTGGCAAAACGTCAGGGAAACCGGTCGATCAGGTATTTACCGTTCACAATATTGGCACACAACCACTTAACCTCTCCGGGATAGAGGTTATTGGCAGTGATTTTGTGATTGTTTCTGCACCGGCTTCCGTTATTGCTCCAGGGGAATCGTCTGATTTCACGGTGCGTTTCCAACCGACCGGGAAGGGCATGCTTAGCGCCGTTATCTCTATAGCCAATAATGATTCCGATGAAAGCCCCTTTACCTTTACGGTTCAGGGAAACAATGATAATGTTGATCTCACCCCGATTATCATGTACTTATTGGATGATGAAGACATTCCGGCTGAATAAACAAGCACTTTTTTCTTTGTCCGCAGGCAGTTGTTATTCTGAGCTGCCTGCTCCTGCTGAGCACCTGGAGGAGTATGGCTTTAATGGTTATTCATCCTCAGCTTTTCCGGCAATAATTTTTTTACCGCTGAACATAGATGAAACCAGAGTGTCGCCTTCCTTAGCTTCAGCTCGTACCACTCGCGATATGAAGAATGATCATAAACATAAGAAAATAAGCGGTATATAAATAATTTTCATAAAATATACAATAACTGTCATTTGACCAGCAGTGAGCCATCTGTTCAGGCTTTTATTAATTTGAAATCATACAATACGTATCAATACATCCTCAATTCCAACGGCCATTGTCAAGTCATTGTACCACCCATCAACTACTTACTTGACTAAGTTCCCCTCTGTTATCTTTAATGTTTGCTGCCCCTGACAGCATAAATCCAACGAGTCCACCTATTACACCCGAATTAACCGATGATCTGAAAAAATAATGTGTTATATTCATAAATAACTCTTCCAGTTAAAATTTTAAATTAAGTATTTTTTATTCATCATTCTTACTTAATCATTAACGCTTAACCCTTTTACTCCAGAGTACTCAGCCCCGATCACTTATTAAACAAGTGCTCATTAATAATCATGTGTTGTTCACCTTTTATGCTAATTTACTTTTCCCCGCTGGTTTTTAGCCGTCATATTGGGATTCCTGAAAACATAAACGAATTGTTATAAGATGGTCGCTGATTATCAACCCTGAGGAAAAACAGAACATGACAAAAAAAGCCAGCG
>JBDLIJ010000174.1:0-6668 GCA_039714935.1 Bacteroidota bacterium | reverse complement strand
AGCGACGGCGGACTTTTTCTCCTTGTCCGCCTTAGCTTCAGCGACGGCGGACTTTTTCTCCTTGTCCGCCTTAGCTTCAGCGACGGCGGACTTTTTCTCTTCCGCCTTAGCTTTAGCGACGGCGGGCTTTTTTATTTCTTCCGCCTTAGCTTTAGCGACGGCGGGTTTTTTAACTTTTTTCTCTTCAGCAGTTTTTGTTGCGGTTTTTTTCTTTGCCGGTTTGGCAGCTACTTCTGGGATAACATTCTTTTTCTTTTTAGGTCTTCTAACACCGTAACTACCAATGATGATCTTTCCTCTTTTGGTTTTTTTATCACCTTTTCCCATGAGTAAAAAATTTTAGTTAGAACTATATTTGTTTGTAAAAATAGCAAAAAAATGGAGACCGATAAAGCTTAACCTCATCCATGTTTCTTTATAAATTCCTTTTCATATATCTCGGGGTGCTTAAGTACACTCCTGACCCATGAAAGGCGGGTGTCGATCATTTCATCATGACCAAGCTGCCACGGGAGGGAGGTGGCTCTTAGCTTCCCGCTGAGGTGATGCAGCATGATGGCAGCAGATACAGAAATGTTGTAACTTTCTGTAAAGCCATACATAGGTATCTTTACATACTCATCAGCGTTTTCGATGGCTGCATCAGATAGCCCATTCATCTCTGTTCCGAATGCAAGAGCGAACTTACCCTGCAGGTCCAGTTCATCAAGCATGGTGTCGTTTTTATGGGGGCTTGTCGCCACTATTCGGTAGCCCTGGCTGCGCAGTGCATCATAGCATTGTACAGTGTTGTTTTCCACCTCAGTATATTTATGCAGGGATAGCCATTTGCTTGACCCCAGGGCTACATCGGGATTGACCTCATAGGTATTTTTGTTTTCTATAATGTGTACATCCTGTATCCCGAAGCAGTCGCAGGTTCTGAGGACTGCACTGGCATTTTGTGATTGATAGATGTCCTCCAGAATGATGGTGATGTACCTGGTCCTGTTTTGTATGATCTCATCAAAAAGCTTTGATTTATTTTCACTGATAAACCCTTCAAGGTATTTTAGGAGTTTCATTTTTAGGTCGGGGCCGGTATCCTTAAAATCCATTAGATGAATATTTGATGCTGGTGTTTTTTGTTGGTATTGCGCAAGCAAAAATAGTTACTTTAATTGTATATAGAAATTACTGGTGTCCAGTTAAAACTTTCTTACCTCTTACCTCTTGCCACAAAGACACTATTTTCCGCTAAAGCGGAAAGCACAGAAGATTACATTGAGAAACACAATAACTATGACCTTTCGCTTAAGCGTAAAGGCTGTGTTTCTGAGTCTCTGTGGAAATAGTGAAATCTAAGCTCCTTGAAGCTAAATTAGCATATATGGTACCATTGGCGAGCGCTGTAGAACTCCGGTAACATTTTGCCGGATACCAATAATTTCGGATTTCGGATATTCCTGCTGACTCGCGAATTGCTTTTTAAATAAAATTTACCTTCTTATTTTAGGGTTTAAAGAAAAAGACTACTTTTGCACCACCAAAAAATTAATAATTATGTCTAAAAAGAATACTGCAGGGGATGACAGAATGGTTGCTGTAGAGGAGGCCCTGGGAAGAACCGAACAATTTGTTGAAAAATACCAGAAGCTCATAATGTACGTCATTACGGGGATCATTTTAATCGTACTTGCCTATTTTGGATACCAGCGGCTATATATCAGCCCAATGGAAGCCAATGCACAGGAAGAAGTCTTCATGGCACAGAAGTACTTTGAGATGGACTCCCTGAACAGAGCCCTGCATGGCGACGGAAATGCGCTTGGTTTTCTGGATATCATTGATGATTATGGTGCAAGCAAGACCGGGAACCTTGCAAGGTATTATGCCGGTATTTGTTACCTGAGGATGGGCAACTTTGAAGAAGCCATTGATTATCTGGAGCAGCATGATCCCGTTGATCAGATTATTGCTCCCATGGCCCTCGGTGCGCTGGGTGATGCATACCTTGAACTAAATGAACCCGAACGTGCTGCAGATTATTATATGGATGCTGCTGAAGAAAACTACAACGACTTTACAACCCCAATGTTTTTATACAAGGCCGGGATGACTTATGAGATCCTGGGTGAATATGAAGATGCCCTTGAAGTATACGACAGAATATACAGGGAGTTTTACAGGAGTGCTGAAGGCCGTACGATAGAAAGGAATATTGCCAAAATGGAGAGACTTATCGAAACGGAATAAAGAAAGAATACCCCCAAATATATGAGTACCCGGCCTGAAAGACCGGGTATTTTTTTTACTTTTAGATTTTCATTTAACAGAATAATAGTGCAGGATTTGCGAATCATATTTATGGGGACCCCTGAGTTTGCTGTTGCCTCACTGGATGCACTGGTAAAAAGTAACTATAATGTCTGTGCTGTTGTAAGCGCACCTGACCGGCCGGCCGGAAGGGGGAGAAAAATGAAGGCCTCAGCGGTCAAGGAGTATGCACTACAGCATGGGCTCAGGGTGCTGCAGCCAGAAAATCTTAAAGATGCCGGATTTCAGGATGAATTGAGAGCCCTGAAGGCGAAACTGTTCATTGTTGTGGCTTTCAGGATGCTGCCCGAAGCTGTGTGGAGCATGCCGGAATTAGGAACTTTTAACCTGCATGCCTCCCTATTACCGCAATACAGGGGAGCAGCCCCAATAAACCATGCGATAATCAATGGAGAGCAAAAAGGAGGGGTGAGCACCTTTTTCCTGCGTCATGAAATTGATACCGGGAATATTATCTTCAGGGAGGAGACTAGGATCGGACCGGATGAAACAGCCGGAGAATATCACGACAGGCTGATGATGATGGGTGCCATGCTGACAATAAAAACTGTTCGGGCCATTGAAGAAGACAGGGTGCACATTGTTTCGCAGGAAGAGCTGATCAGTAAAGGAGAAAAGCTGAAGACGGCCCCCAAAATATACAAAGAGGATTGTCGTATCGACTGGAATAAGAATGCAGCTGAGGTTCATAACCTGATCAGAGGCCTTAGTCCTTATCCCGGTGCCTTCACTGAGCTGAATACATCCACTGACAACTTATTGTTACTGAAAATCTATCGTGCAGAAATAAAGCATTGTGATTGCACCTCCAGCCCGGGGACGATCATGACTGATTATAAAAACTATTTTAACATTTGTTGCAAAGATGCCTGCATTTCAATTCATGAACTGCAGCAGGCAGGGAAAAAACGATTAAAAATAAAGGAATTTCTTGCGGGCCTGATTCCCAACACATTAGGTTGATGCCTCTGAAAGGCCCAAAAGTTCGTTGGAATCCTACGTAAATAGGCATTATAGAGCGGAGTTATTAACAAAACCGTTCACTTATTAACAATTTTAACTGTTTCAGACGTATTTACTTGACATTGGTTCTAATACCCTTATATTTGTAGGGTTTTCAAACTATTTATTAATTAAAAATTGTGGTAAAATGAACAAAGCAGAATTAATTGATGCTATGGCAGCAGATGCCGGTTTGACAAAAGCTGATGCTAAAAGAGCTCTTGAATCATTTATTGGTGCTACTACTGGTGCCTTGAAAAAAGGTGATCGCGTTGCCCTCGTTGGCTTTGGTACATTTGGTGTATCAAAACGTGCTGCCAGGAAAGGCAGAAACCCACAAACTGGTAAAGAAATCAAGATTGCTGCTAAAAAAGTAGTTAAATTCAAACCAGGTAACGAGCTTGCTAACACAGTAAAATAATTACCTGAGAACGTATTTCTTAAGGGCTGCCCATCGGGTGGTCCTTTTTTTTATGCGCTTAATCAATAATATAACCTAAGCCAAACGTAATATTCACTGTATTCACCTTTTGTGAGAATGATTCTTCACGTATGATGCCAATATCATTGTCAAGGACCTTGACGTTCTCATAGTTTGGATGTGCCATCAGATAATCAGCATATATGGTGAAGTACTGCTTTCTGGTGCGCTTATACCTGAAGCCGGCCCCGAAGTCGAGGGCCCAGGATAAGGCTGAGTATTGGTCAATCCTCATGAAGAGGTCTTCTTCTCCATCTTCCATTCCGGTGATCTTCAACTCGGGTGAGTAAACATAAGTGAATCCGCCCAATGCCCTGGCCTCCACAAATAATTTATTGGTAACTAAAGGGAGGCTGCCTGTTGCTCCCAGCATCAAGCCGCCAAGGCCCCAGTTTTTTGATTCTACCAGCCATCTTTTATCGGGGAACTCTTCACTTTTATTTTCCGTGAACCAATCCTGCAGCTTGATATAGTTATAACGGTTCACACTTCCGCTCAATAAACCTGTAAGGCTCACGTACTCGTTAAGCCGATAACCGAAATTAATGGAAAAGTTTGCTCCTGGCATGGCAAAACCTGAACGCTCCTGGCAAAAGTCACTGGCTGCATAATCTGAGACCGGAATACTGACTCCTGCAGCAAGGCTCACATATACCTCACCTTCCTGTGCTGTTGAGCAGATTGGAATTATTAGCATGAGGCCAGTGATTGCGAGCAATATATTGTATGGTTTCATAAATATAGGGTTTGGTACTGTGATTTATTTTTTAAAACATTTTAAACTGTTTTCTCCATGAGTATAACTGTTCTTCACTTACATCCAGCTTCTCATTATCTACCAGCCACATCACCACATTGATAACCTTATCTTCAGGGAATTTGCGGGCGAGAAAGAGTAATTCGTTCAGGGCTTGTGGTTTTTTCTTTAATGCCGGCTTGATGATCTCCAGGATCTTGTTGAATTCCAGTTCACTCACATTGATCTTGTTCCTGTCAAGACAAACATCACACAGGCCGCATCTTTGCCCGTCCTTCTCTCCGAAATATTTTAGCAAAAGCTGACTGCGGCAGTGGTTTGATGACTGTATATAGTCGAGCACTGATTGCATTCTTTTCAGTGCCGCTTTTTTTCTGTTTCCATAATGCTCATTGGAGATATTCAGGGCTTTCCCGTCTATTCGGTTATGGACAAGCAGTACCTGAGGCTTTTCGCTGGCAGGAAGATAGATGATGAGCCCCAGCTTCTGCAATCTTTTCAGTAAGCTGCTTATCTTATCATCAGTGGTTCCGGCACGCTTTGCCAGCTCTTTCTCATTGATCCTGACAAAATCACTGAAAACACCTCCGTACGAACGAAGAATGAGTTTTAGAAATGCGTCATAACCGGGGTTTTCTACCTGAAAATTGTATAGCTCGCCATGATCAATGTTAAACATGATCCTGGAGGGATTTTCCAGGGCCCTGCCCAGCAGTATCAGGCCTTCTTTTTCGATGATCCTGAGCGCACTGAATACAGTGGCTGAATTCATCCTGTACCTGGTTGAGAAGTCCTGCAGATCAAAGTCGAACTGCTGCTCTTTCCCGCCGCCTACCGGTATCTGAAGATAATTGCCCAGGGCTGTATATACTGATCTGATCACTTCTGGCTCTGGGTATGATACGGACAGGTTCTGCTTGGCATTGCGGATATCTGCTTCTTCATAAAGTAATACAGCATATGCCCTTTTGCCATCCCTGCCTCCTCTGCCTGCTTCCTGAAAGTATGCCTCCAGGCTGTCGGGCAGGTCAAAATGGACCACAAACCTGACCCCCGGCTTGTCGATTCCCATCCCAAAAGCATTGGTAGCCACGATCAGCTGCTTCTTATCTTTCATCCACTCTTCCTGACGATGTTCCCTGATACGTTGTTCAAGCCCGGCGTGATAATAGGTTGATGTTACGCCATTTTTGTTCAGGAAGTCAGACACCTCGCGGCACTTTCTACGGTTTCTGACGTATACGATCCCGGTGCCTTTTACGTTGTTGATGATCTTAAGAAGACGTCCTTCCTTGTCCTCCTCGTGGAAAACTACATACGACAGGTTTTTGCGTTCAAAACTATTCCTGATCACATTCTTAGCGCCGAAATGCAGCTTTTCCTGCATATCTTCAACAACCTGTGGTGTGGCCGTAGCAGTGAGCGCCAATACGGGAGCACCTTTCGTCAGTGGCCTGATCTCCGCTATATTCAGGTATGGTGGCCTGAAATCATAACCCCACTGAGAAATACAATGGGCCTCATCAACGGCCAGCAGGTTAATATTCATCTTCTCGATGTTTCTTCTGAACGACTCTGACTGCAGGCGCTCAGGAGATACGTATAGAAATTTCAGGTCTCCGAAAACACTATTGTTGATCGCGATATCAATTTCACGGGCATGCATGCCGGAATGTACTGCAGCAGCCTTGATCCCCCTTTTTTTCAGGTTTTCCACCTGGTCTTTCATGAGTGCGATAAGCGGGGAAACCACCAGACAAAGACCATCTCTAGCCAGCCCTGGAATCTGGTAACATATTGATTTCCCTCCTCCTGTTGGCAGAAGGGCCAGGGTATCATTTCCGTCAAGGACCGATTGAATAATATCTTCCTGCATCGGCCTGAAGGAAGCATAACCCCAGTATTTGACAAGTATGTTTTGGATTTCCACTGTCTTAAAGATGGATTTCATTACGAAGTTAAGGAAAATTTGCTTGAATCCACCTTCGCTGAAGCTGAGGCGGACGAAGTTGGTTGAGTTGGTTGAGTTGGTTGAATTGGTTGAGTTGGTTGAATTGGTTGAGTTGGTTGAGTTGGTTGAATTGGTTGAATTGGTTGAGTTAGTTGAATTGG
>JBDLIJ010000173.1:0-6797 GCA_039714935.1 Bacteroidota bacterium | reverse complement strand
GATGGATAATATCCGTCAAATGATACCTGATATTGCACTGCGTACCACCATGATGGTGGGATATCCGGGTGAGACGGAGAAGAGGTTCAGTGAGCTGATGAAATTTGTTGAAGAAAGCCGTTTTGACCGCCTGGGCGTATTTACGTATAGCCCGGAAGAAGGCACTGCGGCCTTTGGAATACAAGATGATGTCCCTGAAGCGGTAAAACAAGAAAGAATGGAGGCGCTCATGGCACTGCAACAGAATATTTCTCTGGAGTTGAATGAGGAAAAGATAGGCAAGACCTTTAAAACTTTAATTGATTCGAAGGAAGGTAGCGTAATAACGGGAAGAACAGCATATGATTCCCCAGGGGTTGATAATGAAGTGATCATTGATAATCAATCGCTGAAAGTGGGCGAATTCTATGATATCAGGATCACCTCAGCATCAGAATTCGATCTCCTCGGCAAAAAAGCATAATTTATGCTAGATTTTAAATAAGGCTTCCTACTTTTGTAAAAAAAAAACCAATATGAAAAAACTATTCTATTTGCTGATTGCCTTATTCCTGATCAGCAGCACGCAAATCATTGCCCAAACTGAAACAGAGACCATAGAAGCTGGTGATTCCATTAACCTTGTTGATGAAAACGGCAAAAAGCAGGGCGTTTGGGATGTAACCGAAAAAAACGTCAGGTCTAAGGGTACTTATGTTGATGACCTGAAAGAGGGTAGCTGGCTGTCATATCATGCCAGGGGATTTTTGTCAAAACTGGAAACCTATAAGAATGGGAAATTGAATGGTATCTACATAGGTATTGATAAAAGGGGATACATTTCCCGGGAAGAGTTTTATGTTGACGACCAACTGGAAGGACTGGCTATCAGATATAAGTATGGTGGCAATGCACGTAGCAAGATAAACTATAAGGCGGGCATAAAACATGGCAAGTCGGAGCTATTCTATGAAAATGCCAAAATGCAGGAATCATCATATTATAACAATGGTGTTCGGGATGGTATTACGATATGGTACGACCAGGCAGGAAAAAAGATTGCTGAGTTTCAATATAAAGAGGGCGTTTTTGATGGTATACAGAAAACCTTTTATGAAAACGACAGCCTGCAGTCAATAGAGTATTATGAAAATAATGTTTCTGAAGGAGAGTATCTGGAATTTCATGAGAACGGACAGCAGAAAACTATTGGAGCTTACAATAATGGGGAAAAGACCGGCAAATGGCTGGAGTATAACAATCTGGGCGTGCTGGTAAAAGAAACCCGTTACAAGAACGGAGAAGTGAAGAACGAGAAAGTCTATTTTGAAGAGGCCGATCAATAATCCGTTCACCGACCTGGAAGGATATAACTGCTTCGGTTGCTCTCCAGGCAATTCCTGTGGCCTGCACCTTGAGTTTTATGAGGAAGGAGATGAAGTGGTCTGTGAATGGGAACCCAGACCCCACTTTCAGGGATATGGAAATATGCTGCATGGCGGGATCATTGCTACCCTCATGGATGAGATAGCAAGTTGGTATATTTTTACACAACTAAGGACTGCCGGCGTAACCTATCAGCTCACCACAAAATACCGTTCCCCAGTTTTTACTGATAAAGGAAAGATCACCATCAGGGCTAAGCTCAAAGAGCAGCATCATAGGAAAACGGATATTGAGGTAAAACTATATGGACATGATGGAAAGCTTTGTTCAGAAGGGGTGGTTGGATATTTTGTTTTTCCTGAAAAGCTGGCAAAGAATAAGCTTTATTATCCTGACTTCGATAGCTTTTTCGACGACTAGTACTGACTTGCGACTTCTTCAATCAGGGCAGACCAATGTACATTTCCTCTGTTCTTGCCAAACCTGACAATGATCAGGTTTTTTGAAGGATCAAGGAATATATATTGCCCGAGGATGCCTTTTGAGAATACCATTCCATTGCTGAGTACCCTCCAATAATAACTATATGGATAGTCTTCAGAATCGCGGCTGTCATTGTGAACATTCATGCTGTAGGAGATCCATTCTTCCGGAATAATCTGTTCTTCTCCCAGCTTTCCCTTATTGATGTATAGCCTGCCGAACTTCGCAAAGTCGCGTGCAGTGGCATTTATACAACAAAATGCTTTTACCATACCATGCTTTTCGCTGTCGTAATTCCATGTAGCAGGGTATTTGGCACCCATCTTCTTCCAGATTTTTTCCTCAAAATACTGCGCAAATTTCTTAGCGGTGGTTTTTTCTATGATCATAGCAAGTATCACTGCACTGGCGCTATTGTAGTGGTATTCACTGCCCGGAGTTTTGTTTATTTTAAGCTTGTAAACGTATTTCTTCAGATTTTGGCCATAATAGAATTTTGCAACATGCCCGAAAGGATTTAAATATGCCTCATTGAATTTTATCCCTGAACGCATGTTCAGCAGGTGTTCAATCGTTACATCCTCAAATCCACGATGTTTAAAACCTGTTAGAAAATCAGTTACCGGCTGATGCACATCCTGAATGTATCCTTCTTTTACGGCGATTCCTGTTAATGCAGAAACAAAAGCCTTCGCAATGCTGAATGAAGGCAGTATGGTTTCAGGCCCTGCCTCACCAAAATACCTTTCATATAGTATGCTGTCATTCCTTATCACTATAAATGAAGAAGTCTTATTTTTAGCTAATAACTGGTCAAAGTCAACATATTTTCCTTTGGGATTATGTGATTCCGGAATGGCGGGCAGGTGCTCGTTTTCAGGTTCAATAAAGTTAAATAATGGCGGACTATTCTGGATGTCATAATATGGAAAACGTTTATGATCATTAACATCGGCGGTATTGAGCGTGACATACCGTCCGACGTGGCATCCGCTTAATAAAGACATGGCTGTAAGGCTTAGGATTATTATTATAAGGCGTCGAATCTTCATTGCAGAGCAAATATAATCATTTAGATGTTGGGGGGTAGATGTTAGGCGAACTCAACTTTCAAAACTCAGCATTCTTAACTGCCAATCTTCAATAGGATTTAATCATTTTGACATCATCATTTATATTCCTACACCTCCAGGTTCGTCATCTCTTCCGTAATCTCAAATTCATACTCCGGATATTGGTAAACGGGCATGACGGCTTCGGTCTGTGAAATAGAATAACCGTATGCAGATTCGTATTCAACAGGATCTTCGCCCATGGATTCCATCTGTTCAATATAGGTCTTTATTGACTTGGATTCCACAATGGTCACCTTGCCCATCTTTTCGATGATGGGGCTATGGCGGCGTGTATGGTCATGATCAAAAAGGAGTACTCTTTTCCCCCCTGGAGTGATGCCAATTGTTCGGAAGCTAAGGCTTTTTCCTACTCCTGGCAGGTTCAACACATTTCTGTCGAGGGCCAGGAAGGGGAGGCCTGATCTCTTTCTGATATCAGCGAGGATATCTTTACTATTTTCAGCATTCAGGCCGATATTTGCGATATCTTCAAGGTATTCCTCAGGCAGGGCACCGTGCACTTTTTCCTGCATTTGCTCTTGCACAGCCCGTTCGTTGGTGGCAAAGTTGGCTGAGTTTTCTTTGAAGCCTTTAACTGTGAATGTGTAATAAGTCAACACACCAAGGTCGTTTAATATCTGGCGAAGTTTGTTAGTATGTCCTCTTTTGGATGCTCCGGCGGTAAACACAAGTTGATTTGTTACTATCCAGCCTGCTGATTGCAAGCGTTCAATGGCTCGCCTCGATTCGGGTGTCACCTCCATAGCAGTTTCAAAGTGCGATTGAATAACAAACTGTGTCATCCCAATCTGCATGGCCTTCTTTTTAAAGGCACCCAGGACGGATACCAGATCCATGGTTACACGTTGTGGGAGGTAAGCCAGCAGTCTTGTTCCCAGCCGTATACGACGCATCTCGGCATACTTATCTCCCTCAAGTCTTTGCTTATTGTCTTCAATCTTTCTACGGGCCATCACATAGACCGCATTGAGGACTGTTTCAAGCGATTTGTCGGAGGCCATCAGGGCATCTCCGCCAGTGATCAGGATATCTCTGAGCTGAGAATCATTTCTGAAATATTCCATGAATTGTTCAAGACGCTCGGGCCAGCTGATTTTAGGCTTCAGCCTGTTCAGGTCGAAGTTGAGGTTTCCACGTTGAAAATCATACATGCGCTGGCAAGATGAGCATAATCCTGCACATGCCCTTCCCATGTTGTTTGGGATAAGGATGGCCACCTCAGGATATCTTCTGTGAACGGAATGGCTGGAGGGCAGTATCCATCCGGCAGCATTAGGCTTTCCAGGTTTAACAATGTCTTCTTTTTCCCATGCTTCTATTTTTCCAAATTCTGTTACAAGCTCTTTGCTGTAAAAAACATATTCACGAATGGCTTCGTCTGTGCCTTTCAGGTGGGCAGGGGGCTTAACCATTAGCAGTGAAAGGTAATATGGGTTTACAAAGGTAGGGATGCCTGCATCTTTGGCCTTTCGCAGCTGTTTAACACGTTTGTTAGAAATGGACCTGTCAAGCATCTCGATCAGGACCTCCGGATCCCTGATGGCAAAGCGAAGGTGAAACAGCCTTGTTTGCCACCATTTTAACATCAGGGCATATTTTTCATGCTCGGTCATTCCGGGCTCAAACAGGAATTTGGCATCCTTGATCCTGCCGCTATCCATCATTTCAATAAACTTCCGGATAATCCTGTCCCTGTTTTCATTTCTGATGGCAACAATCTCAGGATCGGTGCCTGAAGGGTGCCGCTCAATCCACTCAAGTACCTGTTCCTTACTTGGTACGCTTTTCCTTAATGATCCATTATACTGCCTGAATAGCATGATCATATCAAGCACAAAATCTTCACGGAATATATATTTATTGTCTTTTATGGCATGGAATAGTTGTGCAAAGGGGTCTGACACAACTTCTTTCTTGCTGAGGCTGGGGTCCTGAACTTTAATGCCGGCATGCTCAAGATAATCCATCATTCTGAGAGCGGCAACGTCTTTCCAATCCAAGGTATTAAAATCATTCTTTGCCAGGTCGCCCGTAGTACAACAATTCAACAGATGTGGCCTGTCATGAACATATGCCATAATCCAGTTCCGTAGTGTATCTTTAAATGAATCAGGGGTGTCAGAGTGCTCAATTTGCTCACGCAGGAGTTCATTCTCAGACAAGAGCAGGTCGAGTAGTGCTTGAAGCTTATTTGTAGTCATAATGAGTCCTTAGGTATTAACCAACCAAAATATAAACAAAAACCGGTGCTGTTTGTATTTCCAGGTACGCAATCAAAAAACCGATTATTTATGGATTAACGCCTGTAAATCAATCGGAAAGATTTAATTCTTTGATTGGTAGTGCAAAGGTAAGAAATTTTTGGAAGAAATCATAGTGTTGCTGACTTAAATCTCTCATATTTAATGCGTAAAACCAGGGGGTCTACTCGAAAAGAGTGTTTTTTGTAAAATCTTAAACCTACTAACTCATTCTCAAGGAATATTATTTCTTGATCACGTATTTTTTCCTGACGGAGTTGCTGTGTGAATAGGAATTTCGGCTGCTTGATTGCTTATACGACTTAATCCTGGAAGAGCGGTTATAACCAATCTTATTCTTTGAAGAGTAAGTTTTCTGGGAACAGGATGACGATGAGATCAAAAACAAACCAAGCAGTAGTGACGTCAGTAGGAGCGGTATGCTTAGTTTAAACTTCATTTTGTATATTTTTAGATAGGGTAGTGCTTTCATCTGCAAATTTAATAAAAAAATAACAAAGCCTGTTCCTGAATAATATTTTATACCTTTGTTTTGTTCAATGGTGTGCATACCTGTTTCGCAGGGATGCCATAATAGGGAATGGGGTGTGAATCCCCAACAGTTCCCGCTGCTGTGAATCTCAGGCCTTACAGGCCATGATTTTCCGAAGATCCTTAAGCCACTGTCTGATATAAATGACGGGAAGGCCTTTCGGAAAAGAGATAAGTCAGAAGACCTGCCGGCGAATGACAAATAAAAAGCTTTCGGGTAAAAAGCATTTGGTAAATTCTAAAGATTTATTCAAAGTTTTCTCCCTGGAAATAATCCCCAAAAAGGGCTTATTTGATGAAATGGATAACTGCTACAGCTGTATTATTATTTCTTTTAGTGCCGGCGATGGGCCAGAAAATAAGCGTGGATACGATCATGCAACTCGACACCCTTCGTATTTCCGGTGAGCGATATATCAGCTTCTCTGACGGTCAAAAGCTGATAAGAATTGACACAGAAGTACTTCATGAGAATAAAAGAAACAATATTGCAAATATTCTAATGGACAATACGTCTGTGTATATACGCTCTTATGGACAGAACAACGTGGCGAGTATGTCATTCAGAGGGACTTCATCTTCTCAGAGCGGAATTTTCTGGAATGGAATCAATATCAGGATGCCCAGCCTGGGTAGTACCGACCTCTCCCTGATACCTTCATCATTTTTTAACAATGCCACTATCGTTTTTGGCGGTAGCAGCGTCCGATACGGAAGCGGAACAATCGGGGGCGCAATCTTTCTGAATAACAATGCATATTTCGGTAATTATATATCTGCCGGTCTGGATCTCAGGATGGGAAGCTTCGGTTACCGGGGAGCAGATATCACTGCTACACTCTCACAGAAAAAATATTATTTGAATTTTACCTTTAGCGGACAGCAAGCACGAAACGATTTCGTATACACCGATCTGAGAGGAGAGGATGAAAGAATGGATAATGCGGCTTTCTCCGGTCTGGGATTCAATCTGCATGGAGCTGCCTTGATTGGAAAAAAAAGTCAGATTGACCTGTTTTTA
>JBDLIJ010000172.1:0-6800 GCA_039714935.1 Bacteroidota bacterium | reverse complement strand
ATCAGTGATGGAACCATCAGTTTCTACTACAAAGGTAACATATACCTTGCCCTGGATGCCGCTTTCCTTGGCCATCACAGGATATTTGATGTTATTTCTAAGATAAGCATAAAGCTTCTTCATGCCGCCTTTATATTCCGGCATGGATTCGACCACCGTAAAGATTGGGGCTTCTTCAACCACTTCTTCTTCCACTTCAATGGGGATGTATTCTTCCATCTCGGTTTCCTCATCGGCCTCAGCATCGATCATGAGATCTTCTTCAACCTCAACATCGTCTTCAACAATATTGATCTTAACCACTTTTTTTGGAGGAGGAGGAGGAGGAGGTTTTACTTTCTGTTCTGTGATCGGAATAATTTCTTCCGGGATATCATCAACAACACGCTCGCCGAACCCCTCAACAGTTTTATCAAATGATTTCCATTCAAAGGCCAGCAGTATTATAGCTAGTGCAACGATAAGCCCCAGTTGGGTAAAGATGATCTTTTTGCTTTCAAGATCAGCTTTTGGTGACTTTTTTGCTTCCATGACGTTCCTTTTTTGTATTTAAATACGGTCTTTTGAACCGAATCGCTAAATTAATTATATTTTTCAGAAGTAGACAATTTTTCTTTTCATTTCTTCCAATGATGCACCACAGCAGGTATCCCAGTGTCAGGCCCAGCATGTCGGCCATTATATCGTAGATATTTCCGTTGCGGCCGTGGATGACATACTTCTGCATTGCCTCTGTAAAAAATGCAAAAACCATGCCAACTAAAAGCCCTGCCAATACTGGATTTGCGCTAAGTCTGGGGTGCCTGGCCTGCCTGTTGAAACCCTCAATCAGGAAGAACCCATATACGCCGAAAATAAATAAATGTACGAGCTTATCATAACTAAGCCAGTCAGAAAAACTTATGATCCTGGGAATGTA
Organism: Bacteroidota bacterium; assembly: GCA_039714935.1. Taxonomy (GTDB): domain Bacteria; phylum Bacteroidota; class Bacteroidia; order Bacteroidales; family B18-G4; genus B18-G4. Next base: position 5,881 of record JBDLIJ010000172.1, on the reverse strand, counting down.
ATTACCGGGTGTAAACGTGAGCAGGGCAATCACCCCCGTCCAGATAAGCCCGGGAAGAAGTGGTCTTTTGAACATAAAGAAGCCTATGCTTCAATCAATTCCTTGTACGCATCAGTGTCAAGCAATCCATCGGCATCTGAAGGATCAGACATTTTAATCTTAATGATCCAGCCTTCTCCATATGGATCTTTGTTGACAATTTCAGGATTCGCTTCAAGCTCAGCATTGAATTCTGTTACTTCACCGCTAACCGGCATAAACATGTCAGAAACAGTTTTTACCGCTTCTATGGTACCAAATGCTTCACCTGTGTCAAGGGTTTCTCCTTCAGTTTCAACTTCAATGAAAACAATATCTCCTAACTCTTTTTGAGCAAATTCAGTAATGCCGATAGTGGCTTCATCACCATTCACCTTAACCCATTCATGGTCGTTGGTATACTTTAAATTGTCTGGTATGTTCATTTCTTATGATTTTATTTTGATGGAGCAAAAATATATTTTTTTTTATTCAAAAAAAAGTATTGAGTACTGAGTATTGAGTATTGAGTACTGAGTATTGAGTATTGAGTATTGAGATCTGCTACTTACTACTTACTGCCTACTGCCTACCGCCTACTGTGCAAGCGAGAACCTCAGGCTGATGCCGCCATTGGTAGTGGAATTCTTGTATTGGTTTGACACAAAGGGATCGTTGATGATCTTGTCGAAGAAAAGCCTGATGCTCAGGTTCTGATTGAGCACGTAGTCGACAGAGGTATTGATAGAAATGATCTTCTGGCCGGCAGATACCTGGTTTATGTCTTCATCAATTCTACGCAGTATGGTTTTATTGCTTCGTATTGAGAAATCCACCCTCACGTCAACATCACTCTCCAGCCTGGTTTTGCTGCCACCGCCACCCATCGACCTTACGGTAAAGGAAACGCTTTTGATGCGATAACCAAGACCTACAACAAGCTCATTGCTTTTTACCTCTGTTACCTGATTGTTGGCAAAGCTCAGCGTGAGGTTACGGGTTTTCTTGTACTCAATCTTAGAGGACAGGCTGTTATGCCATGTCATATCAATCCCGAATAATGGTGCAAACTGTTCTGTAATGAATACCTGGGTGAAGTCGTATTTCGGTACATAATCCGTAGAAAACTGTTGTTGTACCGATGCAAATCCGTTCAATTCGTAATAGTTCACATTTGAATTGTAGGAGTTGATGGAAAAAGTAGATTTATAGCTATGAGATAAGGTAAGCTTCTGTATTAAATCTTGTACTGCAGGAACACGTGACAGGCCGGTGTATTTTACACTCCAGTTAGGCAGGGGAATGGTAGGGAAATAATCCATGTTGGCCTTAGCAGGACTTTTACCTGCATAAGCAGTAAGAAAAGCAGGCCTGAGCACTTCGGGGGAGGTGGGCCCATAGCCTTCAGGGTAATAATCGCCTGTAATAGAATCATAGATATAGTTGCCACTCCAGTTAGGATTATCGCGTGCCAGCTTCTCGGCAATCTCAGGGCGCATGTTTTTCATGTTTTCAAATGCCTCTGATATGTTATCTGATGATTCACTGTCAAAAGCGGTACCCCATGTGATATACGAAATACTGAAACTACCGGCGTCAACCGGTGAGAAGGTCTGGAATGAAGACAGAGAGTCCGACCATCGGTAATACTCCTGATGATTTTGGGAGTAATTCCTGTCTGCATTGATGTCAATTTTAAAATCGGGCAGAGGCTCTATGGTCAGGCGGACCACCAGCGCATCCTGATATTTTCTCAGGTAGGGTTGCGAGAGTGTCGAGTCGGTGGTTATCCACCCATTATCGGCTGCTTCCTCCCGCAGGTCTTTCTGGCTTCCGAATGTAAACCCAATGCCCGGGGCCGATTTTTTCCAATGGCTTCCAAGGAAATCAGGTTCAGGCATAAAACCCGGAAGCCCGGTACCTGTACTCTGAGAATAGGTGATATTTGCCTTCTTCACACTGAAAATAACTTTCAGCAGGCTTTCACCAACGATTTTAACATAGTTTGGTCGCGGCTTTTCCGTAGTATCTGATTCAACCTCATCCTGCTGGGCAGCCTGCTCATCCATCCTTCCTCTTTGCCTGGGAGGAGGCCCGCCTCTCTGCCGGCCGCCCCTTTTTGGTTTCAGTAGTTTTTTCAGGTAGCGCGACTTATTATATAATTGATCGAAAGCCAGGTTGCCGTTCAATTGAATGGTTCTGGAGTTTTCGATCTGGTTACCCATACGATCCTGGATTGATAGCGGAGAGGCCGTCCAGCTATAGTTCGACTGATAATTAAGTGTTGAGGAGACCCATTCCAGTAAGGGCAGTTTGTTAATCGGAATAATATAGTTGAGGGAGAAGCTTTGCATATACCGCTCCATATTACCAAAACCAAGCACCTGTTTCTTTATATCTATTGAGTCACGGCTATCCCCGTCGTACCATTCGCTGGTTTCGTGCTTGCTGCCGGGAGCCTCATTGATATATGAGTTTGCCTGCGCATTAAACTGCATGGTCAATGATTTGGTCAGATCGAATTTTACATCATAGTTACGATCCCATCGCCAGGTTTTGTTAAATGTAGGCCGGATTTTGATCAGGCCCAGGCTTTTGTCTCTCAGCTTCATCTCCCCGTAGGTACGGTCCATCTCAGTGTTGAAGCTAAAAGACTTCGGTAAGTAGTAGAAGTTAAAATCTTTTATCAGCAGGAGGGCTTTAGACTTTGAAATGAAGCCAATCCTCTCAAAAGGCCTGACATTTTTCGGAGAAAGTATGAAGTTATACCCAAATCCGCCCCTGTATTCCTGAAACAGATCATATTCTATGTCAACATTCCTGTTGTAGATTTCTGAGTATGCATATGTAAAATTAAAGTTCTCTATATCATAAATCCTTGGCTTTCTTGTTGCGCCTACCCTTTCTTTTCGAATATTCATAAAGTTGATATTCTTACGCTGAGTGTAGTCGACCATCAGGCGCCTGACGGAGTCCTGTTTGTTTTTTACCAGGTAGGAGTCAAGATCTTTCTGCAGTTGAATATCCGGATCCAGGGGATTATATTCCGGTGTTATGTGTGTTTCGGAATAATCAAAGTGCATGGGCAGCCTGATCCCTGCTTTTTCAGGGAAGAACTTACCCAGCTGCAGGTCTGTCGACACATCAAATTGTGTCATGGCCTCCAGGTTCACATCATTGATCTTGCTGTCGAGGCTGGCAAAGCCTGATGAGCTGTGCATACCTGCCACTGTCACCTGTCCGAAGTCTGCCAGCTGAGCCTGTATCATAGTAGTGGCAGCCCATCCGCCTTTCTTGTTAAAGTCAGTGAGTCGTAATTCGTTTACCCAGACTTCTGCACACAGAGGCTCCACTTCAACCACTCCGGGTTTTTTTGGATTCCGGACACCTACCATGAGGGTCCTCACCTCACTCACAGTGGGAGATCCTACTATGGTAACCCTGTGATCTCCTATATATTCAACATAAGGGAATGTTAACTGTATGTCTGACCCGGGCTGGCGCATGGCAATATTCCTTCTGTGTTTTACATCCACGAGCTCCTCCAGATCAATTTCAAAGTTGTTGGCAAGGGGCCAGATGGCATCAGGGTTGGTTGCAGAGGTGCCCCAGGGAGTGAATGTCAAAGGAATTTCGTATTCATAGTAGTTCTCTGTAAAATCAGAACCTATCCTGATGAAGCAGGTGAGGTCGCCATACTCGAGCTCCTGGGTTTCAATGGACTTCTCGGCATGGACAAACATTTTCAATTTCTTATACTGGCGAAAATCAAAATCTGTTGTTTTATATGCTGCTTTGGCATCGCCATCAACAAGATTACATACGTTCAGGACCATGGCCTGCTCATTCAGCCGGATCAGGTTGGTCGTTCCAAGGTTGATCTCACGTTCTATTCCCGGCGGCACCACATAAGGTATGGGCTTTCTGAAACCATTTTCTTCGATATTCAGGGTAGACACATCAAAAGTTGTGAGCGACTGTATATCGTCAGGAATATATTCACCGGCTGCGAGAAGGTCGTGCTGGTATTTACGCCACTCGCCCCTGACCAGCTCAAAAGTTGCAAACCTGAGCACGATAGGCCGTTCAAATTCTTTCATGAACATACGCATGAAACGAATTGATTTGAAGTCGGTGATCCCACCGATAGCACGATCGGGCTGACTGATTGGTATCTTAAATTGATACCATTTGGTGCTTGTAACGGAATTGTTAGGAAGCTTAATACCCTGGGCGAGGTATATATCGGTAATATATTGGCTTCCCACTTCCATCTTCTTAGGATCCAGTTCAATTTCATACTGGAAGTATCGTTCTGATTCGCTCAGGGTGTTGTCCCTGTTCAGGTCTTCCACATCGGGAAGGGTGGTTGAGGCGGTAGGATAATTTTCAGGGTTTTGAGCATCGGTGGGAGAGTTCCCGTCGGGGCCGTTAAAGTTCTTATATCTTTCCAGTACGTTTGAATACTTTGGATCATCATCATAATCACCACCCCTGAAATAATGATAGTTATCACTGGATGGATCAGAGAAGGCCTGTTGATATGCACCTGAATTCGGGCCGAAGGCAGCAGCGATGGTGTCCAGATAGGGATGCATACCGCTTTGGGAATAAAAAAGCCGTTCAGCATTATCGTGCAAGCCATCGTAACCTACATCCTGAAACTGCCTTGATCCCTCTTCCGTGTCAAATGATTCGACAAGTGCCTGTATGTTTGGAACATGTCCCCAGCCCGTAGTGTCAACGTTTATCACCTCTTCACTGGTAGGCAAACCATTTTCAAATGATTTTCTGGAGTCACGCAGAAGGTCTTCAGAGATGTCACCAAGGTTAAAATACAGCTTCCCCTTATTGGTTGAATCTTCCGAAAACGGATCCATCATCCAGAACTCGATATATTCTACATTGGTGGCCTCAAAGTCGGTTGACTCAATTTTTCTCATGACACCACCCCAGCGGCTATCCGGATCCTTCAGCCTGCCATTGGCATCGATACCGCTGCTGTAAGGCCCCGGGACATCATCGTAGTTATAGGCCCCTTTTTCCGAAGGATAATATGCAAGGTTAAATATGGCAATGTTTGTAGGAGTTCCACTCGGAATATCTTTATTCGGGAAAACTTCAGTTTCGAGGACCTGCCGCACAACATCTTTCGACAACTCATCTTTGGAGATATTCGAAGGAACCAGTGAGCTGTTCCTGTCATAGAACAGTGGGTCGATGATATACCATGCTACCTTGGCCCTGTTCTTTCCGTAGTCGATCTGGGTTTTATAGTTAAAGGCATTGGCGATATCTGTTTCGGGAAAAAGATCCGGTTGGCCCTGTGGTGTACTGGCCATGAACCATGTACCGTAATTCTTCAGGTCGGTAGTGGATTTTGCTCCTTCAAAATCATCAATATATGATGTTCCGGAACTTCCGATAGCTCTTGAATGCCCTGGAATAAAGTGAGCGAATTCAGCATTTACATTGACCATGGAGGCCGCCTTGGTTTCAATGAATGGGAGTGCGTCCACCATCTTGGTCAAAAATCTGGATTCGGTCTGGTAGCCCAGGTCGACACCCCAGATAGTATTGTTGATCGGGTCGTTGCCATAGCTTACTTTTTGTGTAAGCGGGCGCTCACGCAGGTTGAGTATTGTTCCTCCGACAAGGAAATTCGGATTGAAAGCATGTTCAATACGGGAGCCCATAAGCCGCTTGGTCTGTATGTTGAACAGGGTGTTGTTCTCCATGGACACATTGATCGGTGTTCCTGAATTCAGGATGCCTTCGTTGATGATCCGCACACGTCCGAGTGTGTAATCTACCGTATAGTCAACATTTTCGGTAAGTGTACGCCCACCGGCTGTTACTTTTA
>JBDLIJ010000171.1:0-6837 GCA_039714935.1 Bacteroidota bacterium | reverse complement strand
TCAAGATCAGTTTCCATCCTGGAGTTATTCTTCATCACAAGAAAAAACAATGCACTGATAATGATTGTAGCAGCCAGAATTATCCATGGAATTTTGAGCAATTTTATCAGAATATTTTTCATATTTATTTGTTGGTTAGCATTCACTAATTCAATATTTCCAAAAATAGTTGTCTGTACGTGTAATTATTTTTAAATGACCTATTTAAGACAGCCGCTTATTTACTTTCTCAGGACTTTGCCTATTACGGCGATTAGCTTATCACCTTCTGTTTTTAAATCAAAATTGTGATTGTTCAGGTCCCATCTTTTTACAAGCAATCTTAATGAACCCATTGCCATTAATGCAAGGCTTTTTTCATCAATATCTTCCCTTACATTCTTCTCTGATTGCCCTTTTAGAATAATATTTTCAAGCGTTTGTGCATGCAGGTTTAAAATTTCAACGATTTTATTTTTCAGCACTTCCTCGTTTTTAAAAATTTCCTCAGAAAATATAACAGATATCATTGAAGGGGTTTCTGAAAATACCTCAAGCATTTTTGAAAACATGAAACTGATCTTATCTTTTGCTGCAGCCTCATAGGTTTCCATTATTCCGGAAAGCATGACAGCCATTTCTTTAAAATTATTAAGAATGCTCATCAGGATTTCTGTTTTACTCTCAAAATGCCTGTATATTGCAGGTTCAGAAATGCCAATCGCTTTTGAGAGATTTTTGATGGTCAGCCCCTGAATCCCTTTCTGATCAATGATCCTGGTAGATTCCTCAATGATCTGTTGTTGTCTTTCTGTTAGCATTGTTTTGTTATTAATTTGTGGCAAAGTTAGTGAATATTAACTAACTTTCAAATTATTTTGCAATTATTGATGAATTTATTTTTAAGAGATTTACGTATATGTCAGTCAGAAAGGGCTTTAAATTCATAGGACGGCTAACTGACCACCCTGAGCCGGTTTATTTGCAGACGACTAAAAGGGGTTAATTTGGTCGGCATTTGCAATTGGCCAACTACTTTCTTGCTTTCACATTCCGATAAAAATGAAGCAAACAGCGAGAATAGTTGGTATTGAAAAAGAGAAAATAATATTTTGTTGATTTCCAGTACTAATATGAGTGTGTTGTTAATAGCCTTATTCGTGGATTCATGATGTGGGATTCGCGAATACCAAATATAAGGTAACTATAGATAAATTGCAAGCTTAGATGTGTATGCTTATTTCCCCAGGGTAAACAAGAACTCCAGCCCACCGTCTTGATGGTTCCTTGCAGAGATATATCCATTATGTAGCTGTACAGCATTCTTAACGATGGCCAGTCCCAGGCCTGTGCCGCCTGTTTTGCGGGAGCGGCCGGAGTCGATACGGTAGAAGCGCTCAAAGAGCCTTGGTAGGTGTTCATCTGCTATACCGGGCCCGTTATCGTAGAACGACAGGTAAATATAGTTCTGATCCTCCAGGTAATTTGAGATGTTGATCTTAATATCTTCCCCTGCATATTTGATTGCGTTATCCAAAAGGTTGTGAAAAATGGAGAACAAGAGGGTTTGATTACCGTTTACAACAACATCGTCTTTAATATTCGTAGACACACTCATCTTTTTCTCATCGAGCCTGTTCTTTTGATTGTTGATCACCTCGTTAACGATATCCTTAAGATTTACTTCACCCATTGAAAAGTGGTCTTTGGCTTCTTCTATTTTATTCAGGATAGAGATATCATTAATAAGATCAGTGAGGCGGGTAGCCTGTGCGCTTGCTTTTTCGAGGAAGTATTTCCGCTTTTCGTCATCAATATTGTTATTCATCAGGGTTTCCAGGTATCCCATTACCGATGCTACCGGGGTTTTCAACTCATGGGCAATGTTTGAGGTCATCTGCTGTTTCAATATCCTTCGCTTTTCGAGGCTGGTTATATCGGTAATCAGGATCTCGAAGCTGCCGTCAGGGAAAACAATACAACGGGTCGAATAATAGCGTCCTTCCTTGTTTACCGTGACTTCAAACTGTGGCAGGTTTTCAGCATTAATCTGCTCATGGCCTTTGACATACTGGTTGATAAACTTTTTAACGGGTTTAAACTCGCTTACATCAAAAAATCTTTCTGCTGATATAGACGACTGTTCTGAGATGATGTTCAGGTACTGTATGAAATGATTGTTGGAAAGAAGCTTTTTCTTTTCCACCGAAAAGATGGCTACCCCTTCATTAAGAGCAAAAAGGTGGTTGAAAAGTTTCTCTCGTTCAAGGCTCAGCTCATCTCTTGCATTTTTCATGTCAGCATAGATGTCAACGATCTGCTTTCCGATAATTCCAAGCTCGTCATTTGGAAAGCGGATGTTGTCTCTGACCTCCTCACCACGGTTAAGCTTTACTACAAAATCTTTCAGCCGTGTGATGGTCTTATTGGAGTTCCTGATCACCAGGATGAGGATAATCCATATTATCAGTGAAATAACTAACATTACAAGCAGGAACAGCCTGTCGGCTTTGAGGTATTGTACTATATCGGTATCATACAATACGGCCGTCCTCACATAATAATCATTATAGAACCTGGCCAGGTAATAATAGTCATTACCTGTTGAGGCAGATGCGCGGATATTGGCGCCAAAGCTTTCCGAGAGCGATTTCAATACTTCCGGCCTGTTTGCGTGATTATCCAGGCGTGCAAGATCTTCAACCTCGCTATCATAAATGACTATCCCATCAGAATCGATTACTGTTACCCGGATGCCTTGCTGGGGTATGATCTTCATCAATGAGTCGAGATCATCAAGGGCCTGCAGCCTGAAAAGATCATTTTCATCGATATATTGCTGTGTAAGCTGAGTGATGTTATTTAAAGTGTTCTCAAGTTGACTTTTCCGGAACTCTTTCTCCCTCTGACTTTGAAATCCTATAACGAGAATAGCAAACAGAATAAATACCAGGAAAGTATAAAAGAACAATTTGTTGCTATAGCTTTTAAATTTAATCATGCTGTTGTACTTTTCAATTTTTAAAATTCAACCTGTAGCCATAACCCGACCTTCCCACAAGGTATTTCCCATAAATTCCAAGCTTTTTCCGTACACGTGTGATGTGAACATCGATGGTACGTTCGCTGACAATAACATCATCACCCCAGATCGAATTCAACATTTCTTCCCGCGATACGAAGCGATCCGTGCGGCTTAACAGCATTATAAGAATTTCATATTCTTTGCGTGTCAGCTCAACTTCATTTTCATCAATTATGAGTTGTTTCAGGTTTTTATCAATGAAGAGGCTTTCAAACTCATACTTTTCTGTGGCTTCTACGGGCTCTGTTTTTACGGGTGGCCTTTTGGCTACGGCCTTCACTCTTACAAGAACCTCCTTTATAGAGAAAGGTTTCTTGATGTAATCATCTCCACCAAGGCTAAAGCCTGTCAGGAGGTCGTTCTCAGTATTCTTTGCCGTTATGAAGATGATAGGCGTTTTGATCTTCAAATCACGCCTCATGATCTCAGCCAACTTGAAGCCCGACATGTTATTCATCATAACATCAAGTAAGAAAAGATCATAATTATTGAGATCTTTCTGCAATGCTTCTTCAGCAGAATATGCAACATCTACCTCATGGCCATCACCTTCAAGGTTGAATTGAAGTATCTCGCACAGATCCTCTTCATCATCTACAACCAGTATTTTATATATAGCTTCGTCCAATTTTTATTTGCTTTAGTTTTGATTATAAATGTACAAAACAATTAATTCCTTTCGGGATTCTATTCAATTTCTTCAATGTCCATATGCCTTACATCAGTTCCTTCCATAGAATAAATTGATGCTTCAGCGATGTTCGTTGCATGGTCGGCTATTCTCTCGATATTAGAAATGATGCTTCGAATATCCATAAGGTCGAGTAGCATTTTTTTATTTTCATCCGAGACATTACTTCCTGTAATAGATTTTTTGATCAGTTTATTATAAAGCTCGTCTATTACTTCATCATTTTTTATGGTCCAGATAGCGTAGTTTTTGTCATTATTTATAAATGATATGAGAGCCTTGGTGACCATCTGCGAGCTTTGTGCCAACATGTTGTCGATAAGGTCGGATGAGCGTTTATAGGTGGCATGATCCATTACCTTATCCAGGAAGTTAATGATGTTCATCACCAAATCGCCGATGCGCTCAAGGTTGACCGACATTCGATAGCATGCAAAGATCATTCTGAGGTCAGATGCCACCGGCTTGTGGAGTACGATGGTTTTAACGATCCTTTCACTAATACTTACTTCAAATTTATCGAGCTTGGCCTCGTTCTTTCTTATCGTTTCGATGATGTCATCAGGCATATCAGGACCATCATATGCTAGCACCTTTTCAAGCAGGCTTAGCTGCTTTAGTGTCAATTCTGAGAAAGCTTCAAACTCTTTCAGTATCTTTTTAATGGCCTGGTCTTTTTTATTAGTCATGATCAATAGTTTTAGTTTTTAACCAAATTTTCCTGTAAGGTATTCTTCAGTTTTGGAGTCCTTTGGGTTGGTGAACATTAGGTTTGTTTTATCATATTCTATCAACTCACCCAGGTACATGAACATTGAGAAGTCGGATATCCTTGCTGCCTGAGACATGTTGTGAGTGACGATCACGATGGTATATCTTTTCTTAAGCCTCACCAGCAGGTCTTCGATCCTTGCTGTGGCTTTCGGGTCGAGGGCGGATGTTGGCTCATCAAGAAGTATCACCTCCGGTTGATAGGCCAGTGCCCTGGCAATACACAGTCGCTGCTGCTGGCCTCCCGACAGGAAGGTGCCTTTCTTATGCAAAGAATCTTTTACCTCATCCCAGAGGGCCACGTCTAACAATGATTGCTCAATGATCTCTTCCTTCTTACTTTTCTTCAGGCGGTTGCCATTAAGTTTGTATCCCGCCAGGACATTGTCGGCAATGCTCATAGTGGGAAATGGATTGGGCCGCTGAAAGACCATGCCTATTTGTCGTCTCAGGTTAATATTCGACATGTTGGTAATGTCTTCATCATTCAAATATATGTTGCCGGTTGTTTCTATACCGGGATAGAGGTCGTGCATACGGTTGATAGCCCTTAGCAAGGTACTCTTTCCGCAGCCTGATGGCCCCATGATAGCTGTGATCCTGTTCTTCTTTATTGATGCAGTCACTCCTTCAACTGCATACTTACCTCTCTCGTATGAAACTGAAAGATTTTCAAGCTTCAGAACAGGATCTTTTATGTCGATGATATTTCTTTCCATTTTTATTTTCTTTTCGCTGCAATGTATTTGGCGATCAGGTTGAGTGTAAGGACAAAGCCCATCAAAAATAATGAAGAACTCCATATCAGGTCAACCATATTCGGGTCGTTGTAAAATTCCCATATCAGCAGAGGGACAGCACTGGTAGGTTTGTCTATATAGAAGTTCACTATCGGACTGCCCAGGGCTGTAAGCATCAGCGGTGCCGTTTCACCCAGTATCCTTGATATTGAAAGTAAGATACCCGACATCAAACCGCTAAATCCACTGGGAATCATTACCCTTAGAATTACCTTATGGTATGGTACTCCCAGTGCAACTGCAGCCTCTTTAATGGTACCGGGCACCATTTTCATGGTTTCCTCCGTTGTACGCACTATTAGCGGCAACATCATGATGGACAGCGATAAACTGCCGGCAAGGGCCGAATAGCCGCTTGTAACACCTTTAACGATCCATATATAAGCGATCAATCCCAGTACAATGGATGGAATTCCCTGGACTATATCAGAGATATCGCGAACAATAGAAGCATACCTCCTGGAGCCGTTTTCATAAAGGTATAGCCCGATAAGTATTCCAATTGGTACAGCTATTAGGATAGCCATGGCAACCATCAGTAAAGTGCCTGTGATTCCATTCAGGATACCTCCCGGTATGATCTCATTATTCGCCACGGCAGTCATAGCTTCCAATGTGTCGGGGGCTGTTTGTGTAAAGAACTCAAGGTTTATCTGCTTATACCCCTTTTGAACAAGTTTTGCTATGATCAACACTATCGGGGAGATGGTAATGCCAGCAAGAATGACCACAGCGATACCAAAGGCGCGGTTTTTTACACTGCGCTTGTCCTTCGATGCTTTATTTTTTCTTGCTGTCATGCCTATATTATGCGAATCGTTTGATTATAAATTTCCCGACAGCATTGATCAAGCCGGTGATGATAAATAGCAATAAACCAATAGCTATGAGCGAGCTCAGCTTAAGCCCTTCAGCTTCTCCAAACTGGTTGGCGATGACACTGGCCATGGTATTCCCGAAATCGAAGAGTCCACCCGGGATCTTGTTGGCATTGCCAATGAGCATTGTCACAGCCATTGTCTCCCCCAGGGCTCTACCGAAAGCCAGGATAAATCCAGCTGATATCCCTGACCTGGCGTTAGGTATTACCACATTCATGATCACCTCATAACGTGTAGCACCCAGTGAATATGCAGCTTCTTTCAGATCATTAGGTACCATGGCGATGATCTCTGCACTGATGGAACTGGCGTAAGGAATTATCATGATAGCCAGTATCAGGCCCGCCGTAAAAATCCCAAAACCTTGTGAGCTGAGCCCAAGGTCGACGATCAGGGGCCTGAGCACGTAAAATCCCCAGAGGCCATACACGATCGAAGGTATTCCCGCCAGCAGGTCTACCATCGTTCCTACAATACGTGAAATGAGAGTGTCGCGATAGTATTCAGCAATGAATAATGAGGTTGAAAAGGCCAGGGGGATGCAAATCAATATAGCAAATACGGATGTGAAAATGGTGCCTGCAATGAAGGATAGCGCTCCATAGCTCTCTCTTCCTTCTGTAGGGTCCC
>JBDLIJ010000170.1:0-6982 GCA_039714935.1 Bacteroidota bacterium | reverse complement strand
AAATTCAATATTTCATAATTCAGTGAAACTGGAAGATCAACATCGATATCCCTGATAAAGAGTTGATCCCTCACGGGATTAGGCGCTATAGTTATCATATCGACAGTCTTTCCAAGATAGCCTGATTCAGGGATGCCTACACTAAAATCACCATAAATAAATGCAGGACAGAATGTATATTCCGATGTATTTCCTGAATAATCCTCTACCAAAATTCTCACATCATACATGGCAGAATCGTTCGTTAAAAAATTTGTCAAATTTGCCAGGTATTGATAGCCAATAATGGAATCACTGTAAATGATTTGGCATTCAACTTCTGTCCATAAAGTTTCATTATGTTCTTTAATTGAGACGCTTGTGAGCGAATCAACTACCGGCTGAAATCCAATCCCAACATGAAAAGGATCGTAACCAATAAAGTCTGAAGCAGAAAATTTCAACAAAACCTCTTCCTCTGGTTCAAAATGATACTTCATCGTATTCTCAGCATTTAACAACTGTATTTCTTTCAGAGGTGGTGGGTTTGGGTCTGTTTTTGATTTATCAAATTCAGCAAGTAGGGTTGATGATCCTGTGTATCCGTTAAAATGGCAGGCACTGTTTGTAAGTTCAACAGTATATTTTTCAGGCTCCAGGCTATAGACTAGTATTTCCAGGCCTGTGCCCTCCTGGATCGTATTGCCATTTGCATCTTTAATGATATAGGTGTTGGTATTGACAAAAGGGGTGAAATAATTGCCCCACATGCCCATGTTATCCGAATAGCATTGGATCCTGTTGCTGAAGTTGCTCCAGTTGCTCCAGTAATATGAAGTCCCATTCCCAATAAGCAAAGTATCATAATCATTTATATAATGAGCATCCTCATCAGGGGTAAATCCCAAAAAACCTGCGATAGAATCATTATATTCATCATAATAGGATTGGATGTAGGTGTAAGTTTCTCCATCTTCAATATAATCCATCTTATGTCTCAAACAATATCCAAACTCTTCTGACTTCTGCATATCCATATACACATCGCATTCCCAATCAGGATCCGCTGCTTGTTGCATATAGCTTGTCATACCCCATATGCCATAGTTCCCTGTATATGCAACCAATTTTAACATAATCCCAATACCAATTTTATTGTAATCACGTTTATCGTAATAGGTGTAATGCAAGACTGCATTGGCCAGATTATCCGGAGTATTTGTAAGCGTAACATCTTGTGTAATACTATCTAATAAAGGATATTCAATAATGTATGTAGGGTCTCCCGAGTATGGGCTTGTAACTGATGATCCAAAATACAAATCAATCGTCTCTCCATAATAATCAGAAATATAATAATTCGAAGTCCCAACCCAACTCCAGGACGACGGAACAATACCACCATTTGCCAGGTCAAATACCAATGTGAATTTGGCACTATATGTACCAGCATGATTACCCAAAAAGTTCCCGTATTCATCCACCGGGTCAAAGTTAATTTCGTGGATTGCCTCAGAAGCTGAGAGAAAAATAGTGTCCTTCCCTGTAAACTCATAATTTTCTCTGAACACCAGATACATATCCGGGCTTATGTCTGACGGCAATACTGCGGCAATATTCAATATACCATGTTCCAGATTTGGCACAACTCCGAAAGTATTGCTGATCCATGTTGGCACAGCAATTCCCGTATAATTTATTTCCCGGTCTATCCATACCTGGTGCAACATTCCACCACCGTATACAGTGTCCAGCACAATAAAAAGTGTATCGGTGTCTTTTGTTGGATCCGCAAGCCAACTCTTCTGTTTGGCTTTTCCCTCAATGCTGTAAACTGTTACTTCAGAATTATCATTACCGTTAATAAATGTTTGGTTCAGAAAAGGCACATCATTATTTATCCGGTAGTTTTTATAATTGAACACGCTACCGTCCTGCAGGTAATTCACAGTTTCCTTGACTTTATCAATCGTTATGTCAGGAAAGGAACTGTAGAATGAGACATCTTCAGACAGCTCGATAGTGCTCTGTGCAGAAATGTTTAAAAAGAAAAAGAATGAAATTACGAAAAGGAGGATAGATTTTCTCATGGCAGTAAGATTGGTTAGTTTAATATTCGTGAACATACCATAGACAATTGTAATCACTAAAAGGTTGCATTTTAAAAAAAGTATGGAATCGGGGTAAATACATTGCATTATAGAACGTGAATGGAACACGGATGCAACGGATGACATGAATGGAACGCGGATAACACGGATGCAACGGATAATATGAATGGAACACGGATGGAACGGATAAATATGATGAACACGGATATTGCTGGACTATAAATCTGTGCAAATCCGTTCAATCAGTGTCATCTGTGTCCTATCAACAGCAGAAGCTAAATGGCTATGAAGTGCCTGAACGAAGAACCTTATTTCATTTCATCAAATCGCACCCAAAACAATGGTCTTGTAACTTTCTGCCCATTGATTATCACCTCCATGACCGGGCTGATGGCGTATATCTTCTTGTCTATCTGCAGGGTGTTTTCATCATACTTCCACTCCTCGAGGAATCTGAGCAGGCTTATATGACCGGGCTCAATCTTTTGAATGATAGTAGTATCATACTCAGTATATGGCTCCGTTGTCCGCATCAGGGTTTGATGCATGGTATCAACCAGGATACTACCAATCTGACCCAGTGTTAATGGTTCATTGAAATAATCGTAAGCCTGTATTTCTCCGGACTGAACTTTTGCAAAAATATTGTTCAGGAGGGCATCACGGTCAGAGCCTTCAATATTGCGAATCCACCAGTCATGATCAGGATCAGAATTTACGATTGGCACGTCATACTGGATTTTTTTTGTAATGATTGTACGGGTATCCTCTTTTTTCTGTTCACATTGTGTAAATACGAGGATAAGGCCAAGGGCCAGCAGGGGAAGGGTTATCTTTTTCATATCAGGATTGGTTTGTATACACTATCAACGAGTAAATGGTTAAAATATTGGGTTTTATGTATACTTAATAAATGGTACGGGATTCGGGAGACGAGGTGCAAGGTGTTTCTAATGATGACATCCTAATGATTATTGATTATTGGAGATTGGTAATTAAGAATGATAAGTTTTGAAAGTTGAGCCCCACCTAACACCTAAAACTTAACACCTAACACCTTTTTTTAAGGTTTAAGCACCACCCCCCTGCTCTTCTTACCATCAATAGCAATCTCAAGCGGTTTTTCGAATCGTATATGCCGTATAAATTCATCTTCATAAACGGCCTTTTGCTTTGAAAGAAAATCCAGGTCGTACGTGCCATCTTTAATGAATGGATTGATGGTAAAATACCCTACCCTGAAAGATGTCAGGTTCTGAAAAAAGTGTGTTCCCTGACTGGGGTCGATACGATAATCCTCAAGGCCGGATTCAACGATCAGGCGGGCCGCAGATATTTGTGGCCATTTCACGGGTATGCCCAGGTGCGGATCAGCCGAACCCCAGCGTCCGGGGCCGACCAAAATATAATTTGTGCCTTTTTCAAGGAAACTGTCATTTACCTTGCCTATCATATCGGCGATCTCATGAGTACGTGCTGAATCAAAACTTTCAGGCTTTACATATACCAGGTCAAAAACGTCTTTGATGTAGCCATTGCCAAGGGCGGAATCACTGCTCATGATAGTATCCTTCTCTTCAATATTTTCTATATCCACATCTATAGTCTCATCATTATCCACGATGGGGCGGATTTGAAGCAGGTAAAATGTATGGGGTTCATCTTTTACGGGACTCATGTCAACCGCAAACTCAATTTCGATGGGTTTCCCCATCTCCCTTTGTCCTGTTTCCAGCACTTCCTGCAGGATCTCTGCCAGTGGAAATACATCATGATTCAATATGGCTGAGAAGGTGACCAGTTTCTTGCCTTCCTGCTGTATGCCATCACGCAGCATCTTGCTATGATAGTCGTATGTAGATGCCACAAAACGCATGGATTTGTCTTTCTCAGCTTCTGTAAGGCGCAGTTTTAAGAGGTTGATGGCATCATCGATGCAGGGTTTAAAGCTGTCGGCCATCAGGTCCAGGGCATAAAAATGACGTTGTGTTTCACGAAGTGCAAGCTCAGGTGTACTTGTCTGCAATACTTTTTTCGGATATTTCGGACTAAAGCGTAACGTCATCCCTCCGTCAACAATATACTTTCCTAAGCCCAGTGCAATATTGGCAATGCCATCTTCCAGTGTTTCAGGCTCAATAGGGTAAAAGTTGATCGAGCGGGCCACACCAGAAAAGGTAGGATAAAACCTGTTTGCATACCGCCTGCCAACAACCTCTTGCAGCACGATCGCCATCTTCTCTTCATCGATCACATTGGAGGTAGCTGCCATATATGCTTTACTGTCCTTAAAAAATGCTGAAGCATATACGCTCTTGATCGCTTCACTGAGCATTTCCAGCATCCTGCGTTCATCCGATTCCAGGTTGGGGATCATATAGGTTGCATAGATCCCGGCAAAAGGCTGGTAATATGAGTCTTCGAGCAGGCTCGAGGAGCGCACTGCCAGTGGCCTCTTCATGAATGAGATCAAGGTATAAAGGTCTTCCTTGATCCTGAAAGGCAATTCAGCTTCAAGAAACCTGGCCAGTATTTCAGTATCGTTAAGGTCAGACATGGCGGCCTTATACAGATCATTCTCTTCCATAAACTGATCGAAAATATCAGTTCCCAGCACAACAGTTTTAGGTATTGTAATCTGTACTCCTTCCCATTTATCATATAGCTGGTTCCGCTTGATCATGGAATCAAGGAATGCCAGTCCGCGTGCTTTCCCTCCCAGGGAGCCTTCACCAATACGGGTAAGTGAAAGGTACTCATCAAAGCTATCGCGGCGAAACTCTGCAATTACGCCACGGGCCTTGGTCATCCTGTAATTCCCGATTGAGTCGAAAAGATATTTTTTCACATCCTCCAGGTTATCAAAATCTTCCAGGGTGACACCCTTAAAGCGCTCTGCCAACGGAAATAATGCCCTTGCTCTGAGCCACTTGGAAATATGATTTCGCACGAGATGATATCGAAGGGAGTGATCCGGTATTCTGAATATTTTTTTCTGAAGTGTCTTCAGGTCTCGTGCCCTGTCCACTTCTTTCATGTTTTCGGGATCCACAAAAACGAACTCGCCAAAAGCAAAAAACTCTTTTATGAAGTTCTTGAGTTCGATAGAAATGGTTTTCGACAGCTTATTAATGAAGCCAACCTTCAGCTTTTTGGCCTCTGCCTGCTGATGTGCATCTGATGATTGGAGCAGGATGGGCATCAGGGGATCTATTGACTTAACCATTTTCACCAGCCTGATGCCAGCCTCTTTATCACGCTTTCCTTCACGCTCATACGAGATATCAGAAATGATGCCAAGCAGGTTATTCTTATACTCATCAAACAGCTCAACGGCTTCTTCATAATTCCTTGCCAGCAATATCTTTGGCCTCCCACGCATGCGCATCATCTGCTGATGTTCGTTTAGCCCCTCCGTCATAAATTGCTGTGACTGCTTAAAGATGATCTTATAAATATGAGGAAGATAGCTGGAGTAAAAGCGTACTGAATCCTCCACGAGAATGATGGTCTGCACCCCCACCTCATTCACGTCGTGGTCGGCATTCATCTTATCCTCAATAAGCTTGATAACCGCCAGGAGCAAATCGGCATTCCCCAGCCAGCTAAACACATAATCGATCGCACTGAGGTCTTCTTTATCCAGCTTGACCGTAACTTTCCGTGAGAAAGGAGTTAGCACCACGATGGGGATATCGTCATACTTCTCTTTAATCTTTTTGGCAATTCCGAAGGTGTCTGCATCTTCAGCACTCAGCATGGTCACCACCAGGTCGATATCACCCTCACTCAACTCTTCAAAGGCTTTTTCTTCATTTGTTACCTGAATGAATTGTGGAGGATAGCGTAGGTTGAGGGATACATATTCATTAAATATCTGCTCATCGATACGGCCGTCTTCTTCCAGGATAAAGGCATCATAAGCACTGGAGATCAGCAGTACATGATAGATACGCTTCTTCATGAGTGTGTCGAAGGAGGTATCGTGATAGAAATATTTAGCTGGGTTATCGGTTCCGGCCATGGATCTGTAATGAATTTAAGGTAAAGGTACGAAAATCAGAATTGTGGCGATGAAAAAGGGATGACATCTCTATAGGGATGTCATCCCTTTTTATCTTATTGATTTCTAAACTATACAAATTCAATCAAAAAAAGCAATATCAGCCTTCGGTTTAATGATCAAATTCTTTGTCAAACTCTTCATCAAAGCGCTTAACGATATAGTCGCAGCCGTGTGAGAACAGGCGGTAAGTGTTTGTTCCATCTGTGTTCCGAAAGACAAATTTCTCCTCTTTGTCACCTGCAGGAAGTAACTTAACGATCTCAGACATCACAGCTTCAGGATTTCCTTTTTGCTTGATATCAAGATGCTTCATCAATGCTGCAAGTTGTTCCAGGCTACTCAATTCTGCCCCACGTTTAAATGCTGGCTCAAAGCCCTGGATCACTTTCTGGGTATTTGTAAATGTCCCCCCGGATTCAATGGGGAAGCTGGCCGGCAATACAAGGTCAGCCTGCATGGCCGTATCTGTCATAAAATAATCCGACACTACAACAAAATCAGCAACTGTAAGCCATCCTGCCACCTTCACCTTATCATCAGTGCATCCAAGCGGATCTTCTCCGAAGATGAAAACATTTTTAAGTTTTCCTTTTTCAAGTCGTTCAAACTGGCTCTCATTTACTTCTTTCGGCAGCGATTTCACCTTCCACACCTTTTTCATCCTGGCAACGAGATCCTTATCCTTTATACCCACAGCACCTACACCCAATGTTGGACAGATACCCATGTCAAAGATACCCTGGGCGTTATTCTTCTCTTTCAGACTGATCAGGCCATTGGCTGTTTTGCCAAGCTTACCGGTAATCATGGCGAGATTGAATAATTC
>JBDLIJ010000169.1:0-6988 GCA_039714935.1 Bacteroidota bacterium | reverse complement strand
CAGTCTCATAACAGCAATGTCCAGATCTCCATCATTATCTGAGTCTCCCAGTGCAATATCAGATACTGCATTTATCGGAAAGTTTGTAAATCCGCCTTCTTCAATTGTATGTTTTAAGAAGTTCATATTATTATTTTCGTAAACAATAATTCTGTCCGAGAAGAAACCGTATGCACCAATCACCAAATCAATATCATTATCGTTGTCAATATCACCAAATTCCGCACAACTGAATTCAGCACTGTCAATTTGCATTTTAGAATAATTTCCAATTCCATCATTTAAATAAATGCAAATTTCATTTGATCCTGAATTATTAGAAGTAATATCCATATCTCCGTCATCATCAACGTCAATAATTTTTAAACTGTTTAAGGCAGAATTGTCAGAGCCAAATTGTGAAAACAATGAAAAAATACCGGTTCCGTCATTTTTATATACTTCACTTGAGTTAATGCAACAACCGACTCCGGTTATTATATCTAAATCCGAATCATTGTCAACATCGACGACCGAAACTGAAATGGCTTCGTTAAACATGTCATTATTAAAATCAGGAAGGAAATTATTGTATCCATCATTTAACCAAATGTATGTATAATCATCACCCCATGCTGCTATAATTAAGTCTAAATCACCATCATTATCAAAATCTCCATTGTCTATTCCGGTAACATCATAGTCAGTTAGAAATTCATTTTGTATGAGATCCCCGTTCCCCTGATTATAAAACATATAATTTGGGGTAGAACCATTGTTTCCGATAAAAAGGTCTAAATCTAAATCACCATCTAAGTCAATCCATTTTACAAAGTTTGTAGGATATACATCAAGAATTTCAGATTCAGTGAATTCATTATTTCCTTCATTGATGTAGATGTAATCTTCATTCATATTTCCTACTACCAAATCCAAATCACCATCATTATCATAGTCTCCCCAGTCACAACTATATGAAACACTAATTCCAAAATTTGAATGATTCGCGAAAGTTGGTTGTGAAATAATTTCTGACTGGATTAGAAAGGTTAATAGTGATAATGAAATAATTCTTTTTATCATTTTTGTTGTTTTAGTTTATTATTCAATATTTGTTCTTTGTTGCAATAACGGCCGCAGCTATGCCTCGTACCTTTATTCGTTTGTATAAAAATACAAAAATATCCTATCGGTATAGCTAGTGTTATGGAAACGTAGGCCCGCCTTTGCGTCCTTGTTCAGGTATTGGAGCAGAATTTAGTTTTTCGTTCATTTCTTTGCTTGCCCAAAGAAACGAACCAAAGAAAGGGCTCCCCGGACAAGGTCCTCGATTAAGTCACGGCGTTTCAAAAAGGCCTTATTTCTCGGACTGCGCCCGGGGGCAGTAAATGCTACGCATTTATTTGGCGGCTCATGCCTCCGGCCTAAAATTCTGTGACCTCACAGGTTGGGGGACCTGTGAGGTCACCGACCTTGTTGAGTGCTTGCCCAAAGTTTGTATGAGGCGTTTTTACCTTTTTCCTATTTAGAACATGAAATGATGACCATCAACCTTTCCAAGAATTATTAAACTGTCGGATTGTAATTTAATCCTGTTTCCTGTTATTTCTAATATGTAATTTCCATGAAAAATTGATTTTTTTATTTCTTTTTCATTTTCCGCTTTTTCTAAATTTTCTGAAATTGGATAATTATTTCCAATATTCCATTCTGTGATTTTTAGCGTGTCATTTTTAAATTCCCAACGCATCCTGTATCCATATGAATTAATACCTGGCAAATCAACAATTCCATCTTCTCTAAAACGCATTATTTCCCTGCAATTATCATAGTCACTTACCATTTTAAGTCCATATGAGTTTGGTATTAATTCTTGTCCTTTGTAATATATCTTCTCCACACACCAGCTGTTTTTGGTCAATTTTTCCACTGTTGATGGTAAAGACATAATTGCAATAGGTGTTATAATCACAATTAATAGAAAAGCAACAATTATTATTAACCTCAATTCAGGTATTGATTTTCCTATTAAAGGTAATTTTGAGGATATTTTGTCGAATCTACTTAAGAATTTATTCCCGCTTTGTTCAGTTTTTATTATCTGTCCGGATTCAATAAGTAATTCCAGGGCTCTGCTAAAATCCTTTTCCTGAACCAATAATTTGACGCCGCCAATTGCATTTGAATAAAAGTTATTTACTTGCGCGGTCAACTCATCTCTAATCTGAACTGGAATATCTTCTGATTCAAGTTTCACTTTCGCGAGATGTGCCTCGTGCGGATAAGTAAATGTTATTATGATTTTCCAATTGTTCATTTCTTGGTTGTATCACGTTCCCCAGCCCTCACGCCTCACCCATCAATGCTCACCCTTCTTCAACAAACTTCTAACCTTCGTAAAAATCATATTGGAGGTAGATTTCTTATCACCGAAAACATTCACCGGGATGTCGCCGATCTTCTCAATGTCATCATCCCTAAGTCCGAGGATGGCCTTGACTTCTTCATAATTTTCGGGTAGTGTTTTTTTAGCATCCTCTTCACTGATCCTGATGGCTTCATCCCTGCTGATTTCACCATAGCGGATCAGGTTGCTCAGCTGTGGGATGCGCCGTGAGCTGCCAAATCTCTTGTCGCGTATGAAGTTCGTAAAGGGCTCAGCAATACAGTCGAAATGCCTGCTGTATTCCGAGGCATCAGGCTCTCTCCACCCAAGCTCTGCTTTGAGGATGTCGCCGATCTCTTTTTCTGACGGGATGTCGATGTAATACAGAATATGTACTTTCTTGCCAAAGCGCCCTGTCTTTGTGTATAGGTAAGTATTAATAAAATCAAGGTTCATATACACCAGAAAGCGTTTCAACATCTGTTTGTTTATGTTCTTTGACTGTGCAAAGATCGCTTTGATCCTGTGCTGGTCATAGATGTTTTCAGATGTGAAGGAATTGGCCTCTGTAGGTGTGTGCCCCAGCAGTATGAGGGGTATCTTCCATGCTTCCGATACTTTTAACATGCTCCTCTCAATGCCAACACCACAGATACCACAGATCTCGCCTGATTGCAGGAGTGCCGTGCGGTATAGTTCTTTTATGAGCTTTGGATCATGCTTTACCCAAACATGGTCAACGCCCAGTTTATTTACGGATGCTTCGATATTCTTTTTGGCAAAATCACTCATAAACCCATTGTTGTACGTGTAAGTCAACACATTGAGCTTATACTTCTTTACCGCCAGGTACAAGACATAGGTACTGTCTTTACCGCCACTCAGCGGAACCAGTGCATCGTAATGCCGTTTTTTGTTTTGCGCTTTCTTAAATATCTGCAGGAGTTTCTCCTCGCCATGCGGGATGAATGGTTCATGCTCTTTGCAATAATTGCAGATCCCGTCATCACCAATGATAACACCATTTATCGTTTCATCCAATATGCAGCTGCTGCATGTTTTTATTTCTGTTGACATATGCTCATGTTTATCGTTTGAACAGGCCTCTGATAACATTCAGGTCGTCGGTGCTCAGCAGGAAGGAGCGGGCATCGATCTTTGCTTCACGCAGGAAAAATACCAGCACTATAAAGCTTGTAACTGCATAGCTGATGCTGGTGGCGATTCCGGCTCCCACTGTTACATAAGGGGGTATGAGGACTGTAAAAAGTACAATTGAAACCACCAGCCCGATGCTGGAGGCAATGGTGTTGATATGGTATTTCCCGGTACCTGAAAAATAGTGCCCGATGATGATCGAGAAATTATAAACCAGCACACCGGGGGAGAGGATCCAGATCACCTCTTTCACGCCGCTGAAGCCTGCTCCGAAAAGAAAGAGGTAAAAGGACTCGGGGAGCAATAATAATGGGATGATGCACAGCAGGCTGATGATAAGCCCTGCCTTTAACAGCTTTACCGAAAGATCCTGCGAATATTGTTTGTCATCGGTATTGGCAATGCGGGCATATTGTACCAGCGAGATGCTTTTGCTGATAAGCCAGATCGACTCCATGATCTGTATGCCGTTGGAGTAGATGCCCACGCTGGCTTCTCCGTGGAAGCTCTCAAGAAAGTAATAGCTCAGCCTGAAGCTCATCATCTGGGTGATATGGGCCATCTGGTTCATGAAGCCCAGGCGGAACAGTTCCTTAAGCACTGCTGTGTATTCTCTGAGGGGATGTACGGACATCCTTCCGAAACTCTTTGCCATATATATAATACTGACAAACAGACTGAACCCAAAAGAGATGTACAGGGCATGGATGTATGCTGCAATTGTTCGGTTGTTGAGCAGGAGAAAGTAAACAAGCAAGCTCAGGATAATAACCACCGGCTGTACCAGGCTGACAAGGTTGGCGGCTTTGATCTTCTCACGCCCTATCAGCAGTGTCGAATGTATGTTGGTAAAGGAATTTAATACCGCCAGTACACTGATATGAAATATAAACTGCTGGTCGACGATTTTGAAAACGAATAAGATGCCGAAGGCAAGAATGCTGATCAACAGCGACCACAGGTAGGAGGGGAGCAGCAATACCGAAAATTTATAGCGTGGCACCAGGTAAACCAATGTGCCGCCACCTACCAGGTTAGAAAAAACGAGCACAAAGGCGATGGTGGCAATGATGATGCCCTGTTCACCCTTGCCATCAGGGCCAAGATGTTGTGATATCACGATGGCGATCAGGAAGTTGATCACTGCCGACAGGCTACGTGCCCCGAAAGTATTGAGTATCTTATTGAGCAAGATTATAAGATTTTATCATTTACCTGACAGAGGAATAAACCTCAAATAGTTGCTTTCCTATTACCTCATTGCTGAAATGCGCTACCGCATAATCCCGGATTTTGGCAGCATCATAATTTTTGTAATTATCAAGCAGCTGGTCCAGGGTTTTATACAATGTTTCTTCATCTTCAGAATCGATAAGGATGCCAAGGTCGTCATTCATGTGCTCACGTATACCTCCGACATCAGTCGATAATACAGGCACACCGCAGGCATAACTTTCAAGGATAACCACAGGCAGATTTTCGTATCTGCTGAACATCAGCATGAAGTCGGCTGCTTTCATCAGGCTCGCCAGGTCCGCGTTTTCTTTTAAGCCATGATAGCTGGCAAAGCTGTCTTTTACCCCCATCTCATCGCCGTAGGCAAGCAGTTGATCATAATGAATGCCATCCCCGATCATATCGATCGTAAAATCCTGCCTTTTTTCTGAAAGCCGTTTGATCACCCGGGTGATGCCGGAAATATTTTTTTGCTGATCGTCGAAACACGACACATGCACGATCCTGGCCTTTTCTCCGCTTTTTTTATCCGTGTCTGGTGAAAACATTTTGATGTCAACAACATTGGGGATTACGATATAGTTGTCATTTTTCAGCCCGCAATCGATCATGGCATCGCGGAGGTTGGCCGTGACCGGCATGATAGCCGATGCCCTCTTAGCCACTATACGGGTCATCCATTTCCGGAATACCCCGTTAAAGGTGTTGGTTGATGGAAGATAACGGGTCCAGTGCTCAGTGATGACAAAGGGAATGCCTCTTCTGATCTTTTCCCATAATGCGATCACGCCATGCCTTGTGAGCACATGCACATGGATGATGTCGTATTTTCCGTATTTCTTTCTGATCTCACGCATGCCCTTGCAATGACTGCGGACAAACCTGCAGGTGTTGAGCAGTGCATCCAGGGGTTTGATGCCTGTACGTGCCTGCCTGAAGTAGATACGGATGACATTCAGAGCTTCCTCCTCGCTATAATCAAAGTTGTATACAGGCTGCTTCTGATGCTCGTCGGAATGCACATGTAAAACAGAGATATTACAGTAGGGAAGGGCTGATGCGCCATGCCGCTGGATGAACAGGCCCGGCATGGGGTCATATTTATGCGGATACCATTTTGGTAAAAAGAGTATATGCGGTTTTTCCTGGATTTCTGTGCTCATAGTATTATTAACGGTGTGTAAAATTACATATTTTCATGACATGGAAATTTATAGGATAAAAAGAAAATGGCCTCCAACATTAGGATATTGCTGAAGGCCGGGTATAATGGAGCGGGGTAGGATTTACAACGATGAAATTAATGAATTTGATGTGTGTTTGCCAAATATCTGAGGGGGAAATCAGTTTACGGTAGGCTTGGGTCAGTTAAAGGCGGGTTTTAAATATCCGATATCCGATATCCGATACCCGAAGCAATGGAGATTATAGATTATGGAATTGATGAGCTTCAATGGCTTTTATGGCAGAGTTGACTCTTTTTTCACCGGTACCCTGGATGATCTCAAAAGGAAAATCGTTTTCTTGAAGTTCTTTTTGATACAGGTTGAACAGCCGGTTCCTGTCGTCGGGGTTCTCCCGAAGAGGGTCCGGTTTCCACAAGATGTCAGTATTGCATAGCAGGTAAAGATCGTAATGTTGGGTGCGCAGTTTCTCCAGTATCCAAGGATCACATTTCCCGAACTTCTCTTCACTCCATATCTTGCACACCAAAAGCTCTGTATCGCAGAACAGGTATTTATTGGCGCCTGCTATTCGTTCTTCTTCCAGTTTGACCTGCCCCCTGGCAATAGATAGGATGTCTTCGTATCGATATCCCCTGTTTAGTTGCGACAGGTATTCGCGGGCATACTCAGGCACCCATATAGAATTATAATGTTCGGCCAGCTTCCTGGAAAGCTCCGACTTGCCAGTGGACTCAGGGCCTGTGATGGCGATGCGATATGTGCTTTGGGTGGTGAGCAATTTTGAGTTTTGAATTTTGAGCTATTGTGTTTCTTTTATTTTGCGGCGCCATTCCACGAAGCCCAGAATAGCGATCACAAGGAATACCGTAAACTGTATACTTGTTAATGCCAGGTCTTTATAGAAATACAGGGGGATAGAGATAAGATCACCGACGATCCAGTAGATCCAGTTCTCTATCTTTTTTCTGGCCATCAGCCACATTCCGACAATGAAAATCGAGGTTGTGAGCGAGTCGATGATGGGTACCGTGCTATCGGTATA
>JBDLIJ010000168.1:0-7026 GCA_039714935.1 Bacteroidota bacterium | reverse complement strand
GGCAGTCTCTTAGTTGTTTAATTCATTGAAGGAGATGTCCATCAGATCATATTTCTCCCAGCCCCTGAAATCATAATGCCACCATTCGAATTCATAGGGAGTGAATCCGTATTTTATCATAACATCTTTGAGTATTTGCCTGTTGCTTAAGATATATTCAGGCAGATCATTATACGTATGAGCTGCCTTTTCAGAAAAGTCATCAAAAGGCGTTGGCATTTCAAGATCTTGTTTTGTAGTAAGATCAATCAGGGTAACATCCACAGCGCAACCCCTGTTATGCACCGATCCTTTCCATGGAGCCGCTACAAAATTAGTATCGGGATACACCTCATAGAATTGCACCGTGGCAGCATAAGGCCGATAAGCATCAAATACTTTCAATCCCAGACTTTCATTACTAAGTTCTTGTTGAATTTTTATCAGTGCATCAGCTACCGGTTTTCTGACAAAAGCAGCAGGACTGTTATAGATTTTCTTCCCGGTAAAATTGTTGGTGGTAGCATACCTGATATCAAGTACGATGTCAGGTATTAATGATTCTACGTTAACCAGCTGATTTGCGGAATCCCTTTTTACCAATTCATGGTAAGTGGCCACATCTGAAATGACATACAGTTGATCATTTTCTTGTCGGGTATTATCACAGGATGGAAAAGATGCTAAAAAAAGGCAAGCAAGAAGCAGATATACCGAAAGGGACTTTATTTTCATGACTGGAAGATTTCTATAAATGCTTTAATGATCTCAATATTTGAACAGTTTTTGTCCGTAAGATGCACCCCCGACAGATCTTATATTAAGGTAATACATCCCTGTCCTGAAGGCTGATGTATTCAACATATATTCCTGCTGATCAGTGGTGACACTATGTACACTCTTCCCTGTGCCATCGTACATGCTAATAGTGAAACCCGAATGCTCACTACTTATGGATATTTTAAGCTGACTGGAAAATGGATTCGGATATGCCCTGCAACTGATTATTTCATGATCATCAATTCCGTTTGGGTCGTAGTTAATAAATTCACCCTCCCCATTCAATAATTCGTTTTCAGGATCAACAATTACAGTATTGACTTCATAAGGCATAAACACCTTGAAGATCTGGTTACGCTGTACCTGCTGTAGTAATATCAGGCTATCTTCCCCTCCCTCCAGTTTCAGTTTATATGGTATCAGCATTTGAAATAATGAGGTAGCTCCTGTTTGAGAAGTATGTTCATTCATCTTCAGGGTCAGGGTATCATTATGCTGATACCAGTAACCATATAATGTTGGATAGCCTTCACCATATATCCACTGTTCAAAAAACCAGTAATAATCATCTCCTGTAGCTTCTTCAAGGACTTCCCTGAAATCTTCTGTTGTGGCAAAACTATCTTTGTACTCCTCGAGATATTGATGCAAGACCTGCCAAAAAATATCATCATCCTGTAATTCCCACCTCAGCATTTTAATTACCGCACCGGCTTTACAGTATGATAGATAATAGTTAAAAATACGGCTGGGATTATTTGCTTCTTCTTCGGGTATATACACACTGCCACCAGGATTGGTCATCGCTTTTGTATGGTAGTATTGCATTCTTGCTTCACCCACCTCATCTGAAACAAGCAGTTTCAAAGCCAGGTAATCGAAATAGGTGGCAAATCCTTCATTCAACCATATATCCTGCCATGATCCACAGGTAACAGAATTTCCAAACCATTGATGGCTCAACTCATGCGAAAGCCTTCTGAAATCAATTTCATATGGCATGGATGTCATTGTCTGGTGCTCCATCCCAAAACCTTTCCCCCATATGGAATGACCGTATTTCTCATCCTGAAAAGGATACATGCCAAACAAGTTACAATACAGGTTCATGGCATCATGTGTTTTGTCAATCTCAGATTTCATGGCATCAATATGATCCTGATCAACCATAAAATTTTGTATAAAAATAGAATCCGCAAAACCATCAGGCAGCGTATAAAAATTATACTCAGCATAATCAAACACATTGAAGGCCACCAGGTAATATGCTAGCGGGTGTTTTGTTTTCCACTCGTAACGTGTTTTTCCGTTACCCAGATCTACCTCATCGCTTAAGATCCCGTTTGCTGAAACCTTATATGCCGAATCGGTTGTTACAAAAAGATGTAGTGAGTCGATCTTATCATTCAAAACCTGTTTGCACGGGAACCATAAATTGGCGCCAAATGGCTGCGTAAACGAATATGTTAAAGGTTTATAATTAAACAATTCATCCCCCGACAGATGGTGTAGTCCTCCGGCATAGTTGTTTGGATTATGACCATGTCCCTCATAAGTAATGATGATCGAAAAAGATTCACCCATCGTTAGTGGAGGCTCTATTTCAAGCATAATTTCATCGTTCAGGTGGGTAAAGGCTGCATTTTCTCCATCAATCGACACCGAGGCTATATCCATGTCTGAGGATAAACCGATGCAAAAAGTATTTAGCTGATCGGCTGTCACCTGTGCCTCAATCAGCGCATTGCCTTGAATAAAATCAGAAGTATTCTCGGCAGAGATATCGAGCTTAGTAAAAATGATATCATAATCATCAAAAAGTGGGTTAAGTGCATCAGCTCTATGCACTTTCAAATGATGATTATGGCTACACACATCTCCCTTCTCGTTATGTGGCGAACAGGGGATATACGATTGTGCTGACATCTGCAGTGCAACATACATCAGGAATAAAAATGGCGTACTATATTTCATGCACTATCAGTAGTTTTATTTGTGATTATCAGAGTAATAAGCATCTACGATCCTTCTCAGGTTGTACTGGCTTGTCATCACCTGTCCGTAAGCACCGGCACTTCTGATGGCAATCAGGTCATTTCTTTTTGTTCCCGGGAGGAGAATATCTTTACGAAAGAAATCCGCTGATTCGCAGATGGGGCCAACCACATCATATTTTTCCTCGGGAAGGTCAGAGGAGATATTCTGTACTTCATGTGATGCTTTATATAATGCCGGCCTGATCAATTCGGTTATGCCGGCATCAACAATGGCAAATTTCTTTTTTACCCCATTTTTAACATACAGTACTTTTGTGATAAGGTTACCACACTGGCCTACTACCGACCTGCCAAGTTCAAAGTGCAGCTGCTGTCCGGGCCTTAACTTCAAATGATCGGCAAATACTTTAAAGTATGATTTAAAATCCGGGATATTGTACTTATCCGGCTCTTCGTAGTCAATCCCAAGGCCACCGCCAACATTAATGTGTTCCAGTGATATTCCCTGCTCATCAAACCAGTCCTGGATTTCATTGACACGATGACAAAGGCTTTCAAAGTTACCCATGTCAGTGATCTGAGACCCGATGTGAAAATGGATGCCTGCCAGTTCTACATTACTAAGTTTGCTGAGTACTGCCAGCACCTCCTCCATATCCATCATATTGATCCCGAATTTATTTTCATTCAGGCCCGTGGTAATATATTCATGTGTTGCTGCAGCCACATTAGGGTTTAAGCGCAAAGCCACCTTTGTTGTTTTTCCCAATTTCCCGGCTATCTCATCAATCACTTCCAGCTCAGGGATAGACTCCGCATTGAAACAAAAGATATTATTCTCCAGGCCAATGGTGATTTCTTCATCTGATTTTCCCACCCCGGCAAAAACAATATCTTTGGATGAGAATCCTGCCTCAAGAGAACGAAGCACCTCGTTTCCACTCACACAGTCAGTCCCAAAACCATATTCCTTTATCTTTTTCAGGATCGTCACATTTGCATTGGCTTTCACTGCATAATGAACATGAAACCCGTATTTATCCGATTCTCCCTTTAACAGCCGCAAGGTTTCTTCAAATAACGACAAGTCGTACCAATAAAATGGTGTTTTATAATTTTCGAATGTGCTGATTTGATCTTTCATAATGCAATTACTTTTTAAATTCAGCCAATGCCGTCATCAATTGCTCAAGTTTTGCCCTTGCCTCCCTTGATGTACAGCTAAAATTGTTTACAACCATAGAGAATACAATATCTCGTCCGGATTGCGATGTAACATACCCGGCATAAGCCTTTACACGGCTGACAGTGCCACTTTTAGCACGCAGCTTACCTTTTGCAATGCTGCCTTTGAACATATTCTTCAGTGTGCCTGTTTCTCCTGCGATCGCCATGGAGTTATAAAAAATCCCAAAATACTCACTCTGGCTTTTCATATAACTTAAGAGAAAAACCATCTGGCGAGGAGTGATTGCATTATACTGTGACAAGCCGCTTCCATCGTTCAGTGATATCCCCTGTATATCCATTCCTTTTTCTTCCCAGAAGCTCAATACTGAGTCGATAGAATGATATGTTTCGGGATAAGCCCCAAGTTTGATGCCACTCTGAAGCAGGCAATGCTCGGCATAAAGGTTGATGCTATGTACATTTGTTTCAGTAATAATGCCGGAAAGCTCAGGTGATTGTGTAGTATAAAATACTTCATCTTCCTCAGGAGACCATCCTTTATTATTACTGAGAATACGGACTGTTGATGCCGGCTTATTCACCCCAACACCATTCACATGCAATGTGGAATCAAGCTGCCAGGCTGCAATCAGGGCAGGGTCTGGCAATGAGCCTTTAACCCTGAAGTTGTTTTTATTTACCGGCAACTGCCCACGGATGATGCGGTCATTAGTGTATGGTGCACCAAAGATATATGCATTGTCATAGGAAATAGAATCGGCTGTTACACCATTGTCAAAGCTTAGCTCGGGTATCCCGGGTACAAGCTTAACTATTTCACAGGGAGAGCCCACTTCCTTCCCGGTATTAAAATATACAGAATAATAATTGTCGTAAACAGATAATCCACAAGCACCTGCCCCATAATAGTTACCCATATTCTGCCATGACCAGGTGGGTGGGACGATATCCCAGGTAAATATCCGGGCATCCGCAATAATGCCACCTGATATGGAGTCAATGCCGAGGCTTTTGATAGCATCCTTCCATTCAGACAAAAACTGTTTGCCTTTTGTTTCGTCAAAATACTTTGATCCCAGAGAGGGATCGCCACCACCTTTGATAATAATGTTGCCGTATAGCATATTGGTCACTGTATCTATCCGCCCTGAATACGCGAGGGTAGTTTCAAAACGGTGGTCAGGCCCAAGCAATTCCAATACGCTTGCGGTTGTCAGTAATTTTTGCGTGGAAGCAGGCTTAAGTGCCATATCAGGATTTAATTGGGAAATAATCTTACCCGACTGGATATCAACAGCATAAAACGCGAAGCCGGCTGTTTTGAAATCCTCAGAGGATTTAATTTGCTTGAGTAGCCTGTTCACATCGTGGTTTCGCTTTTCTAAAGGACGGAATTGTGCGAAGCTGTATGTTACTGCACATATTATCAGCAATGTGAAAACAAATTTTTTCATATTAGCAGGAAATAATACATAAATATATTACTTAGCAAAAGTATCAATAAGTATAACTCAATGTTTAAAAATATATTAAATATCATTCTGATACTATGAATAATACATTAATTGTTAACTTAGCTTTTCTAATTATTGCTTTATTGATAAGGCATACTAATTAAACCCCGTTATTGTATGGATGGATATGGCCTGCTTTCAATTTTACCACCTGTTTTAGCCATTATTCTTGCCTTGAAGACCAAGCAAGTCTACATTTCTCTGATCTTTGGAATATGGCTGGGATGGCTTATCATCAACGACTGGAATTTCCTTAGCGGGACCATTGGCACACTGGAAGGATTTGTTCATGTTTTTGAATCACCCGGGAATACCCGTACCATTATGTTCAGTGCCCTGGTGGGGGCTTTATTAATGTTTATTCAGTATTCGGGTGGTGTTCATGGATTTATGTTGCGGATAAACCGCTTGCTTGATTCTTTGGAGAAAAAACAAAGTGGCAGGAGCAGGGTGGTCGTACAATTGCTCGCCCAGGCTACAGGTATCGCACTCTTTATTGAAACCAGCATCAGCGCACTCACCTCCGGAACGCTGTACCGCCCGGTATTTGATAAGTTGAATATCCCAAGGGAGAAGCTGGCTTATATTGCCGACTCAAGTTCTGCACCATCAGCCATACTCATTCCTTTCAACGCATGGGGTGCTTTTATCATGGGCCTGTTGCTTACACAGGGCATCGAATCACCCCTGAAAACGCTGGCATCGTCATTAGCATATAATTATTACCCCATGTTAGCGATTGCCATGGTTTCTTTCATCATCATATCAAAAAAAGACTTTGGTCCTATGGCGAAAGCTGAGCGAAGGACCCGTGAAACCGGCAAGCTGCTTAACGATGGTGCCAGGCCTATGGTCTCAGACGAGATCACTTCCTGTAAGATGATGGAAGGAATAAAGCCCAGGGCCATCAATATGGTCCTTCCCATTCTGACAATGATCTTCATGATGCCGTTGACACTTGCATATACAGGCTGGGATAAGGTAGAGGGAGCCTCTTCGTCCGTTAGTCATTTTTTAAAGGCTATGGGATATGGATCAGGATCTTCGGCAGTATTATATGCTGTGTCAACAGCCCTGCTGGTGGCTATGATCCTTTATCGTTCACAGGGCCTGATGAAAACACGAAAGATGGTTGAGATCGCTTTAAGGGGTATCAGCGAGCTCATACCTCTTGCACTGCTGATGATGCTTGCATTTTCAATCAGCGAGGTTTGTAATCAACTGGGTACTGGTTTGTATGTGGCCAATCTCTCAAAAGACTGGCTCTCGCCTGAGCTGCTGCCTGTGATTGTATTTGTGCTTTCATCATTTATTGCATTTTCAACCGGAACCTCATGGGGTACTTTTGCCATCATGATGACTATTGCCGTGCCTATGGCTCAGTTGCATGGCTCAAATCTATACCTTGTTATTGCGGCAACAGTCGGAGGAGGGGTGTTTGGCGACCATTGTTCGCCTATATCTGATACTACCATTATTTCATCCATGGCATCTGCTTCAGATCATATTGATCATGTAAAGACACAGCTACCCTATGCCCTGGTCACTGGTGGCCTGACAGCATT
>JBDLIJ010000167.1:0-7069 GCA_039714935.1 Bacteroidota bacterium | reverse complement strand
TAGCCCTGCGTATTGCCGGGAACAAGCACGACCTGGTGGCCCTGCGTGTATATGATGAAAGCGAAACATCATTACCCAATATCGGCCTGGTGAAGATCTTCAATAAGGAAAGTGGGAAATACTCGTGGGTAGACACAGGCAGTTATAAAGCAAGAAACAATTATAACGAATGGTGGCGCATGCATGACAAATTCCTCGACAGCCTGTTTAAGAGGAGCAGCACCGATTATGCCAGCATCAGCACCAATGAGGATTATGTGAAACCGCTGGTGGGCCTTTTCAAACTGAGAGAATCAAGGATGTAGGTAAATGAAGTTATTGTTTTACATATTAGGCATCGTAATCATAACGGGCACTGAGCTGCACGCACAGGAGGCCATTGTTGATGCGCATCTCGACACCACCGACATCCTTATCGGTGACCAGATACAGCTGAACATTGCTTTCAGCATGCCTTTGGATTCAAGGGTGATATGGCCTTTTTACAAAGACACCCTTGCAGCGCATATCGAGATCATCAGCATGTCGGCAGTCGACACCATCATCCATGAGGGAGAAAATCTGGTGGATATGATGCAGACGATCACCATCACCTCCTTCGATTCAGGATATTATCATATCCCGCCGATAAAATTTCAATACCAGGCCCTCGACGATACAACATTTAAAGAAGTAAGCTCCATGCCGATGTATTTGATGGTGCATACCATGGAGGTGGATACTGCAAATGCTATCCGGGTCATCAAAGCTCCCCTGGAAGCGCCTTTTACGCTCAGCGAGATCATGCCCTGGATACTGATGGCGCTTGCAGCCATTGTCATCAGCTTGCTTGTTGTATATATTCTGACGAGGATAAAAAGGAAGCAACCCATTTTCAAGATCAGGCCAAAGCCTGTGCTTCCGCCTTATGTGGTGGCCATGGACGGGCTTGAGAGCCTGAAAGAAAAGAAATTATGGCAGGCCGGAAAAACTAAGGAGTTCTATACCGAATTAACCGATATTATCAGGATATATATTGAAGGCAGGTTTAAGGTGCCGGCGGTAGAGATGACCACTGAAGAGATCCTTGATGGAATAAAGGACACAGATTCCCCGCAAGGATCTTCCAGCAAGCTGGCTGACACGCTGGTGCTGGCCGACCTTGTAAAATTTGCGAAGGAAAAGCCAATGCCGCTCGACAATGAAAACAGCCTGAGCCACTGTGTTGATTTTGTGACAGAAACGAGGCCTGTTTCAAACGAGGAAGAAAGCAAGACTGAAGAACCAATATCCGGCATCCGGCATCCAGCAACCAGTATTCAGCAACCAGCAAGCACTAACAAGGAAATAAAAGAATAATGTATGCGAATATAACATTTGCGAATCCGGGTTTTTTATACCTGCTGATCATCCTGCCACTCCTGGGGGGATGGTACTGGTATAAGCTTAAGAACAACAGCCCGGGATTGCAGTTTTCCTCCACCACGGGCTTTTCTGCCACAGGCAGAAGCTGGCGTCAATACCTTATCCATATACTTTTCCTTTTCAGAATACTTGCTCTTGGCTTGCTCATCCTTGTACTGGCCAGGCCACAGTCCAGTTCAAAAAGCAGGGATGTAAATATTGAGGGGATCGATATTGTGATGGCCATGGATGTTTCAAGCAGCATGCTGGCACAAGACCTCCGCCCCGACAGGCTGGAAGCTTCAAAAGATGTGGCATCTGAATTTATTGCCGGGCGGCCGGATGATCGCATCGGCCTGGTCATCTTCAGTGGTGAATCTTTCACACAGTCGCCACTCACCAGCGATCACAGCATGATCAGAAACCTCTTTAAAGATATTAAAAGTGGCATGATAGAGGATGGCACTGCCATCGGCGACGGCATGGCAACCTCCATCAACAGGCTCAAAGAAAGTGAAGCCATCAGCAAGGTGATCATCCTGATCACCGACGGAGAAAATAATGCCGGCTCCATCGACCCGCTTTCTGCCGCCGAGATTGCAAAGATGTATGGGATCAGGATATACACTATCGGCGCAGGCACCATTGGCGTGGCTCCCTATCCGGTGCAAACACCATACGGAATA
Organism: Bacteroidota bacterium; assembly: GCA_039714935.1. Classification (GTDB taxonomy): domain Bacteria; phylum Bacteroidota; class Bacteroidia; order Bacteroidales; family B18-G4; genus B18-G4. Next base: position 5,000 of record JBDLIJ010000167.1, on the reverse strand, counting down.
CAATACCAGAACATGGAGGTAAAGATCGATGAAGAATCATTGAAGCAGATTGCAGAACTGACCGATGGAAAATATTTCAGAGCCACCAGCAACAGAAAGCTGAAAGAAATTTACGGAGAAATTGACCAGCTGGAAAAATCCAAGATCGACGTAACCGAGTTCACCAGGAAACACGAAGAATTTCTGCCCCTTGCTCTCCTCGCCCTGGCCCTGATCATATTTGAAATACTGTTAAGAAACACCATATTTAAAACAATACCATAATCCGGCTACAAGGATGCTTAGATTTGAAAACATAGAATATTTATATCTGCTGCTACTGGTGCCGTCCTTTATAAGCATCTTCGTATATGCTTTATATGCACGGGGAAAAGCGTTGAAGAGACTGGGCAGCATGGATGTGATCAAGCGCCTGATCCCTGATGCCGCAAGAGAAAAAGTCATTTTCAAATTTATCCTCCTCAATATCGCTTACATCTTTCTGGTGATCGGCGTCGCCAACCCCCAGACAGGTTCAAAGCTTGAAAAAGTACAACGTAAAGGTATCGACCTGGTTGTAGCACTCGACATATCAAACAGCATGCTGGCTCAGGATATAAAGCCCGACCGTTTGAGCAGGGCAAAGCAGGCCTTGTTTAAGCTCATCGATAAACTGGAGGGCGACAGGATCGGGATCATCATCTTTGCCGGAAAAGCATACACCCAATTGCCTATCACAACTGACTATGCGGCAGCAAAAATGTTCGTTTCCACCATCTCCACCAAAGATATCCCCTCGCAGGGAACAGCCATCGGTGAAGCCATCACGCTGGGCATGGAATCATTTGAGGAGAATAAACACAGCAAGGCAATTATTATCATTACCGATGGCGAGAACCATGAAAACAATGCTATTGAGTCAGCACGGAAGGCCAGCGAGCTGGGTATTAAAGTATACACAATAGGTATGGGATTGCCTGATGGCAGCCCCATCCCCATGATCAACTCCTATGGTCAGCAAACAGGATTTAAAAAAGACAGGGAGGGCAATACGGTTATCACGAAATTAAATGAGGTGATGCTTCAACAGATCGCTGCAGCCGGAAACGGTGATTATGTCAGGGCAAACAACACACAGGCAGGCCTCAATAAGATATTTGAAAAGATCAATGCCCTGGAAGAAAGTGAGATCGAAACAAGGATGTTTACGGATTATGATGACCAGTTCCAGTATTTTATCGGCTTCGGGCTTCTGCTTCTGTTCCTTGAGTTTTTTATATTTGACAGAAAAACAAAATGGGCATCCAGTATCAGGCTCTTTCACAGAAAAAATGAAGCATAAAAAATGCACAGATTAAAATACATATTCGCCACATTCAGCCTCCTGCTTATAATGGGTTCTCTTTTAGCTCAGAAGGAGAACAAATACATCCGCAAAGGAAACAGTGAATATGATGAGAAAAACTTTGCAAAGGCAGAAGAAAACTACATTCGTTCACTGAATAAAGGAGGAGACATACATAAAGGATTATTCAATCTTGGAGATGTATACTATGAACGAAAGGATTATCAGTCGGCCGGTGCATTGTTTGATTCTGTTGCCCGTCTGCCCGTGAACCCTGATACCAGGAGCAAGGCATTTTATAACCTGGGGAATTCTCTTCTGAGTGCTTCCATTGAATCAGACAGCCTGGCTGCACAGGCACTGCCATTGAGCATCGAATCCTATAAGCAGGCCCTGCGTCTGAACCCCGTTGATACGGCAGCTAAATACAATCTGGCCTACGCACAGGCACTGCTAAAAGATCAACAGCAAGACCAGCAGCAGAACCAGGATCAGCAGAATCAGGATCAGCAGAACCAGGATCAGCAAAATCAGGACCAGCAGGACCAGCAAGATCAAGAAGATCAAGAAGATCAGGAACAGGATCAGGAACAAGATCAGAAACAAGATCAACAGCAGGATCAGCAACAGCAGCAGGATCAGGATCAGCAAAAAGGCAATCCGGAGCAACAACAGTCGCAGCCACAGCAACAGCCGCGCCAGATCTCCAAAGAAGACGCTGAGAGGATGCTGGAAGCCATGAAAAATGATGAAAAGAAGACGCTGGAGAAAGTAAAGACAGGAAAAATGAAGGTAAAGGTTGTGAAAAGCGATAAGGACTGGTAATAACTTGAGTAAATTAGCAGCGCTATGAGAAAATATTTGTTATCGGCCATTATGATGATGATCTTCATCATCCCCGGAGTGTCTGCAGATGAAGTGCAGTTCACTGCTTCAGCACGCAAGCTCGTATCGGTTGGTGACAGGTTTCAGCTTACTTACTCGGTGAACTCACGTGATGGCAAGTTCGTCGGGCCCACCATCAGGCATTTCAGGGTTCTGTCAGGGCCAAACATTTCTACAAGCCAGAGTTACCAGGTTATCCAGGGTAAGATGTCGGCATCAGTAACAGTAAGTTACATTTATTACCTGCAATCGTTTGAGGAAGGCAAATTCGAGATACCTCCCGCCACCCTTTCCATTGATGGAAAAGAATATAAGTCCAATACGCTTTCGATAGAGGTGATCAAAGGAAATGCATCCGGCAATAACAATACACAGAGAACATCGGAGAAGGGCAAGTCATCAAATACCAAGGATGACGTATTTCTTCGAGCCTACATTAACAACAAGAATCCATATCAGGGTGAGCAGGTGATAGTGAATTATAAAATTTATACCGCCAATGTCCCCATCTCTGATATTGATTTTCAAAAATCAGCTTCCTTTCCTGGTTTCTGGGTAAGCAACCTGAGAGACCTTTCCAAACAAATTGAACCGCAGGAAGAAGTCATCGATGGTCGCGAATTTCTCACCGGCGTTTTATATAAGGGAGCACTTTTCCCGCAAAAGTCGGGCGAGATCACTGTCAGTCCTAAAAAGCTTAGCTGCACAGCACAGCTAAGGTCTGAGGGAAGTAAAAGAACAAAAGATCCTTTTTTCGACAGCTTCTTCGACGACCCCTTCTTCAACAAGCGATATAAGAATGTAAGGCTTGAAATAACGTCCAATGCCTTAAAAATAAATGTAAAGCCCCTGCCTATAACAGGTAAGCCATCCGGGTTTAGCGGTGCAGTGGGCAAATTTAAGTTTGAAAGCTCAGTCGATAATACTGAGCTGACCGTAAATGATGCCGTCACACTGAAGCTGATCATCTCAGGCAGCGGCAACCTTGAGCTTATCAACACACCGGAAGTAAACTGGCCGCCGGATTTCGAAGCCTACGAACCAAAGATCACCAACAATATCAGGACATCCGCATCCGGTGTTTCAGGCAGCAGAACCTTTGAATTCCTTGCCATCCCAAGGAGTGCAGGCAATTTTACTGTGGGACCGATCGAATTGAGCTATTTCGACCCTTCCAATGGAAGCTATAAGATACTGAGATCTGACACCTTTTCATTTATGGTAGAAAAGGGAGACCAGCAGTCCACTTCTGTCACGTACAGCGGTGTGGCACAAGAAGATATTATGTACCTGGGGCAAGACATACATTACATTAAGACGGGCAGCTACCCACTGACAGCAAAAGGTGCTTATCTGTTTGCTTCCCCCCTGTTTTATGCTTTGCTTGCCCTTCCGGTTATATTGCTTCTTTTCATAATCATACTGGTAGTTAACAGCAGGAAGAAAAAGAAAAATGTGGCACTGCTAAGAAACCGCAAGGCCACCCGCGTTGCACGAAAAAACCTGAAGAAAGCAAAAGAATACTTGAGTGCACAGCAAAGGGAAGCATTTTATACTGAGGTGTCGAGAGCCTTATGGGGATACCTGAGCGACAAGTTCAACATCCCCTTATCTGACCTTTCAATGGATAGCGTTAGCGAAAGGCTCGCTGATAAAGAGGTAAGTGAAGAGAGCATAAGTAAATTCATTGAAGTGTTGAATAACTGCGAATTTGCCAGGTTTGCCCCTGGAGAAGGTAAAGGCCGGATGAATGAAATATACAATGAGTCGATCCTGCTTATAAGTCAGATCGAAGGAGAACTAAAATCCTGAACCCCCAATAAATAGTAGCCATAAGATGAAAAAAGCGACCATCATATTTCTGCAGTTCTTATTCCCCCTGCTTCTCCTTGCCGGGACCGAACAACAGTCTGTGATCACTGAGGCAGATACAGCTTACAATGCAGAGCAGTATATTGAGGCAATTGAAAAGTATGAGATGGTCCTCAGCCAGGGTTTTGAATCTGCCGAATTATACTATAATCTGGGCAATGCTTATTTCAACAGGAACAACCTGCCTGCAGCCATCCTTAACTATGAGCGCGCAAAGGTGCTTGCACCCAGGGATGCCGACATTATTTTCAATCTCAGCATTGCCAATAGCATGATCCCGGATAAAATCGAAACGGTACCGGAAATTTTCTATGTAAGATGGTGGAAGGCATTACGCAACAGCTTCAACCTGCACAGCTGGACCATCAGCAGCATAAGCATATTTGTATTGCTGATCATCAGCATCGGGATCTTCATACTGTCGGGCAGTATTTTCATGCGAAAATTTGCCTTCTGGGCAGGGCTTGTTTTTATTTTGGCCAACATAGCCTGTCTTTCAATGACTTACAGAAAACACGAAATTCAAAGCAAACACCTGGAAGCCATCGTATTTGATCCTACCATAACGATAAAGTCATCTCCAAATAAGCTGGGAAAAGATCTCTTTGTTATCCATGAAGGCACAAAGGTCTTCATCATGGAAGAGATGAATGAATGGGCCAATATTAAGATCGCAAATGGCAGCACAGGGTGGATGCCCTTAGGGAGTGTCAGGAGGATCTGATATCAGGTATCGAATATCGAATATTCACTTCAAACTTCGAACTTCAAACCATTGCTGTCCGGTTAAATTTAACTTTCTAACAAATAGTGAGGGGGGATCTCTCAGTCGTTCCGCCTTTGGCGGATCTCCATCGAGATGACAGTATAGAAATGTAAAACATTAAGGATGAGGGCGGCGAGCATAGCTCGCCGCCCT
>JBDLIJ010000166.1:0-7097 GCA_039714935.1 Bacteroidota bacterium | reverse complement strand
TGCTTTGAGGCAAAGCCTTCTGCACGTCCGAGCACCAGGCAGTTGACCACGATCAGCGGGATAAAGATCCCGAGGGTGGCGAAGAGGGCGGGCACGTATGCCTGCATGACCAGCTCAACGATGGTAACGAATGAGGCTATGATCACGATAAATGCAGGGATCCTGACCTTGTCCGGGATGAAGCTCTTGATCATCGTAACAACGATATTGGAGCTCACCAGCACAAAGGTTGTGGCCAGCCCCATGCCCAGGCCATTGGTGGCCGAAGAGGTGACGGCCAGCGTAGGGCATAATCCAAGAAGTAATACAAATACAGCATTCTCCCTGATAAATCCTTTGGTAAAATTGGTCCACTGATTCATTATTCAGTCCCTCCTTCTTTATGATATGATACGTAAGTACGATAAGCCCTGCTCAGTGCATCGCACACAGCTCTGGAGCTGATGGTGGAGGCTGTTATCGCATCTACCTCACCGCCATCCTTGGTCACGTTAAGGTTGAAGGTAGCAGGGTTGATGCCGGCAAACTGCCCGTTGAACTTCTCCCCCTTCATCTTAGTGCCGAGGCCCGGTGTTTCTTTCTGCTGGGTTACCACGGTACTGTCAATCACGCCATCAGGTAAAAAGCCAACCATGATCTGTATCTGTGTGGGGTCATAGCCCTGGTTAGAAAATGTTTGTACGGCTACACCTATGATTTCACCGTCTTTCAGTGCTTCATAGAACACCAGCGAATCCTGGTCTCCATTGCCTTGATCAGCAAGGTTAGGATCGTCAGGTATCTCCACTTTCAGGCTGGTGAGGGAATCAAAGGAAGGCAAAACAAGCTTGATGGCTCTCTCGCGGGCAGCCTTTTTCGCTGCTGCAATCGGCTCCAGGGTAAGGTTATATATCGAACCCAGAGCCAGCGAAGCTACCACGGTGATGATCATGAGCGTCAGCACCATGTTGATAAAGGATGATTTAACTTTCTTGGCCATTTATATAAATATTATCTGTTGTTCATAAATTAAGCTGCCTTTATTGTTTCCCCAAATCGTTTGGGCTTGAACCCCAGGTTTATCAATGGAGTAAAGGCATTCATGATGAGTATTGCGAAGGACACCCCTTCAGGGTATGCGCCCCATATTCTGATCAGTACCGTGATCACACCTATTCCAAGGCCAAAGATGATCTGCCCCATCGGGCTGACGGGCGATGACACCATATCAGTAGCCATAAAGAATGCTCCCAGGATCAAGCCCCCGGTGAGCAGATGGAAGACAGGATCAACGTAAGTATTCGGATCGATAAGCCATAAGATGCCGGTAAAGATCACAACAGAGCCAATATATGCGAGGGGGATGTGCCATGTAATGACTTTTTTCATTAGCATGTACAGCGCTCCCAGCAGCAATGCCACTGCAGAGACTTCACCAAGCGAGCCACCAACAAATCCAAGGAGGTTTGACATCATGTCCGGCATCTTTTCCATGAGTTCGGGCACCGTATTGTTTTTCAGGCCTTCTTTCAGGAAGCCCAGCGGCGTAGCGCCCCCCATGGCATCCGGATAGGAAGCAGTTCCTCCAAATAACATTGTAGGTTCCGGCCAACGTGTCATCTGAACGGGAAAAGAGATCAAAAGGAACACACGACCAACAAGTGCCGGGTTAAACGGATTTTTTCCCAGCCCACCAAACGACATCTTTGCCATCCCTATGGAGATGAATGCACCAATGATCAATATCCAGGCCGGCAGGTCGCTGGGCACATTGAAGGCCAGCAGCACTCCAGTGACCAATGCGGATCCGTCATTAATGGTGACAGGGCCTTTGATCAGGTATTTTTGAATAAGCCATTCGAAGAAAAGGCAAGCCAGTGATGAGATCACCAGCACCCGCAGTGCATCTAGCCCGAAAAAATATACGGACACCAGCATAGCCGGTACCATGGCGATCACCACGGTGTACATGATCTTCTTAACGGATGAGTCTCCATGAACATGAGGAGACCCGGAAACAGTTAACATGCTCATATCTTATTTTTTTCCTCTGTTTCTGATTATTTGTCCAACTTTGTTCTTGCCCAGCCTGATATAATCCAGCAGTGGCCTTCCCGAAGGACATGTATAATGGCAGGATCCGCACTCTATGCAGTCCATGATCCTGTCTTTTTCTGCCTCTTCCCACATCTCAGCTTCAGCCTGTTGGGCAAGTAAGAGGGGTTCAAGGCCCATGGGGCATACGCTGACACAACGTGCACATCTGATGCAGTTCTTCATCTCCACCCTTTTGGATTCCTCTGCAGGAAGGATCAGTATGCCTGAAGAACCCTTCACAATAGGCGTATCCATGGACAACAATGTTTTCCCCATCATGGGACCACCACCGATCAGCTTACCACTGTCTTCAGGTAATCCTCCGGCCTTTTCTACCAGCTGTGCTACAGGAGTTCCTATCCTCACCATGAAATTACCCGGTTTGGAAACAGATTTCCCCGTAATAGTGACCACACGTTCGATGAGTGGCTTATTTTTCTGCACCGCCTCATATACAGCATAGGCAGTACCCACATTATTTACCACAGCACCCACTTCAATCGGAAGCTTCCCTGATGGGACCTCACGGCCGATGGTTGCTTTGATCAACTGTTTCTCACCACCCTGCGGATATTTTACTTTCAGCGGACAGATCTCAATGCCGTCGTAGCCTTTAGCCAGCTCCGTCAGCTTATCAATCGCATCCTTTTTATTATTTTCTATACCGATGATAGCACGCTTCACACCCAGGCCTTTCATCAGGATGCTCGTCCCGACAAGCACCTCATCTCCTTTTTCCAGCATCAGCCTGTGGTCGGAGGTCAGGTAAGGCTCACATTCCACACCATTGATGATCAAGACCTCGGCAGTCTTGCCTTCAGGCACCATCAGCTTCACATGTGAAGGAAATGTAGCACCACCCAGGCCTACAATGCCCATTTCATGTATCCGGCCAACGATCTCTTTCTGGCTAAGCTTGATCTCCTTGATCAATGTGGAGGAGCGGTCGATACTATCAACCCACTCATCACCATCAACGTTCACCACAAAGGCAGGTCTTTTGTAACCGGAAGCGTCCATCACATTATCTACTTTCAGCACCTTACCTGAAACCGGAGAATGTACATTGGATGAAATAAAAGCTTCACCTTTGGCGATCAGCTGTCCTACCTTGATCTCATCACCCTTCTGTACCTGAGGCATTCCCGGGGCACCGAGATTCTGATTCAACGGAATGAATGCCTGCTTAGGAAGCGCTAGTACCTCTATCGCCTGATCGGATGAGAGCTTATTCTCGGGAGGATGCACGCCGCCTAATGAAAATGTCTTTAAGATACCCATTCTTTATTGAGAGTTTAATTGAATACTATTCTTCTTTCTTTTCTGCCTTAACCTGAACATCAGGAGCTTCTTTGGCAGCTTCTGTTTTCACTGGTTTTTCCTTCTTCGGAGGGAAATGCAGCTCATGGATGGCGTTTGTCGGACAAACGGGCACACATTTACGACAGAGCTTACATTTCTCATAGTCGATGTATGCCAGGTTATTCTCAATGGTGATCGCATCGAACTTACACTCCTTCTCACACAGCCCGCAGCCGATACATGCCACTGCACAGTTTTTCTTAGCAGGCCCGCCCTTTTCCTTGTTCACACAACTCACAAATATCCTCTTGTCTTTAGGCCCCTTGAATCGCAGCTCAATGATATCACGGGGACATGCTACAACACAAGCACCACAGGCAACACACTTATCGTTCACAACAGGAAGGCCGGTTACGGGATCCATATGGATGGCATCAAACTGGCAGACAGCCACACAGTCGCCCAGACCAAGGCATCCATACTGGCATCCGCCCTCACCTGAATACAGGTTATGGGCAAAGGCACAGGTGGCCGGTCCGTCATATTGTACCTTCTGAGGTGAATTTTCCCTGGAGCCATTGCAGCGTATCACTGCGATCATAGGTTTTGACTCTTCCACCTCCAGGCCAAGGATAGATGCAACTGTCGACATCACATCATTACCTCCCACCGGACAGTTCAGCCCCTCGATATGCTTGTTATTAGTAGCAGATTTCACAGTAGCCTCTGCAAAACCACGGCAGCCGGGATAGCCACACCCACCGCAGTTGGCAGCAGGCAGCGCTTCTTCCACCTCATCGATCCTGGGGTCTTCAACAACCTTAAACCTCTGAGCTACAAAATAAAGGACAACGGCTGCAGCGATTCCTATGCCTCCCAGCGAAATCACCGAATAGATCATTACATCATTCACGTTATATTCCTTTTATAAGGCTTACGTTGTAAGCCCTTTGTTTATATTTTCATAAAGGGCAAAAATATAAACATTAGGGCAACTGATAAGTGATTTAGAACAAAATCTAAATAAATGCAATCGCCTAAATTTCAAGGCATTATACTCCCTGCTGAATGCGACTGCAATTACAAAACCTCCGAAAGCCTTATCAAACAAGGATTTCAGTTTTTGTTTAGAACATCTCTAAATTAAATGGGGTGCCGGGTGCTGCTTTCCGTCTTAGAATTTCACCAGCTTCACCGTCTTCACAAAGTTCTCATTCCTGATTTGAAGGTAATAGATACCCGGGCTAAAATAGCTCATGTCGACGACATTGCTGTAATGGCCATCAAAATCTTCAATTTGGTAGGTAAAGATCGCTTGCCCCTGGGCGCTGGTGATCAGCAGGTTCAAATAATCCAGTTCTATACCGGTAATCTTGAAGTTAAACTTATCTCCAGAAGGATTGGGAAATACCTGCATAAAGATCTCATCGCCCGGCTCTGCCATGCCTGTACATACATCCAGGGTCAGGTCCAGCGTGGAGGCTGTGCTGTCACAATATGCACCGTAAGCCGTCAGATTTAATTCAACATGCTTGCCTGTGGTATCGTTATCACCGGGAGTATAAACAGCATTTAATGATGATGGGTCATCAAAAATTCCGTCACCATTGGTCCACCATTTTACAGAATCATAAGGAGCAGCATACCCGTTCAATTGTAATGACTGGCCTATGCAGATCATGGTATCAGGCCCTGCAACCACTGTTGGCATGGTGTCAATGCCCATTATCAGGCTGTCAATGGCCTGCTGTCCGTTCAGATAACCATAGGCGGTCATCCAGAGGTTAACAGATCCATCTATGATATCCTGTTGTCCACGTAAGTATGCCAGGTTCAGGCTATGATCATTTTGAATAATGCCGTCACCATCCGTTTCCCAGAGAACACTTTTTTCATTTGTTGCTGTGGCGGTACGATAGAATACTTCGTTCACACAAACAGATGAATCAGGACCCACATTCACTGTCGGAGGGCTTATCGGCCCGAAGTCGAAAGAGGCGATCCGTGTTTTCCATCCCCCGATACAATACTCGCTGGTATGCCAGAAAGTGGTATCGTCTACCGGGTCGACTGATGTCATGGAATAGTCGCCCCACCTGTTATAGCTCTGAGATCCTGATCCTGTGATCAGTTCAATCTCCTGATAGTTCATCTCACCAAGTGTGGCCTCTGCATTCCTTCCTGCATACCTCATAGAAGGATATGTAGAATTTGCATCAGACACCGTAAAGCCAATGGCAATCGTCCCTTCACCATTCATGGCAATGCTTGCCATCCACCGATGCAGGTTGTCGGGAGAATATGTTCCCTGCTGATAGATCTCCCATCCATCGCCGTCAAGTGAGTCTCTCAGCTCATACCAGCGGATGCCGGCCAGGCCGTTGCCATCCACGTCAACGGTATGATTCAATACCATGGTGGTATAGGCTCCAAAGTTCCTGTATTGCACCCTGAACATCAGCCTGTCGTTCAGTGCTTCCAGCTTAACACCGGTTCCCGGCTGGTGGATGCACTGCCAGCGTGGGGCCTGGCAAAGCTGCGAATCAAAGGGCTCGGTGGCAAGCACATAGGCCTCCTGAAAAACAGAGTTTGCAGGCGTCACCCAATCAGGGGTAAACTCCCATATTACCAGCCTGTCGTCAGCATATCCCCAGGCGTCATCCTTAAAATTAATGAAATAGTTTGGTGTGTTAGCTGGAGCAAAAGCGCCATCACAATCTGCCGGAAGCATATTATGCTGATCGCTGCCTTCAGGCATATCAAAAAGGATCATCTGGGCCGTTGAGTCCCCTACAAGCATCTTATCCCTCTCAAATGCTGCTGCCGCACCACGGAAATAGGATCCGAACATATTAAAGCTTGCATAATAGGCATCGCCCCAGATCCCAAAATGAGGATAATCGTTGAACGCAGGAAACTGGAAAGCATATTGATACCATGGGCCCAGGGGGTCTCCAGTGGCAGAAATGGCAATCAGCTCCCAATAGGTCCCGTTGCCGGTATTAATGGCAAACTGGCTGGCCATCCATCGATCAGCTTCACCATCATAAAGCAATATAGGATCGCCATCGTTGGTGCCTGTCCATGGGCCAATAAAGCCATTCCATAAGGTGCTGTTATCGGCCGGGCCATACAGGCGGTTTCCTGTTTTGTCGTAAATGGCAAAAGAAAGGTTGATCATCTGAAAGTAATGGTCAGGGCCTACGTCACCATCTGTATCAGGGGGGTATACTCCGTTCACATTGCCAACGCCATCAAAATTCGCATTCGGTCCGCGGTGACCAGTCTGCCCATTAAAACGCTGGGCCACAGGATCCGGTCCTGCAGGCAATGCGTTGTCGGTAACATACATGTCTTCCACGACCTCATTGCGGATGATGCCATCTTTCCAGCTTCTGTCCCGCTCACCGGGAAGGACAATGGTCATCTCACGCAGGGGGGGCGTTTTACGAAAATGTGTCGCTGTCGTCACCAGACTGGGCTTGATGCTTTCTTCCTGAGTAAAAGCCGTAGCACTCATCATGGTGGTAAGGAGTATAAGGAGTATGGATTTCATTTGGTTGGGTTGGTTGAGTTGGTTGAATTGGTTGAGTTGGTTGAATTGGTTGAGTTGGTTGAATTGGTTGAACTTGTTGAACTTGTTGAACTTGTTGAATTGGTTGAGTTGGTTGAGTTGGGAATATCTTAAGTAGCATTAATCAATCACAAAGCTGAAGGTC
>JBDLIJ010000165.1:0-7222 GCA_039714935.1 Bacteroidota bacterium | reverse complement strand
TATGGCAACGGTAGTAGCAAACAAAGAAGTAAGGGATGGATTCGACTTCCTCCCATTAACAGTAGAATACAAAGAAAAGTATGCCGCCACGGGCAAGTTCCCAGGTGGTTTTTTCAAGCGTGAAGCCAGGCCCTCCGAAGCGGAGATCCTTACCTCACGTCTTGTTGACCGTGCTCTCAGGCCATTGTTTCCCGACAACTGGCGCTTCGAGACACAGGTGCTTATCAGCCTGATTTCAGGAGAAACAGAGACACCACCGGATGCCTTGGCAGCATTGGCTGCTTCATCAGCACTCGCTGTATCAGATATACCATTTGCAGGGCCTATCTCTGAAGTAAGAGTAGCCAGGGTAAATGGAGAGATCAAGGTAAACCCCACTTTTGCAGAGCTCGAAGATGCTGACCTCGACCTGATGGTTGCAGCAACAATCGATAACATCAATATGGTAGAAGGTGAAATGAAAGAAGTTTCAGAAGCAGAAATGCTGGAAGCTGTCAAAGTCGCCCACGAAGCCATCAAAGTACAATGTCAGGCACAGATAGAGCTTGCCGACATGGTAGAAAAATCAAAAGTGAAGCGTGAAGCAGAAGCTGTTGAAGTTGATGAGGACCTTGAAAAAAGGATTAAAGATGCTACCTATGATAAAGTAGTAGCACTGGTAAAGACCTTTAACAATAATAAGCATGAACGCAGCGATCTTGGCAAAGCCATCCGCGATGAGTTCATCGAAAGCCTGACTGAAGAAGAGCAGGAAGAGAAAACCGGATATGTCAAGAATTATTTCCACGATATGCATAAAGATATCGTGAGAAATGTAGTTCTGGATGACAGGACACGCCTTGACGGACGTAAGCTTGACGAGATCAGGCCCATCTGGAGCGAGATCGACTATCTTCCTTCAGCACACGGATCAGCCATCTTCACACGTGGCGAAACACAGTCGCTGGTAACCACAACACTCGGAACCAAGATGGATGAGCAGATCCTTGACGGAGCAGTAGTACAGGGAAAATCAAAATTCCTCCTGCATTATAACTTCCCGGGATTCTCAACAGGAGAAGCCAAACGTATCATGGGTACCAGCCGACGTGAAGTTGGCCATGGTAACCTTGCCATGCGTGCACTCAAGGGAATGCTGCCCAACTCAGACGAGAACCCATACACCATCAGGATCGTTTCTGACATCCTTGAGTCAAATGGCTCATCATCGATGGCTACCGTCTGCGGCGGAACACTTTCACTGATGGATGCAGGGGTAAAGATGATAAAACCTGTTTCCGGAATTGCCATGGGACTCATCGCTGATTCCGAAAGCGGAAAATATGCTGTCCTTTCCGACATCCTTGGTGATGAAGACCACCTGGGCGACATGGACTTCAAGGTAACCGGTACCCGCGACGGGATCACCGCCTGCCAGATGGACATTAAAGTTGACGGCCTTTCATATAAGATCCTTGAAGAAGCACTGGACCAGGCCCGTAGCGGCAGAATCCACATCCTCGACGAGATGGCGAAGACCATTGCTGAGCCACGTGAAGACTATAAACCTCACGTACCCAGGATTGAAAAGATAATCGTAGCCAAAGAATTCATTGGTGCCATTATCGGACCGGGAGGCAAGATCATACAGGATATCCAGGCCACTACCAACACCGTCATCACCATCGAGGAAGAAGGCGAATTCGGCATGGTCGATATCTCATCAGAAAATAAAGACTCTATTGAGGCTGCAAAAGCCAGGATCAAGGATATTATTGCTGTACCTGAGGTAGGTGAAGTATATACAGGCAAGGTTAAGACCATCACCAATTTTGGTGCTTTCATCGAGATCTTACCCGGAAAAGACGGCCTGCTGCACATCTCTGAAATTGATTGGAAACGTACGGAAGATGTAGAAAAAGTTCTTGAAGTTGGACAGGAGCTGGAGGTGAAACTGATTGGACTTGATCCTAAGACAGGAAAGCTTAAATTATCAAGGAAAGTACTGTTACCCAAGCCAGAACAAAAACCTAGAAGTTAGTGTAACACCTACGGTGGCTTTGCGTATAAGAAGCCACTGGTATTGTTAATAACTGAGGCAGACGGAAACTACTCAGATACTAAAGCAATTCAGAACAGTAATTTAATCAAAAAATAATGAATGCTGTTGTATGAGGCAACTAAAAATTACTAAACAGGTTACGAACAGGGAAACTGCCTCTCTTGATAAATATTTACAGGAGATAGGTAAGGTTGAACTTATTACTGCCGATGAAGAAGTGGCGCTGGCTCAGCGCATTAAACAAGGCGACAGGATCGCCCTCGAAAAACTCACCAAAGCCAACCTCAGGTTTGTGGTATCCGTTTCAAAACAGTACCAGAACCAGGGATTGAGCTTACCCGACCTCATTAATGAAGGAAACCTTGGACTGATAAAAGCAGCACAGCGTTTTGATGAAACCAGGGGATTTAAATTCATCTCCTATGCCGTGTGGTGGATACGCCAGTCGATCTTGCAGGCCCTGGCTGAACAGTCCAGGATCGTAAGACTGCCGTTGAATAAGATCGGGTCGATCAACAAGATCAATAAAGCATATGCAAAACTGGAACAGGAACACGAACGTGAACCAAATGCCAGTGAAATTGCCGGGCTGCTCGAGATAACAGAAAATGAGGTCAAGGAGTCGATGAAGAACTCCGGACGCCATGTATCTATGGATGCCCCCCTGGTACAGGATGAAGACAATAATATGTACGATGTCCTGAAAAGTGATGATTCCTCTACACCGGAATCACAATTGCTTTATGAATCGCTGAAAAAGGAGATCGACAGAGCCATCTCAACGCTTACACCACGCGAAGCAGATGTGGTCAGACTCTATTTCGGACTGAACAGCAAGCATCCCATGACCCTGGAAGAGATCGGTGAAAAATTCGACCTGACACGCGAGCGTGTACGGCAAATAAAGGAAAAAGCCATCAGGCGATTAAAGCATACTTCAAGAAGTAAAATACTAAAAACATATTTAGGATAATGAAAAGCGGGCCTCGCCCGCTTTTTTTATGCAAGAATGTTTAATTTTACCAAAAAAAAATATGGCACACCTTATCGCACCTTCCATTTTATCCGCTGACTTTTCAGATCTTGGAAAAGATATTGACATGATCAATAATAGTGAAGCCGACTGGTTTCATGTAGATGTGATGGATGGTGTTTTTGTACCCAACATCTCCTTTGGTTTTCCAGTCATCAAGCAGATAAAAGAAAAAGCAAAGAAACCCCTCGACGTTCATCTGATGATCATTGAACCCGATCGCTACTTCGAACGTTTCAAAGGCGTTGGTGCAGATATCATCAGTGTGCATTACGAAGCCTGCCAGCACCTGCATCGTTCCATACAGGCAATAAAGTCACTGGGATTAAAAGCCGGTGTGGTCCTCAACCCCCATGCATCTGTATACGTTTTGGAAGATATACTGGTTGACGTCGACCTGGTCATGCTGATGTCGGTAAATCCTGGATTTGGCGGACAAAAATTCATCGAAAACACCCTTGTCAAGATCAAAAGGCTGAAAGATCTTATCGCAAAAACAAACTCCAAAGCACTTATCGAAGTGGATGGTGGCGTAAACCTTAGCAATGCCGTAGACCTGATCCGCAGTGGCGCTGATGTGCTGGTGGCAGGAAACACCGTCTTCGCTTCTGATGACCCCGTAGCTACTATCAGTAAGCTGAAAAATATTACTTTTTAATGATAGAGTGTTGGGTGTTGGGGGTTGGTGTTGAGTTTTAGATTATAAGCACTTGTTGTAAAGATTAAGTATATTCGCAATATATCATTGACCCGTATTTATAAAGCGAGCTGAATATGAACAGCAATATCTATAGCGTAATCACAGGTACAGGAAGCTACATCCCACCAAAACATATTCGAAATGAAGACTTTCTGACCAATGAGTTTTATGATACAGATGGCAGTAAGCTAGACAAAACCAATCAGGAGATCATTGATAAATTTCTGGAGATAACTACTATAAGGGAAAGGCGATATGTGCCAGACAACTTAACAACCTCCGACATTGCCTATTATGCTGCTGTTAATGCCATCGCATCAGCCAACATTAACAAAGAAGATCTGGATTATATTATTGTTGCTCATAATTTTGGGGATGTACAGGCCGATAACAAACAACTGGATATTGTCCCCAGCCTTGCTGCCCGTGTAAAATATAAACTTAAAATAGAGAATCCCAACGCTATTGCATATGACCTGCCATTCGGCTGTCCGGGATGGCTGCAAGGTATCATCCAGGCTGATTATTTTATAAAGTCAGGTGATGTAAAAAAGATACTTGTTATAGGCGCAGACATACTATCCAGGATCTCCGATCCACACGACAGAGACAGCATGTTGTACGCTGATGGAGCAGGGGCTGTCATTTTGGAAGCCAGAAAAAGTGACGACCCTATTGGAATACTTGCCCACAAAACCCGCTCCGACACCATACTACATTCTCAGATGTTATTTATGGGCAATTCATACAAGCCAGACAGAAAAGAGAAAGATGATTATTTTCTAAAAATGAATGGACGGAAACTTTACCAATATGCGTTGGAAAAAGTGCCTGAAGCCATAAAAGCCAGTCTGGAAAAAAGTGGTATTCATCTGAGCAAAATTAATAAAGTGCTCATCCATCAGGCAAATGGAAAAATGGATGATGCCATATTAAAAAGACTATATAGCCTATATAATATTGTTGATCTGCCTGAAAACATCATGCCCATGACCATTGACTGGCTGGGCAACTCCTCGGTGGCCACCATCCCTACATTATTGGATCTCATACTTCAGGGAAAGCTAAAGCCACATTCAATAAACAAAGGTAACATCCTGATCTTTGCATCCGTTGGTGCTGGAATGAATATTAATGCTTTGATATATAGGGTTTGAGGTGCCGGGTGTTGGGATGAAGAAATAATTTTACATTTGCAAAAACCTTAATAATAATGAACGAAGATATCTATACCCTCATGCCCGCACGTCTGTGGCACTACTTTGGAGAGATCCTGCTAATTCCCAGGCCAAGCAAGAAAGAAGAAAAAATTGCTGCCTACCTGCTTGAATTTGGCAAAAAACATGGCCTCGAAACCTTCCGCGACGACATCGGCAATGTGATTATCAGAAAGGCTGCCACTGCAGGAAGAGAAAATATAAAATCCGTGGTATTGCAAAGCCATATTGATATGGTATGTGAAAAGAATGCAGATACGGAGCACAATTTTGATGAGGACCCAATCGAGGCATATATTGAGGATGGCTGGGTGACCGCCAAAGGCACTACCCTGGGTGCCGACGACGGCATCGGCATTGCTGCACAGCTTGCCATCCTGGAAGCCACCAACATTGAGCACGGCCCCATCGAATGCCTCTTTACCATTGATGAGGAAACAGGCCTCACCGGAGCTTTCGGGCTGGACACCAAGGTCCTCAACAGTCGTATCCTCCTCAACCTGGACTCCGAAGACGACGGACAGATCTTCATCGGCTGCGCCGGGGGAAAAGATACTGTGGCTGAAATGAGTTATCAGAAAGAAGATGTGCCTCCAGGCTATACAGCATACAAAGTTTCTGTTACAGGCCTCCGTGGCGGCCATTCAGGCGATGATATACAAAAAGGATATGGTAACGCCAATAAGATTCTGAACCGTGCACTGTGGAGTGCTGCACGTGATTATGGCATGCTCCTCTCCGACTTTAATGCCGGGAACCTGAGAAATGCCATTGCCAGGGAAGGCTTTGCCATTGTGATGCTTCCGAAAACGAACACATCAGATTTTGAAGGCTATGTTGCATCCTATAATGATACCGTAAAATCCGAATTCAAGGTCACGGAGCCCGCCCTGAAAGTATCTTTTGAAAAAACAGATACTCCGGCTTTCATCCTCGATAAAATTACACAAACAAACCTCCTGAACGGGATCTATGCCTGCCCTCACGGTGTGATCGCCTGGTCGCAGGACATTGAGAACTTTGTTGAGACCTCCACCAACCTGGCATCGGTGAAATTCAAGGGAGATATTATTGAGATCACCACCAGCCAGCGCTCATCCGTTGAATCTGCCAAAGAAGATATTGGCAACATGGTGGCCAGCACACTTCAACTGGCAAGATGCAAAACCCGCCATACCGACGGGTATCCGGGCTGGACACCAAACCCGAATTCCGAAATTGTTGACATCACAGCTAAAGTATATGAAGACCTATTCAACACAAAACCCGAGGTGCTCGCCATACATGCAGGCCTTGAATGTGGCCTCATCGGCGACAAATACCCGGAAATGGACATGGTTTCCTACGGGCCTACCATCAAAGGAGCGCATTCACCGGATGAAAGGATCAATATTGAAACTGTTGAGAAGTTCTGGGAAATGACACTAGAAATACTTAAGAGAGTGCCTGGTGCATAGTGCCTGGTGCCAAGTGCCTAAGTGTAGTTTATAATTATTGATTTAAATATTTAGATAGCCACCAGGAAGCAGGAACTTACTACATTCCCACTCCCACCCCAACCCTTAAGATGGGATTCACATAAGGGGAATCATAAGTGTCAAGGAGATTAAAGAGGATCGTCATGCCCACAAAGGCATTATTGCTGATCCATTGCCGATAACCACCTCCAAGAAAAAGGCTTGATACCCACGCCCTTTCCTTCTCCACTTCATTGTTTGCATTTACGCTTATGAACTTATCATAATTAAGTTCCTCAAACTCGGCATGCAGAAATAGATCATTAAAGAAAAACAGGTAATACCTTGCAAAAACACCAGCCCCGAAGTTGTTTGTTGAAAATTTCACCCCATAGTAGCTTTCATCATAACGGTTATAGGTATAAATAAACCTTGTACCTATATCAATATCAGGCGTTAGCCTATATCCTATAAGGGGTGCGACCATCAGATTTGTGGAGTATGATGACATCCCAAATCCAAGGCCGCCGCCAATATAAAAGCGCTTCTGCATCTTAAATTCATCTTTCTTCTGTTGTGCTGGCTGCCCAAACTGCCCGAAAGAAGGAAAAGTAAATCCGATAAGCAGGATCAGCAATAGTATGGTGCTTATTTTGGTGATTCGCATAAGGATTGTCCTCGTTTATAATAACAAAGATAATTGTTTCGTTTGAAGTATTTAGAGTATTTGGAGTATTTAGAGTATTTAAAGTATTTAGAGTATTTAGAGTATTT
>JBDLIJ010000164.1:0-7229 GCA_039714935.1 Bacteroidota bacterium | reverse complement strand
GAGTCATGATTTTGAGCCCAACCCAACACTCAACACCCAACACCCAACACCCAACACCCAACACCCAACACCCAAAACCTAAAACCTTATTGAGTGATGAGATCCTATTGATTAGATCCTATTGAAGATTGGTAATGAAGAATGGGGAGTCAGGGAGTCATGATTTTGAGCCCAACCCAACACTCAACACCCAACACCCAACACCCAACACCCAACACCCAACACCCAACACCCAAAATTCAACCCTTACCCCAGTATCATCCCCACCATCGTAGCCGAGAACAGTGATGCCAGTGCACCTCCTATCATCGCCCTGACGCCAAGCTGTGACAGCATCACCCTACGGTTGGGTGCCAGTGCTCCGATACCTCCGATCTGAATCCCGATGGAGGCGAAATTTGCAAATCCGCAGAGCATATAGGTGGCCATGATCATTGATTTTTGATTTGCAAAGGCATCAATGACGATGAGGTCTCTGAGGCTTTTGTATGCAATAAGTTCATTCAGGATTATCTTTTCGCCAAACAGCTGTCCTACCAGCGTCATATCTTCCGGGCTCACCCCTATGGCCCATGTGAGTGGTGCAAGGGCATAACCCAGTACAAACTGCATTGTTAGTCCGTTATATTGACCACCTGTTGCCGTCATGATCACATCATTCAGGCATGTCCAGTCGCCCACTTTCATGAGGACGAAGTTCAGCAGGGCGATCAGTGCGATGAACACCAGCAGCATGGCAGCCACATTCACAAGCAGCTTAATGCCCTGCTGTGTACCATTGGATATGGCATCCAGTACATTTGATCCTATCGATTCCCTGGATATGGTGATCTCACTTTGTATAGCTTCTGTCTGTGGTACCAGCAGTTTGGCTGCTACCACGGCTCCCGGGGCAGCCATCACTGATGCCGTGATAAGGTGTTTGGCAAACAGAAGCTGGCTCTCAGGGTCGGTGCCACCGAGCATGCCGATATATATTGCCAGCACACCACCGGCGATGGTTGCCATCCCGCCGGTCATGACAAGCATGATCTCCGAACGGTTCATGTTTTTAAGGTATTCTTTGATCAATAGAGGGGATTCGGTCTGACCAAGAAAGATATTGGCCGTAGCCGACAGGCTCTCAGCACCACTGATGCCCAGTGCTTTTTTTAAGAGCCAGGCCATCCCATATACAACCTTCTGTATGATGCCATAATAGAATAGGATGCTTGTGATCGCTGAAAAGAAAATAATCGTAGGCAGTATCCAGAATGCAAAATTGATCATAGGTGATTCTACCGTGTCGGATATCAGTGATTGCAAAAGAAATGAAGTCCCCTCCTGTGTGAAGTCAAGGATCTTAAGGAATATTTTACCCATGAGACCAATCAGTTGCTGGAAAATGGGAATTTTAAGTACAATGATGGCAATGATAAACTGAACGGCTAAACCGGTTCCGACTACCCTCCAGTTAATGGCTTTTCTTTTGCTGCTGATCAGGAAGGCCAGCCCCAGCAATACCATGATACCGAAGAGCCCGCGCAGGATGGCGACAAAGGAAAACCCTGCTTCTGCAGTGTCAGCATCAGGCGTATGGCCGGCCTCCTGTGCCAGGACCGGAAATATGACCATGAATAATAATCCCAGTGCCAGAAATAGTTTTTTTTGCATAATCCTTAGAATAAAAATTGCCATTGAACCGCCTGACCCAATGACAATGTTTGTATGATTATTTTATTTAGTCTTTTTTTCTCTTGTTGATCTCATCCCTGATGTTTGATGCTTTCTCGTAGTCTTCATTTTCGATCGCTTTCTGAAGCATCACCTTAAGTTCATCCTCTCCATATGCAGTATATTCCTCTTTGGAACTTTCTTCAACATGGTTTTTTTCTTCATCCTCAAGAAGTTCTTCAGCTTTATCTTCCATCACGATCCCTGCTTCAGACAATATGTTTTCGTAAGTATATATAGGACAGCGGAACCTGATGGCCAGTGCCACAGCGTCGGAGGTTCTGGCATCAATCTCATTTACATCCTCACCCTGCATGCAGATCAATTTTGCAAAAAATACCCCTTCCATGAATTTATCAATCACCACTTCTTTGATAAAGATGTTATAATGCTCGGCAAAATTCTTGAAAAGGTCATGCGTGAGTGGCCTGGTGGGTTTCATTTTTTCAAGTTCTACAGCAATGGCCTGGGCCTCAAAACCACCAATGATGATCGGAAGCCTTCTTACACCTCCTTGCTCTCCCAGAATAAGTGCATATGCTCCACTCTGCGACTGGCTATATGACATCCCGATAATTTCCAACCTGATCTTATCCATAGACTCAAAACTTGTTTGGCGTTCTTTCCAAAGGCTAAAAGTATTAAAATTTTCGTTCATCATTAATTTCTTGTGGATAAAATCTTGAGGGATGTTTCATATATATTTATATTTTTGGGGCTTCATTAACCAAAATTATTATAACATGAGAAAAATTTTGTCGCTATTATCAATCTTAATGCTTCCGGTGTTGACTTTTGCCAGTGAAGCTGATCTCGTCATTCCGGATGAGATCAAATCCCAGAGTATTCTTTACTGGGGCTTCCTGATCACCTTCGCCGGATTTTTATTTGGATTATACCAGTTTGTACAGGTAAAAAAGATCCGTGCCCACCAGTCGATGCTGGATGTAGCGCAGGTTATCTTTGAAACAGCCAAGACATACCTGATACAGCAAGGTAGGTTTCTGGCCATCCTTTTCCTTTTTATTGGTTCGGCCGTAGCCTTTTATTTTGGCTGGCTGTCGGATGCCAACTTCGGCCTTAAGGGTGTGTTGATCATCCTCGGATGGACGGTCATTGGTATCCTGGGTTCTTATGCAGTGGCCTGGTTTGGAATCAGGATGAATACGCTTGCGAACTCCCGGATGGCTTTTGCCTCACTGGAAAGAAAACCTATTAAACTGCTCAATATCCCCCTGAATGCGGGAATGAGCATCGGTGTTGTGCTCATCTCCCTCGAGCTGATCATGATGCTGATCATCCTGCTTTTTGTCCCTGGTGAATATGCAGGTGCCAGCTTTATCGGCTTCGCCATTGGTGAATCCCTGGGAGCCTCTGCACTGAGGATAGCAGGTGGTATCTTTACCAAGATCGCCGATATTGGATCTGACCTTATGAAGGTGATCTTCAAGATAGGGGAGGATGACCCGAGGAACCCCGGGACCATTGCCGACTGTGTGGGTGATAATGCCGGTGACAGCGTTGGACCTACCGCAGATGGATTTGAAACATATGGTGTGACAGGCGTTGCACTTATAGCTTTCATCCTGCTGGCTGTGACCAGTGGTGTTGACCAGATCTCCCTGCTTACATGGATATTTGTGATGAGGATACTGATGATCGTAACTTCTATTGTTTCTTTTTGGATCAATGGTATACTTACTAAAGCCAAATATCAGCATGCTGATGATCTCGACTTTGAGAAACCACTTACCAGCCTTGTGTGGATCACTTCAATACTCTCCATCGTTGTTACTTTCGTGGCCAGCTATTTCATCATTGGCGACATGCCAAACAATATGTGGATCATTCTTTCAGTGATCATCAGTGCCGGTACACTGGGCGCTGCCCTGATCCCTGAATTTACCAAGCTTTTTACAAGTCCCAAGTCAACCCATGTGAACGAGGTTGTTGAGGCTTCCAAAAAAGGAGGGGCCTCTCTAACTATCTTATCCGGCCTTGTTGCAGGTAACTTCAGCGCATTCTGGAAAGGGATGGTCTTCTTCCTGCTCATGTTCATTGCTTATTATGCAAGTACATACGGACTGGATGCCTTCATGACTTATCCTTCCATCTTTGCATTTGGCCTGGTGGCCTTTGGTATGCTTGGAATGGGACCTGTAACCATTGCTGTAGACAGCTATGGTCCTGTAACCGATAATGCACAATCTATTTATGAGCTTTCACTGATCGAAGAGCAGCAAGGCGTAAGTGAAGAGATTGAAAGAGACTTCGGGTTCAAGCCCGATTTTGAGAAGTCGAAGTATTACCTTGAAGCCAATGACGGTGCAGGAAATACTTTTAAGGCTACAGCAAAGCCTGTGCTTATCGGTACAGCCGTTGTCGGAGCCACTACGATGATCTTTTCACTGATCCTGGTAATTCAGCATACATTGCATGTTGAGCCCGCTCAGATACTGAACCTGCTGAACCCGTATTCAATCCTTGGCTTCCTCCTTGGTGGTGCGGTGATCTACTGGTTTACCGGTGCATCCATTCAGGCTGTTACTACTGGTGCAGGTCGTGCCACTGAGTATATCAGGGAAAATATTAATCTCGACCCCAACGCTGAGAAGAAAGCTGATGTCAGTAAATCAAAAGCTGTTGTGAAGATATGTACTCAATATGCACAGAAAGGGATGTGGAACATTTTTATAGCCATCTTCTCCTTTGCACTGGCGTTTGCATTCCTTGCAGCTCCCGCAGGCTTTGAAGTCGGAATGGGTGCTGAGGCCGCCGCACCGGTGTCGCTGTTTATCAGCTACCTGATCTCGATTGCGTTCTTTGGATTGTTCCAGGCTATATTTATGGCCAATGCCGGTGGTGCATGGGACAACGCCAAGAAAGTTGTTGAGGTTGACATGCAGGAAAAAGGAACACCATTGCATGATGCAGCGGTTGTGGGTGATACCGTGGGTGATCCGTATAAGGATACTTCATCAGTTGCCCTGAACCCAATCATCAAGTTTACCACCTTATTTGGACTGCTGGCAATGGAAATATCCCTTGCACCACAGTTCAGGGATATCGCTCCATGGATTGGTGCCGGATTCCTCATTGTGGCGCTGGTATTCGTATATCGCTCATTTTATAAGATGAGAATTAATCAATAAATCTGCTTCCAGGTGCCAGATGCAGGGTGCCGGGATCGATTTGTAAAATATAGTGTTAAGTGTTTAAGAAGGCTGCTTGCTCGGGTAAGCGGCCTTCTTTTTGGTTTCTATTCCTGAAAATGCAAGAACCTGCCTGTTGGCCATTCTGGAATTTTTCAGAATGGGTGTAAATAGTTTTAATACAAGTGGAAATTTCGAGTATACATATAATCTGGTTGGCAGAAACTGATTCATCATCCGTTTCTTTGTTTCATTTAATACTGGACCGAAATATATGGTTCGGATTTTCTGCTCAATGGCATACTCAATAACCTTGTAAATCATATTCTCGTAAGCATGATATGTGGACTTCAACTCTCTGTTAAAAGCTCCGTTTAAGCACCTCATCTGCTCGTTGAACTGAATGAAGGAATGGTAGCCGAAAAACTGATCATCCGAACGGCTGAGAAAATGGATAATCCTGTCATTGTCTATTTCAGCCGAGCTGCTACACATGGCCGGGTAAATATCCTGGTATGGCAGCTTGAATACACTCTTCTTTGAAGTCGACAGCACACAGCTTGCAATATGCTGCTGATCTTCCACAGATAGTCTTCCCTTTTCTATGTCAGTCCTGCCACCATGATTCCTGTATACCCTGAATTTCTTCTTCAGGTTTTTATGTTGTTTCCGGTAGTCATCAATGCTCTGATAAGTGGAGGTGTCAACGATACCTTCATCTGTATAGGGTAGGGTAACAGCATTTGTGTATTGTCCGTGATTGCTCTCCAGGTCAAGGATAAAGATCATGAAGTATTTTTGTTTCAAGTGCTCAATAAGCTTACTCATTGTATTATCATCACCCGTTGATGTATTCAGATATCCTGGGTTGGCGTTGTTTTCTGCTGCGATGCCTGACCTCAGCCATGAATATACCGGAATCCCCATTAGTCTTGACATGGATTTTATGATTCCTGAACGGGATAAGGTAGCACCGTAATCCCTGCATTTTATCATATATATATGGGCAAGATGATCTTTTCCTTCCATGACCCTGATAATGCGTGGTATGGAATAAGCCGAAGAGACCTGAAGAAATCTTTCATACAGGTCCCAGATATTACTATCCAACCCCAGTGTATGCAGGTGGGCTTCATATATTTCTTTCTCTTCAGAAGATAAAGGCCTGGAACTTTCATGCATGGAGATCATCACAAATACTTTCTAACAAAAGTACTTGATTGAAAAGGCTTTGTCAACAGGATATGGCAGTTATTGTTGCTTATTCTGCAAAAACTACCTTTATGACATAATGTGATTTTTCAGTATCAATCATGACATAAAGCCCGGGGGGCAGCTTATGCAGATCAATTGATATTAAATAGCCATTTCTGACACAAGGCTTTATTTTTACTGCTGTTAAAATATTCACAAATAACTAACATATTATAATAATATAGAGAAGATTCTTATTTTTGCGCTTTCAATTCAAAACTCAACCCTCAAAACTTAAAACTCCAATGTTAAGTAGCAACTTTATAAACCGGCACAACGGCCCACGCACAGCCCAGATACAAGGGATGTTGGAGAAAATTGGCGTTGACTCTATCGAAAAACTGGTGGATGAAACGGTCCCGTCTGGCATCAGGATGAAGGAAAACCTGGATCTTCCTGAAGGGATGAATGAGTACGAATATGTTAACCATCTTCGGGAGATCGCGGCCAAGAACAAATTGTTCAAGACCTATATCGGGATGGGGTATTATAATACGATCACACCAGGGGTGATCCAGCGTAATATTCTTGAGAACCCCGGCTGGTATACCTCCTATACTCCATATCAGGCTGAGATCTCGCAGGGGCGTCTTGAGGCATTATTGAATTTTCAGACCATGGTGTCGGACCTTACAGCCATGCCGCTGGCCAATGCATCATTGCTTGACGAGGGCACTGCTGCAGCCGAGGCCATGATCATGCTTTATAATGCACGCAGCCGCGCAGCTGTGAAAGGCGGTGTAAGCAAGTTTTTTATTTCCAATGGGCTTTTTCCGCAAACGGTGGAAGTGGTCAAGGCAAGAGCCCTGCCTCTTGGAATAGAAGTGGTAAGTGGCGAGCATGCAGATTTTGACTTTGCCGGTGGCTTTTTCGGAGCATTGATCCAGTATCCTGATCAGTATGGAGAGATTATCGATTACAGTGGTTTCGTTGAACAGGCACATGCAAATGAAATTGCTGTGGCGGTTGCCGCTGACCTGCTGAGCCTGACCTTGCTGACCCCTCCCGGTGAATGGGGTGCAGATGTTGTGGTTGGATCAAGCCAGCGCTTTGGCATCCCAATGGGATATGGCGGACCGCATGCTGCTTATTTTGCCACACACGAAAAAT
>JBDLIJ010000163.1:0-7260 GCA_039714935.1 Bacteroidota bacterium | reverse complement strand
TAAAAGCCATCAGCCCACAGCCTACTGCCTACAGCCTACTGCTTACTGCTTACTGCTTACTGCTTACTGCCTACTGCCTACTCAGCAGACATCTTGCGCAGGTACTTCACCTTGGCCTCCATGGCTGCGAGGTCCTGCCTGGCTTTCTCTATCTTTTGTTCAAATTCCTGTTTGAGGACATCTGCTTTTTTCGAATTGGCAAAAAATCCAAGATTATTTTCCCAGAGATTGACATCATCCCTGAGTTTGTTGATCTTGTTATTCAGGAAACTGATCTCTTTGCGGTAGACCCTGTCGGCTTCGGGCGAATCTTTGACTGCCTCCATGCGTGTTGCATAGCTGGCATTACTAAGCTCCGCAGAGCTGATCTTCAGTTCATCCAGCCTGGCATCAACTACTTCACGAAACAGCTTCTGTACCTTGTCTTTGTCCTTCATAGGCACAAAACCTATTTCAAGCCACTCACGCTGGAAGTTCTTCAGGATATCAAGGTTTTTACTTTTTTCGTCGGTGAATTTGTGGGCTTTCACCTTATCTATAATCTCCTGCTTCTTTTCAAGGTTTTGTTGCTCATTCTCATGGACATTTGAAAAATGCGAGGATTTGTTATTAAAAAACTCATCGCAGGCCGAACGAAATCTCTTCCATATCTTGTCGGAATGCTTTCTGGGCACCGGGCCTATCTTTTTCCACTCCTGCTGCAAACGTATCAACTCCTGTGTCGTTTTTTTCCAGTCGGTACTGTCTTTGATGGCTTCTGCCTCAACACAAAGGTCAACCTTCAGGTTATAATGATTCAGTTGTTCCTGCTTGATACTTGACAGAAACTCTTTTTTGTTTGAAAAGAAAGTGTTCATGCTTCCTTTAAAGCGTTCCCATATTTCAGTATTCTGCTTTTTGGGCGCCCGGCCAATACTACGCCAGACACCAAAGAGCTCATTTATCTTATTCGTCTGTTCCTGCCACCCCTTCATGCTGTCGGGTGTGATAGTAAGCACTTCTTCGGCCTGTTCACACAAGTCAGTTTTGGCCAGAAGGTTCTTCTCCTGGTCTTCCTGCAATTTCCCATAATGCTCACGCCGCAGCTCGTTGATCTTATCCGTAGCAGCCTTGAAGCGCTCCCATACCTCTTCATTCTGCTCCTGAGGAACAGGTCCTGTGTCCTTCCATTCTTCATGAAATTTCTGAAGCTGTTTGAAAGACTTGATGATTGAGGTCTCAAGAAGCAGTTCTTCTGTCTTCTCGCAAATTTTAACCTTCAGCTCAAGGTTCTTCTTCATATCAAGATCCCTGAGCTCCTTGTTGATCTTTACTTTATCAAAAAACTTCTCAACCAGAAAATGGTAGCTCTGCCACAGATTTGACACCTCTCCTGAAGGTACCATCCCAATCTCCTTCCACTCTGCCTGGAGGGAACGAAATTCATCATAAGTCTTTTTAAGTGACTCCTCTGAACTGATAAGCTCTTTTAGCTTGTTGAGGATTTCTTTTTTCTTTTCAAGATTTACGAGCCTGATCTTTTCCTGCTCTTCGTTAAACCTGATCTTATTTTTTCGATATATTTCAAACGCTTTATTAAAGCGCTTCTCAAAAGGATTTTCTTCCGCTTTGAAGTCTTCTTTCTTTCCACCTTCCTCAACAAACTTGTCAATTGCCGTTTGTTTCTCTTCTTTCAATATTTTTAAAAAGGCAACCTTTACCAGGGCTACCTTGGTTTTGACCTTACTGAATTCTTCCGCCTGAACCAATTCTTCAAGCCTGCTTATGAGTTCCTCTGCCGAAAACTCTTCGAAAGCTTCTTCTGCCTCCTCCTCTTCTTCCTCATGATCATCTGCTTTATCAGCAGTGTCCTCTTCAGATGCTTCCTCACTGGCTTTTTTCTCCTCCTCACTTACGACTTCTTCCTTACTGACTGCTTCAGCTTCCTGCTCAGTTGCTTCAGCTTTCTGCTCAGTTACTTCTGTTTCCTGCTCAGTTGCTTCTGCTTTCTGCTCAGTTACTTCTGCTTTCTGCTCAGTTACTTCTGCTTTCTGCTCGGTTACTTCTGTTTCCTGCTCAGTTACTTCTGTTTCCTGCTCAGTTACTTCTGCTTCCTTTTCAGTTGCTTCTGTTTTCTGCTCTTCCTTTCCGTCAATGTTCTTTGCTGATGCTGATACAGCATTGATGTTCTCCTCCGGTGTGACGGCATTCTCCGGATTTTGATCAACAGTTTTCTTATTTTCCATAACCTTTATACATATTATTCAAAGTGTCTAATGAAAGACTTCATAGAGTGTCTGTCTGTAAAACAGGACTGCAAAAATAACAATATTTTAAATTGGTCAAAATCTTTTTCCTGTACCCTGCATCCTGCATCCAATATTCCACTAATCACAAATAGACTTGTTGAAGATAATATAACCAAAATTGAAGAAAAATGAAAATTTATCGTTATTCCGGTCGTAATAGTTCACGCTCATGCTAAGCGGGCCCAGGGGGCTGTGCCAGACCACTGAAGAAGAGGCAATCACCGACCTGTACTCGAATTCAGCACCATATTCAGCTTTCAGCCGTTCGTCAGCCAGTATTTCCTTGTAGGGTTGAAACAGATATCCTTCCAGCCGAAGATCAACTTTCCGGTATACATCCAGAATAACTTTCATCCCTGCAGCACCGTAACTATATGCCCGGTATTTGGGCAGGAATAATGTTTTGCTCTCCAGAACGGGCTCAAATGAAGGCGCGGCCAGCAGGCTGGATGTGTAATTATCAAAGAACGCCTGATTTGAAACCAACAATTCACCAAAAAAACCAAAAGTCACGGGTCCCACATGATCAAAGTAATTATCGTAGAGAAGGTGTAATTGAAACCAGGAATGCTCGTTAATATTTTCTTCTTTGCTTCTTGATTTAGATGTTGAGCCCGGAGTATGCTTCTCTGTCCCCTGAACATAGCGCAACTGCGCAAAAAACCTGGCACCTGCACTCGCATATTGCTTTCTGTTCAATGAATTCAGTTCAAATAATATCCGTGGTGACACAATGTCAAAGCTGGTAATATCAGCAGTATCCTCACGGCTAAAGATGTTTTGCTGGTAGTACTCGTCCCATTTACCTCCATAGTTGATACCGATAACGAGCTTGCCTCGATTTGTAGCGGGGATTCCTGTTGAAAAGGATCCGAAGCTTTCCTTGTTTATGAGGAAGGAAGGGGTTTTATCATCAAAGAAGTAAACCGTATTCCTAAAATAATTCTTGCTGTTATAAAAGTACTCCAGCTTCATAAAAACAGGGATCCTCGACGGGAAGTCCATTCTGCCACCAAGCATCCATGAATTATAAAACCTGCCAAGGTACAGGTTTGTCTTTAGGTTTATGGCTTGTCTGCCCAGATGCCTGTATTCAAGACCAAAAAAAGCCTCATTCGAGGTTCCTGAACTAATATTTCCTCCCAGGGAGCCAACAAAATTTTCTGATTTCTTTATGCGCAGGTACAGATCAAAATAGCCACTTTTATTATTATAAACCAATTCAGGAAAGATAGAACTGATCATATCATCGGCGATAAGCTTAAAATACTGAATTTTGATGCTCTCAATATCTACCACAGGCTCTTTTCTTTTAAACAACCGCCTGACATATTCTGCCTGGCTTTTGTTTAAGCCTGTTATGTGGATGGAATCAATGAGTATTGCAGGCTTTTTGCTAAAAAAAACATCACGTTTCTTTTCGAGTTCCACAGCAGAGGCTCTTCTATGAACAAGATTATATATCCCATCAAGGTTATCTGTAACCGTCTTATAGCCGACGCTGATCACTTCATCAGCTCTGGAGAAATCAAAGATTGTCCGGTCATTCAGCGTATGCTCCAGGAGTATCCCTGCGCTGCTGTCGATATTAAAGTCGGCAGGGGTCATCAGCATGCTTTGCAGTTGCGAGATCAGATCATCCTCTCCGGGTGCATCATAGTTCCCTGCTGCTTTACTTCCTATGACAACATCAGGATTAAATTCACTGATAGCTACATCTGCCGGAAAGTTATTATACATCCCTCCGTCAAAAAGCAATTTCCCATTTACTTCAATGGGTTTCAGGTAAAATGGGAAGGTCATCGAGGCCCTGATAGCCGTGCCCAGCTGACCGTCAGAGAAGATCACTGACTGGTTGGAGTCAATTTCTGCTGCGACGCAGCGAAAAGGGATAAAAAGCTGATTAAAATCATAGCTTGAGGCTGCGCTGGCGTCAGCATATAGCTCCAGCACATTAAAATCTAACCCAAAAGATGGAATTAGGGTAGCGGGAAATTTACCTGTGACCTTTCGGTTCACATCATCATAATTGAACTTGATGTTAATCCAGGAAGCATCAGGGGCCTGCTGCTTAAAGTAGTATGTATATTTATCATCAATAGCTCCTGTAGCCCAGTTTTTATACTTATCAGAAGAAAGGATCATGGCAATAGAGTCGGGAGAATACCCGCTTGCATACAAGCCACCTACTACGGCGCCCATTGATGTTCCCACAATATAATCAACAGGAACCTCATAATCTTCAAGGGCTTTAAGCACACCGACATGGGCAAGGCCTTTAGCGCCACCACCACTGAGCACCAGGGCAACACGCTGTGATATTGCCGGCATTGACAGCAATACCAGCAAACTCATAATAAATACCCGATGAAAAAACTGTCTTATCATTAATGTATAAATCAACGATAAAGTTACAAAATTCAATGAAGCTGAGATATCCCGAATGTTATTAAGAGCATAAAAGCTTCTAAACAAGGCTCAGCGCCTGGTCAAGATCGGCAATGATATCTTCAACATCCTCAATACCGATGGAGAGCCGTACCAGTTCGTCACTGATCCCTGCTTCCACTTTTCCTTCTTTCGAAATTTTGGAGTGCGTCATAGAAGCCGGATGTTGAATCAATGTTTCTATCCCTCCAAGAGATACAGCAAGCAGTGCCAGCTCAACATGGTCCATTAACTTTTTCCCTGCTTCGTAGCCTCCTTTCACGCCAAAGCTCATCATGGCACCAGGACCATCCATTTGTTCTTTTGCAAGCTCAAACTGGGGATGGCTTTCAAGGCCCGGATACTTGATCCATTCAATCTTAGGGTGGTTAGCAAGATATTTAGCCACTACTTTGGCATTTTCCTGTGCCCTGTCAATACGAATTCCCAATGTCTTCAGCCCTCTTCTGGTCATAAACGCCTGATGCGGATCCATATTGCATCCCATATTTGCCATAACGGAACGCAGTCCCAGATACTCATCTTCAGTTTTAGCGATAATCATACCTGCAACAATATCGGCATGGCCATTGATGAATTTAGTCATAGAGTGGACTACGACATCAGCTCCTAACTCAAGCGGGCGCTGCAAGTATGGGCTGCAGAAAGTATTATCTACACACAAAGGCATACCATGCTCATGGGCAATCTGAGCAAGCGCCTTCAGATCGCTGATTCCAATCGTTGGGTTAGCAGGCGTTTCTGTGTATAATAATTTAGTGTTGGGGCGGATAGCATTTTTTACCTGCTCCAGGTCTGTGGTATCCACAAAGGTTGATTCAACCCCGAATTTTTTAAATAATGTTTCCAGCACAACCCTGGCTGGTCCATACACCGCATTATGGCTTACGATATGCGCTCCGGCACCCAGGTAATGCATATAAATAGTTGTGATCGCACCCATACCGGATGAGGTGGCAATACCTCCAAAGCCATTTTCAAGTGCGGCAACAGCCTTCTCCAGTTCCCCAATAGTGGGATTTCCCAGCCTGGTATAGATAAAACCATCGCTCTCGCCCGAGAAACATTGTGCACCATGTTCAGCACTCTTAAAAGAAAATGTCGACGATTGGTAAATGGGTGTTGTTGCACTGCCCAGCGGGTCTTTGAAGCCACCGGCATGAATCAGTTTGGAGTTGATTCCTTTATTTTTAGTATCCATAAATTTTGATATATAATATTATTTAAAATTCAGGATGCAAATATATGGAGTTAAATTAGATTTATTGATAAAAGCTGATTTATTAATTCAAAAAAAACCTTATTTGTTTTCAAGTTCAAATAATCGATACCGGAGGTGAAATATCTGTTCAAATAATTGACCAAGGCTCTGTCAAATTGTATATTTGTATGAACCGAAATAAATATCATGCCCCATGAAAAAGATAACATTACTCTTGTCCTTCACATTTCTTGTTGTAGTGCTGCTGTCACAGAACTATGTCAGCACCGAACCCCAGAATAAAAATGCCATCCTGGAAGAGTTTACAGGTGTTTCCTGTCCAAACTGTCCTGCCGGGCATCAGGTTATGGCGACCATCCTTGCTGCCAACCCCAATACAGCGTTTTGCGTGGCATACCATCCTGCAAACTCCAGTTATACCAGCCCTTATGCCGGCGATCCGGATTTCAGAAGCACTTATCCCAATGCCTTCTACTCCACACCTTATTGCGGATCATCACGATTCATGCCCAGCTCATTTATTAACAGGAGGGTATGGACTAACGGCGACAGGCTGCAAAGCCGGAGCGAATGGCCCGGATATGCTAATACTATAATGGGAGAAGCATCCCCCGCTAATATGGGCATGTCAACAACCTATGATATCATGAGCCAGACCCTGTATATTACGGTAGAGATTTATTATACTGACGACATGACTGATGACAACCATATATACGTGATGCTTTCTGAAAATGACCTTGTATCACAACAATCCGGTGCTTCGGGGCCATATACCCATAAACACACTTTCCGCGAGTCTTTCGTCGAGCAGTGGGGCGACCTGATCACAGAACCTACAACACAGGCTAGTCTCGTTACACTGGAATATAGCTTGAGCACAACAGGCTCAGGGTATACTATGAGCAATTGTGAGGTGCTGGCATTCATTGAAAACCAGACAACAGGAGAGATCATTACCGGAGTCGGAGTGCATGTTGGAGAGTCAACATATATTGAGCCATCAGCCGGCTTCTCAGTTGATAACAATAATGTTGGACTTGGAAGCCAGGCTATCTTCACTGATGAATCTACCGGCGGACCAACATCATGGTACTGGACCTTCGAAGGTGGTGACCCGGCGACCTCCAACCTGCAAGCCCCTCCACCAATAACGTACAACACGGCCGGACAATACGGTGTCAGCCTGACGGTGACAAATCCAGCAGGTTCAGACACCATCACCATGGCAGCATTTATCATTGTTGGAGATGTTGGCATTCATGAGCAATATGCAAGGAAAAGCCTGATACTGTACCCCAA
>JBDLIJ010000162.1:0-7281 GCA_039714935.1 Bacteroidota bacterium | reverse complement strand
AAATACGGATGTGAAAATGGTACCTGCAATGAAGGATAGCGCTCCATAGCTCTCTCTTCCTTCTGTAGGGTCCCATTCAGAAGAGAAAATAAACCCTACCCCGAATTCCTTAAAAGCAGGAATCGATCCTGCCGAAAGGGCATAGATCATGCCTGCTGTTAGCAGTACTATCAGGAGGGATGCTGCGAACAGCAATCCCTTGCTTATTTTCTCACTGCTCATTGCGGTGTATTAGAATTACTGTTATTTATAATACCGGCTGGCCATCATAGCTTACCGACTTCAGAATGCTTTTGGCTTTTTCAACAGCTTTTTGTGGCAGCGGAGCATAATGAACCTGTTTGGCTACTGCCTGTGCATCGCCTTCTATCAGCCAGCTCAGGAAGTTCAGGGTTTCAGCTGCAAGTTGCTTTGAACGACCGTCGTAGGATTGCTCTTTGTACAGGATTATCCATGTGAAACCGCTGATAGGATATGCATCAGGATCAGATGAGTTGGTGAGCATGATCCTGGTGTCGGCCGGGATCTCTCCTTTAGCAGAGGCACTGATCGATTCAATCGTTGGCTCGATGTAATGTCCATTACTGTTCTCAACAAGTGCGTAAGGGATCTTTTGAGCAAAGGCAAATTCTGACCCAATATATCCGATAGAACCAACAGTCTGGCTAATAGTGCCGGCAACACCAGGGTTCCCTTTTGCACCAATCCCAACAGGCCATTTCAATGATTTTCCACGACCAACTTCTGTTTCCCATTTGGATGAGATCTTACTCATGTAGTCGCTATATATATATGTGGTGCCACTACCGTCTGATCTGTGTACAAATGTGATATCCTGGTCGGGGAAGTCAATATCAGGATTACCTGCTTTCAGCTTAGGATCATTCCAGTTGGTGATCATACCGGTAAAGATATCTTCCAGGTTCTGGTTTGATAATTTAAGCTTATCGACCCCGGGCAGGTTGTATGCGATTACAACCGCTCCTATGCAAGTAGGAATATGAACTACCTCTGCAGGCATATTAGCAAGCTTTTCATCACTAAGGAATGCATCAGTAGCACCAAAGTCGACAACTTTATCGGTCAGGCTTCTGATCCCGCCTCCGGAGCCAATGCCTCCGTATGTAAGCAGAATACCCTTTTCTTTAGTGTAATTTTTAAACACAAGGTTGTAAAAAGGCATGGGGAAGGTAGCCCCGGCTGCAGTGAGTGATTTCACGCTTTCACCTTCTGTGGAGGTAGCTTTGTCGCCTGATCCTCCCTGGCATCCTGCCAGGAATACAATTGCCAATGCAATAAATAATAATTTTTTCATTTGTTTTTATGTATTAAAGTTTGAATTCAACATTTAAATAGGCTCCATGAACAAGGCTATTGTCAGAATCTGTTGGAACCCATCCCCTGTAATTAATAGCCAGTTTAACACCCTTAACAGGGCTATAGTCGAAACCTGCCATGATCAATTGGCCATCCACGTCAAAATTCCATGGGTTCTCATCGGTACTTTCCATTTTTTCGGAGTAGAGGTTGTCGTAACGTGCAAAAACGCTCCAACGCTTATGCAACTGGTAGGCTGAATATATTGAATATCCGGAGAAGTCTTTATCCTTGATCATGCCGTGGTTTAGCTGATGATTGTATTCCCCCCCCAGCCTGATTTTCTTGAAAGTGTATCCGGCAAAAACAGAAATGGTCTGCTCTGGAGCTTCCCTCTTCATATAGTCATAATAGACCCTTAGTATAAGGCCTTTGAGGGGAGTTGCTGTAACGCCCCCTGCAACCTTCAATGCAGTATCAACTTTAATGATTTTATATCCATCTCCATTAAAGAGTGAGAAATCGGCACTTAAAAAGTCGAAGAAATCATATTTGACTGTTAAGCCAAGATCAGCACTGGGATTGAGCCTATACGCATCCTGAAAAGACTTGTAAATATAGCGGTAACCCCAGAAGTCTTCCTGCACTTTAAATCCCGTGGTACCTATCATCCCAAAACTGGCAGTCAGCTTGTTATATTTATATTTTAGATATGCATTCTTTAGGTATGCTGTTAGCTGGAACTTGCCAAATGCAGGATCGCCAAAATCCATAACAACCTTGGCTGAAAAGTTTTTGCTGAATGAGTACTGATAGCCAACATAGGCACGTGTGATGCGGAATGCATTTTTTGCTTCACCATCGGTGAAGATGCTGTGGTAGTCGGCAAAAACCTTGATCACCGGTTTGCCATGAGGCTTGAAATCTTCATCCTGGGCTTGAACTTCAATTACTGAAATGGCCAGGATTGCGATTAGCAAAAGCTTAAAAATCTTGTTCATAGTTAAGGAATTAGTTGAATTTGTTGCAAAATAATGTAATGATTGTTAAGGATTGATGATGAAAAGGTTAAGAAAATATTACGATCTGTTGATGTGGAATAAAACTCGAGTGTTTCTGGAATCATGTGAAAATATTGATATATTTTCTTAATAAGAGAAAAACCTCAAACATTCCGGATCTTTGCAGACGACTATAAGGGATTAATTGTTAATAGTTACCACCAAATCTGTTTTTCCTCATCATTTATTGTGAAGATCCTCTCTGGCCTGTCTTTCGTGGGGGTAGTGTTTGTAAGCCAATACATGGCTCCTGAAGGAACATTTTTGAAGATCAAAGGATTTCCTGAAGCCTTTTGCACTCCGAGCGATATCCATTTATCATTCCAGTAGAACAGCTCATAGCTTTCCCCTTTTATCAGGAAAACTTTTTCAGCAAAATCGGTTGTTTCAGTGGTAACTCTTTTTGTTGTTGAGGTAAGTTTTAGAGTGACAGGCTTTTCATAGTTCGCATTATTTTCTGCTATTTCGCCTTCTGCAGTTAAAATAAACTGTTTACCGGCAGGGATGATTTTTTCGTTTATATAATATGCAGGAAGATACGCAATATCGGTGCCCATGTCTGTGAATTTTACATTACCACCTTCACTGATAAAACTCCAGTGTATGGCTTTCCATTCTCCAGTATTAAAAACGCAGATATAAGCGAACCGTGTATCATCAGGTGTCGATTTATCCAGTTGCAGTTGTACATCGGAAACCGGCACATATTCAGGTGTAACATCCACGATGCCATTGCGGTTTATGTAGGCCGGTGCTTTTTCCTCTTTTTCCAGGATAGCTGCTAATGTCTCAGCTTGCAAGGCAAAAGTTTTTCTATAGACTTTAGCTTTGGCCTGGCGCAGCTTATAATCACCCGGGTTGGACTCACCACCCATAAAGATCACTATCTTGCCATCAGCTCCCATCACTGCATTCCACGCATGATTATTTCCTGACTTGGCCCAGTAGGGAGTAAAATCGCTCATTACAGGAATGCCATTTGCTCGCATAGCATAAATTGCCAGGTTGGTCATGTCTTCACAGCGCCCCATCTTACCGTTAACCATTTCTGTCATGCCCAGGTCTGTAGCATGTTCATAAAATCTCGGGTCAAAGCTGAACCACGATTTAATGTTATTGTTGATCCATTTGCAGGCCTCCACCGGGTCGGATTCATTTTTTAGTGAATCTTTTAGCCAGGCATATTCCTGTTCAAAATATTCCCGCCATTCCTCAAGGGGTTCATTAGTGCTTCTGTAAGGAAGTATGTACTCACAAAACTGTTCAAAGTTCAGGGATTTCGTCCAGGAGTTGCTCTTCCACACATGAAAAGCCCTTTCAATATTATTGATCAGATAATCTGAGCTAATGATCTCATAATCATATACCAGATCAATCCTTTGCTGATGGAGCTTGCCACGAATTCTAACAATGGAATCCCATGCTCGTGTCATAGCGTTGTAGTCTGGATAATCCAAAGCTGAAAAACCGATGATATTATTGCTGGAATCAGAGACTTCAAAATTTGCATAGCACTTATCCGACATATTTCCTATTAAGAAACATGCGGCATTGTATTTTTCAGCATCTTCAGCAGATTGGTAAGCATCCAGCACCTTTTCAAGCTCAGAGCGGTTTGCTTCCGCTTTTTCTAGAACTATACTGACATTTTCCGGAATGGGCCTTTTTTGCAGGGTGCATGCTGAGAGCATCAAAGGCAATATGAATACAATGAAATATCTTTTCATGGGAGATGGGTTAATGGTTAACATGAAATAAAATTACGATTAATTCTAACATTATCTTTTCAACTCATATTCGGGATGTGGCCCTTCTTCGGACTCAGGATTGTTTGTGACTGTTTGTGGTGTGTTTAACGTTAGCGAAATGTTATAAGAATGTTACAATTTTGTTAATAGCAAAGACAAGGGGGTAAATTCAAGAGTTTTAAGTTATAAAGGTTGAGGGTTGAGTTATTTTGAATTATTGTACATATATTTTTTTAAATTTACACATTACGAATGTGTATATATATTCCCGTAAGTGCTTGTATATAGTATATATTATTTTATAAATGAAAGATATTGAGAATGATATAGGTTTATTTGGGGCGATAAAAAGTGGAGACCAGAAGGCATTCGAGATTCTCTTTAAGAAATATTATAATAAACTCTGTAATTACGCTTATCTCTATCTGCGAGACAGACCAAAGTCTGAGGAGATCGTCTCAGATGTATATATGCGAATATGGGAGAACAAGGATAAAATTGAAGTTAATACCAGTCTAAAATCATATATTTACAGATGTACGCGCAACGCTGTGATATCATCTGTGAGAGGCACTAAAAGCCTTGATATTTTTTTGCAAGAGGAAGATAAGAACATTGTGAAGTTTGTTGATTCTCCTGAAACGCTATTAATAAAAAGGGAGGTGGTAGAGGTTTATCAGCAAATGATGAATCAGTTGCCTAAGCAGGCTGGACTGGTATTCAGATTGCATAAAATGGATGGTTTAAGCTATAAACAAATTGCCGAAGTTCTTGATCTTTCGGTAAAGACTGTTGAGAATCATATGGGGAGGGCATTAAGAATGATGCGCGATATGTATAATGAAATCCCTGATTTTTTTACTGAATAATATTCTCCAATTTTATCAATATACTGTTAAGATCATTT
The DNA here is from genome assembly GCA_039714935.1 of Bacteroidota bacterium. Classification (GTDB taxonomy): domain Bacteria; phylum Bacteroidota; class Bacteroidia; order Bacteroidales; family B18-G4; genus B18-G4. The sequence goes on along the minus strand of JBDLIJ010000162.1, from coordinate 2,248 downwards.
TTGGTTGATGGGTTATCTTCATTGTTAATCGCGGCTTTTATGTCCGGGATGGCGTATGTATATTCAGCTTTCAGGAGATAATTTGCAGCTGCAATACGTATTTCCGGTGAATTATGTCTGAGCAGGCCCAGGGCCCAGCGAATAGAAGGTCTGGAATAGATTGCCTGGAGGTTGTTCAAAGCTCCTATTACAATTGTATCGTTAGTGTCAAACAATTTCCAGAAATTCTCTTTTTCATATTTGATCATTTCCGGATAATATAAAATTTGATTCGAATAAATCTTCGGCTGCACGATAGAACCTTCATAACTTATCAATGGTTTGTTGCTTACCCATCTAACCATACGAGGAACGATCCAGCGCATGCCCTGTGTGGCCTCAGGGTGCCCCACCGAGACAAATACTTTTCCATCACCATAATTCATTGTTGCAAAAGCCGGCCTGCCAGGTGTAACTCCTGTTGGATCACCATAATGAGTTGCAATATCACTTTTTATTTGTCCAAGTATACTAATTGCTGAACTATCTGTAATTTCATATATAGGACCATCATAATACTGTATAAATGCACTATCCATGCCGGAAAATTCAGGAAAAACCTTCAACAAATTTTCATCCACATAAAATGAAATCAGCCCTCGTCCACGATTATAATGTTCTCGAATTGTTTTGGCAGGAAGGATCTCTAAGCTTGGATAACCAGGCGAGGTGGCCATTAAATATCCCCCAGCACATATTCCAACAAGGCCTTTATCCTTTTTTCTGGCAAATTCCTTTACCAAAATGCCTGCTTCTATACCAAGGTTATTATATTCTTTGCTTCCGCTACCGCCCGGAAAAACCAGGACATCCATGCTTTCCAGAGCACCATCCATTATTTCAAATGCGCTAACTGGAAATGGATTAATATCCGGATCTGTTTTTAAAGATTCAATTGTCTCAATTACGCATACAGTGCTGGCACCATTGCCATTAAATACACCAACATGAATTGTTTTATGGTTGTTTTCTGCACTATTGGTAGTGTGCTTATTGCATGAATACTGGCTGAATATTAAAACAATGAATAAGGCATAAGAAAAATTGAATAATTTATTCTTCTTCATCTTGGATAGTAAGATTAAAATATTTAGCATAAAACGAATAAACCAGCTGATCAGTCATTTTATAAAATTCGACTAATTCATTCTGGTCCATACCATACTCTCTCCATTTTTTCAGCTGTTTATATCCTTCATCAAAAAGCATGTTATCGAGTGGCGCCAGTAATTGCATCATTCCTGACTGCTCGGCATTGATCAATGGATTGATATTCATATAATATTTGCTGCTGGCACCCCGCTTGTAAGTATAACATTCTTTTTTTAATTCAAGTGCAAAATGACAAAGTGGTGCATCTTTGATTTTTTCATTGTATGTTACTACTTCAGGCAATTCATTGGTTCCTGAAAGCCAGATAGGGATTGTTACTGAAGTCAGGGGCCATCCCAGGACAGTCCACATTGTAGTCAGGATTGGTTCTTCACCATCCTGTACACCTTCAATTATTACTGATGATGAGGTGCTTTTCCGTGGGATATAATCGTAGAAAAATACCATTTTTTCCTCTCCCTTCTTCAAATCAGCATAATCCCAAAGATTGGTTCCCGTTAATGCATGTGTGAGGTTTCTGCTTCCTTTTTGGATGATCGTTTGTGCCGATAATTCATTTCTTTTAACAGCATCGGAAAAAACTTTATTTGCAGTCTCATACCTGATATAACCTCCTCCTTTACCGGCTTTACCAGTAAATGAAAAATTAGTCCTTATTATGTAGCCATCGGGCGCAATTGCCGGATCGTTGGCATCTATTTTTACGACTTTATAATTGCCAAGTTCAAAATAGGCAGCTCCACCTTTACTATCTATTACACCAAAGTTTGCTTCCAGCCGTGTTGGTTGGGGAAGGTCTTGAAGTAGTTTTTCAAAATCCTTTACCGAAGCGCAATTTTGCAAGGCTTTTTTCATGATCCTGCCTTCCAGGCCAGATTGTTTAATGGTATCGTTATTAAGGTTATAACTGGCAGAGTTCATAATGGCAAAGCCGGTACTGTTAAAACCAATCCACACACTCTTTCCAAGCGTATCAACTGAATTAACCAGGCCGGTATACTGATATTTCCCATCATTAAATTGTACAAGCTTATTATTTAAAGCCCATGTATCGCGATGTTTCCATAGCAAGGGCCTGCCATCTTTAGTATATTTC
>JBDLIJ010000161.1:0-7321 GCA_039714935.1 Bacteroidota bacterium | reverse complement strand
GACTTCGCTCAATACGGGCTATATCGAGGGGCTACAGCACTTGAAAATGTTAAATGTTGAAGGCTAAATTTTAAATTAATTTAAAACTCAAAACTCAAAACTCAACATTTAAAACTTAATCGGTGAGCGCAACGATAATATATTTCCTTTTAAGGTCTAAAGAACAACAAATACCAATTAACCACTGGCTGAATCCGCCATTTTTTTTAATAGCAGATTTCTGCTATATCTCCCCGCGATCGACTTTGTAATATTACATCTTGAAGAAATTACTTGCTTTCGGGCTTTAATTTCAGTAACTTACGCTTGAATTTTCGGATTCATATAACCAAAACAGAGATATTTATCAGGCCAGTAAAGTTCACGAATTACTCACTTAAAAGTTAAAATTATGGCAAATTATCCAGTTATTTCGACAAGTTCTGATGGAAAACTTATTCAAGTGATCGGAGAGGTCGATGCGCAAAATGCAAAAGTTGTTCACTATCTCAAACTTGATGCAGCGCAAAATGCCGTGTTTGGTGATCTAAACATTTATAAAGATTCTGACCCTGGAACTGAGTTTGTAGAAAAATGTGCGGAATACGGGGTAAACCCGAAGCATTCCGATATTCTCGTAGAGTTCATATATGATCTACTCGCGGACCCATCAAGACCAAATCGTGAAGTAAAGGCTTTTCCGTTGGGTGGAGGATATTATACCATTCCAACCAAACCTAAAGTAGTTGCTGTAGCAACCATGAGCTCACCAACTAATGTGGTATCTCATACTGCTGGTGAAGCTCTCTAGAATTCTTTTGGAGCTGTTATGATCAGGAAAAAGTATAAAGTAACCTATTGCATGGCAATATCCTTTGCCATGCTTTTCATTTCAACCTCATTTGGACAGTCTCCTTTTAACTATGATAGTGCCATTAACATTGCATATTCTATTGGGGATACCAGCAAACAAGCTGAGTTAAATCTCCGAAAGGGGAAAGACTTCTTTTATAATATTGGCCCGAAGCAGGCAATTGGTCCTTATAAAGAGGCTTACCGGCTATTTAGCATAATTAAGGACTCAGCAGGAATGGCTGATGCTCTGAATGGTACAGGGGTTATGTACCAGAAGTTGGGGCAAACTGATTCTGCTTTAAATTGTTACATCCAATTGGTGACTATTGCTGAGAAAAAAGACTATGAAGAAGTTCTGGGAAAAGGGTATGTAAATATGGGTATCCTGTACCAGCTTAAAAATGAGTTTGACAAGGCTACCTATTATCTTGATCAAAGTATCAAAATAAATAAAAAGTATAATAATGGCCTGGTGGCCTTGGGGCAGATGAATAAAGGCCTTGTCTATTATAGTAAACTGGATTTTGATTCTACACTGATCAAATACAGACAAGCACATGCCATATATATTGACTTGCAAAACAGCAAAATGCTGGCAGATTTATATAATAATTTCGGAAATGTTTATAGTAGTTTATCAGATCTTGATAGTGCAGAATATTACTACAATAAATCTAAAGAAATGTATGCACGGAGAGGTGATTGGTATACATTTTGTCAGGCATACCATAACATGGCAATTGTTGCTAACGACCGTGGATATTATGATGAAGCTTTATTGATTCTGGATTCATGTATTAACCTGGCAATAGCATACGGGAATAAAGAACTTGAAACACTTGCCTACCTGAATAAGTACAGAGCATATTATTATAAGGGTGATCTTCAAAAAGCACTGGAAAATTATTTACTTTATGATAGTTTGGACAAGATCTTTTACTATATCAAAAAGGATCAGTTCATGGCCGACCTGGAAATGAATTATCAAAATGAGAAAAAACAGGCTCAGATATATGCACTGGAAAGGGATAACCTGAAAAAAGCAAAACAGAACGATATTTATCTGTTTACAGGCATCGGCTTTATCGGCCTTAGCATATTTGTATTTCTCCTGTTGCGCCAGCGGGCAGCAAAAGACAAGATCATTGCCCGGCAACGTATCCAACAGCTTGAAGAAGAGAAGAAGCTGCTTGCCGCCAAGTCGCTGGTTGAAGGCCAGGAAGAAGAACGAAAAAGGATAGCTCGCGAAATTCACGACGGGCTTGGGGTGCTATTGTCTACCACGCGCATGCAATTCTCTACTATAGCAGCTACAAGCCCGGAAGCTAAGGCGCTGATAGAGAAAGCATCCAAATTGCTGGAGCAGGCCTCCAATGATGCCAGGAAGATCTCACATAACATGATGCCCGGCCTGCTCACAAAGCTGGGGCTGTATGAAGCCGTAACCGACCTTCTTGAGAAGTTATCGGAAACGAAGAGACTGGAGGTTTATGTAGATATCCCGGAGGCACTAAAGAGGCTGTCCGAGAACAAGGAGATCATGATTTACAGGATCATCCAGGAGCTCGTCAACAACACTCTGAAACATGCCGGGGCAAAAAACATCAGGCTTCAAATGCAAATGCAGGCAGATCAACTGGAAATAATTTACTCGGATGACGGCAAGGGCTTTAATTTTGAAGAAAAGCTGGAATCCAAATCCATAGGCCTGAACAGCGTGCGGTCGAGGGTTAATTTTGTAAACGGGATGATGGAAGTAAGTTCAGAACCTGGTATGGGAGCCTCTTTCACATTTATGGTTCCTTGCTGATCATGACTCAGATTAATACTATATTAATTTTCTGACAAAAGTGCAGATGCTAATAAATCACAAGCACAGTTCCGCTTTTCGTTTGAGCACCACTGTTGATATCCGGCATAACAGTGTATGATAATGTCCAGGCATATACACCCACCGGGACAACTTCATCATTAATGATGCCATCCCAGCCTTCACTTTGATCAGCTGTTGAAAAGACCATTTGCCCCCATCTGTCAAAGATGTTTAACTTGTAGTTTGTGAAATTACAATCGAAGACAGGGATGAATACATCATTCTTGAGATCCCCGTTTGGAGAAAAAGCATTGGGAACATATACCCCACAACTGATGCTTCCCATATCAATATCAATATAGATAGAGTCCGTGTCAAAGCCACAATTCCCTGTAACTATAACAGAATATAATCCCTCCTCACTCACGGTAAAAGATGCATTGCCTGAACCATCCTGCCACAAGTAGGTGGCATTAGGATAATATGCGTCAAGCAACAGCTCAGAGCCATTTTCAATTACGGTATCGTTTCCCAGGAAAACTGATGGCAACATTTCAATGTCCAGGGTAGTAGATATTATACTATCACAACCATCAATGGATGTAGCATTGCCAATATAAATGCCACTTTGATTGCGATAAGCATTATTAAGAAAGATGGAGTCCCCCTCACATATCGTGGTATCTACTGCCATATTATATTTTTCAGCAAGAAATAATTCGCATATAGCAATACTATCACATCCAAAAACAGAAATTGCAGAATCGTAATATATTCCGGCGGCAGTTTGATAGGCACCGCATATATAAGCCGAATCTCCCTGGCAAATTGTTATTTCAAAATTATTTTGAATGACTGCGTCAACAGTGAGCTCCGTGATAATCGTACTATCGCATCCCTGGGTTGTGATCCCGTAATCATAAAATATACCACTTTGAAATTGCCATGAGCCTCCGGCAAATACGGAGTCTCCGGTACAGATACTTACAGGGATGATAAACCCAAATGTGTCTGATACGATGAGATTGGTAATAATAATACTATCGCAATTAAAAGCGGTGGCAAGTGAATCATAATATGTTCCCGCAGCACCCTGTAGTGCTCCTCCTGCATAAACTGTTTGCCCCTGGCATATTGTTGTATCAATATAGTTAGTGCTTACCGGGTTAACCGATACTGTGATAGAATCTATGCTTTTACAACCAAAATCGTTAGCAACTTCAACCCAGAATATTCCGGATGTATCTGTTGTAATGCTTTGCGTGGTATTGCCATTCTGCCACAGATAGCCGGTATGGCCGGGGCCGGCATCAAGTGTAATATTGCTGCCCATGCATAGTGAAGTGTCATTACCCAAATTCACTGCAGGCATTTCGCTCACAAACACAAGACTACTGGTGCTATCTGTATAGCCGTCAAAATATGCCGTGAGGCTTACATTATACAAGCCTACAGATGAAAAAGTATGGGTGGGGTTGAATAGGGTTGAATAATTATTTACCCCGGAAGGGATATCCCCAAAGTCCCAGAATACCGAATCGGGTGGGTGAGAACAATCTTCATAAAATTGTGTTGCAACGCCATAACAGGATGTGTCGTTATAGAAATATGCATTCAGGTTAAAGAATGATTGAATGAAAGGGGGCAGCCCCCAGCGCGATCTTTTTCCAAGGTAAATTGCATCATGGACATAATCACAATTAGGACCGTAGATATCCGGCTTATTGATCACCCCCAGATAGTAAGATTCATTTTGTGCAACATATAATTTTTTATCAGGACCAAGCTGAAGTTCTCCATACAGGTCAGTAAATGATGCTATTTCGTTCCTGGAATTCAGAATTTCATCAGGTGTGGGTAAGCTGATATCGTATTGATATATTCTGGTATCCCAGCCGGCCCAACTCCAGTTAGTTGCATAAAGGAGCTTGCTGTTAGGCGAAAATCCGATACCATAAGGGAAAGGAGTAATAACGAACCTGTCATCCCGTATCTGGTTACTGACCAGGCCAGTTGTATTATCAAAATCAAATATCAGTAATGTTTGCAGGGTATTGTTTGCCATCACCAGCTTTGTGCCATCAGGGGAAACTTTCAGATACCCTTTGGAATCAACCATAAGGGGCCCAATGTTATCACCAACATCACTTATCACCGGAGGTGAAATGCCTATTTCACGTACTAAGTATGCATAAAACAAACTGCTGTTGAATGTATGTGTTATAACCCAGGTTGCATTAAGAGTTCCATGTCCGACAGCAGTGACTTTTTCAAGAACCGGTGTAACAAGCAAAGTATTCTTGTTACTCTGAACAACATCACCAAGGCCATTATTTAATGTCATATCAACCTGGGAATATCTAAGTCCGTTTTGAAGGTTGTTTTCTTCTGCATCAACGGTAAATAGGTAGTATAAGGAATCATTGTTCGGGATGGGAACAATGATCGCTGATTGTGTACTTGAATAGTTTCCCATCAGGCCGAAGCCATTTGGCATCATAGTGTGATTTTTATCCCATACCGTAGACCCGTCAGAATAAAATAACAGGTCGCCATCGGAAGATGAAATCGCCGAACAGCCTTCCAGGGTATTTATTTGACCGCCTGTTACTGCAACAGGGGCTCCCCCGGAAAAGGTAATTCCGGCGTTTTCCCCAAAATACCAGTTGTTTGCCTGGTTTTGAGATCGAACAATTAATGCTGTTAGCAAAACAATGATCAGTAATATGTGTCTTTTCACCTTCACACAGATTATCTTTTGTTTATTTCAATAAGTCCTGATTGCTTAGAAGACTTTAAACGAAACCAGGGTCATGTGATCAATAAATATTGGCCCTATAAAGGTACATAATATTTTTTCTCTGCTCACCACCCATCCCCCGTCCCCCGTCCCTCACACCTCAAGCTCTATTTATAAGGCGAAAGAATAATATCATATCTTTGCCATCAAAAGCAAACACCCGCCTCTTTAGCTCAGTTGGTAGAGCAGCTCACTCGTAATGAGCAGGTCGTCGGTTCGAGTCCGATGAGAGGCTCTGGCCTTCGACATTGTCGATTATTTATTGTCAATTGTCAATGATCGATGTCTGCGGATTATTCTTACATTTGGCAACTCAAAATCATCAACCAATCTTATTAAAAGATGACCCACAAGTTTGATCCGAAGGAGAATTACCACCAGGCCAAAGAACAGATAGGATATGTTAGCCGTAAAGATGCCACGCAGGCCGATTACGACCGTATTGGCTTCATGTCCGGGCTGGAGGTACACCAGCAGCTTAAAACCAGGGAAAAGCTCTTTTGCCGTTGTCCCGCAGGGATTTATAATAAGCATGAAGATTATGATGCGGAGCTGATCCGCCACATGCGCCCGACACTGAGTGAGCTGGGTGAATACGATGGTACTGCCCTGATGGAGTTTAAAACCCGTAAGGAGATCATATACAGGATCAACAATGATACTGCCTGCACCTATGATGTTGATGACACACCGCCATTTCCGATCGATCAGGAAGCCCTGGACATCTCCATCGAGATCTCCCTGCTCTCAAAACTAAGTATAGTGGGTGAGGTGCATGTTACAAGAAAACAGTATCTCGATGGCAGCATCCCGACAGGCTTTCAGCGTACCGCTATCATCGGCGTGGAAGGGGAGCTTCAGCTGAAGCATAAAAAGATCAGGTTGATACAGTTGAGTATCGAAGAGGACTCATGCCGTGAGATCTCCGATATCGGCCACATACGTACTTACCAGACCGACCGCCTGGGCATGCCACTCATAGAAACCGTTACTTATCCCGATTGTGTGAACCCGGAGGAAGTCCGCGAGACCTGCGATTATATACGTTTCCTGAACAGGAGCACCGGCAAGGTGAGAACAGGCATCGGCGCCGGAAGACAGGACGTGAACGTAAGCTGTAAAGGCGGTACCCGTGTTGAGATCAAAGGGGTGGCACATACAAAATGGATTCCGGAGCTGACACATGTAGAAGCTTTCAGGCAATGGGCCCTGCTGCATGTAAGGGAATTGCTTAAGGAAAAGATCGAAGATACCACGAAGTGGAAGATGCAATCAAAGAAACTGAATTTTCATACCTATAAATTCAGCTATCAGCCACTTAAAAAGGCCAAAAAAGACCACGACCATATTGTGGCGGTGAACCTCCCCGGATTTAGAGGCGTCCTCTCGCACTTTACCCAGCCGGGTAAGATGTTTGCCGACGAGATCAGCGACCGCCTGAAGGTGATCGCATGCCTGGAGAATCCCAATATGACACATACGGAAGCTTTTGAGAATGACATCTCTGCCACGGACTGGAACAGGATCAAAAAGGCTTTCAAGGCAGAGGATACGGATGCTCAAATGGTTTTCTGGGGGCCGGAAGAGGATGTGAAGACAGCCCTGGAAACGATAGAAGAAAGATGTTTGATGGCCTTTGAAGGCGTGCCGAACGAAACAAGGAAGTCATTCAAAGACGGAACCACTATCTTCGAAAGAGTGCTGCCGGGTGCCGACAGGATGTATCCCGACACAGACACTCCTCCCAAACCACTGGAAGAAAAACATATTGATGAGATAGGGAAAAACCTTCCCACCGACATTATCGACCGCTACCGTCAGCTGAAGAAGTGGAACATCCCTGAAGATACATATACCTATATCTTCAAGAGAAA
>JBDLIJ010000160.1:0-7343 GCA_039714935.1 Bacteroidota bacterium | reverse complement strand
AAACAGGGTGCCAGCATAAGGAATGATGACGAAAGTGATTTTTTGTGAGGTTTCATAGATAAGCTCTCCAAATAGAGACAATGAAAGCCCGGAAATGTTCATTTAGCGCGCAAATCAGCCATATTTTTTAATGCTAAAACAAGGCCTTATGGATGTGTTAAATAATTGTTATGATTCAAATTTATTTGGAAAACGTATTTTATGATTGTATATTTGTGACACCAAAATCAAATTCAGATCTAAAAGGGCACGGACTGAAAGACATTAATCTTAAAAATTACGACGCGGTAACAAGGACCATATCCACATTACCACCGCAGGTTTCAGTCGTATGCTATAGTGATTTCTTATAAGGCAAAATAAGCAGGCATGGTTTTGCTTATGTAAAATATATTTAATTGAAGTATTTAATTAAAATATGGCCCCTTGTCATCCTTATGATGATCGCCCCTGTGAGGGATGCATCCGCTGATCTTGTGCATACGGATGATCATGAGATGAACCTCTCAGCCATGGCTTCTTTCAGGAGTGATGGTGCTCAGGGTGCATTTATTTTGAAAGAAAATACTTTTCTTATTATCAATAAGCATACAGTACTCTCTGTAAAGACTAACCTGAATCTGCATTCACCCATTTCCGGCAAGGGATCATTAATATTAAATGGTGATGAGAAACTCAGTCTTGACGCCCATGGAAACACCATTTCCAATCTGGTGATCAGGAATACAGGTGGCATAGAACTACTCAGCCAGCTAGGCATATCGCAAGAACTTTCGGTTGAGGAAGGTTACCTATATCTCAATGACTTCAACCTGGTGTTGAATCATTCGTTTGTGAAGATCAGTACGGAAGGCTCCGGTGAGATAGCATTCAATGGTACAGGACGTATCATTGGTCAGGCTTTGCAACCTCTTGCCAATCAGGCACCGCAGCATGACCGCGATTTCAGCACACAGGCTTTCGTTAACCTTCTGTCAGGGCATAACCAATATCTTTATAGCACCCAAATTCTATATCATAATATTCAGAATTGCGAATCTGCATTTCTATGCCCACCCACACCACCCCCCGATTAAGATCTTATCACAGCAGTTTTATTTAATCTTAATACCCGTTGTATGTTGGAGTACAACCATAAAAATCGATATTATGTGTTATTGTAAACAAATGGTCGCTTGCAGTGTACATATAATCAAACATTAAACATTGAACATTAAACATTATAGAGTTATGAAAACAATATTAAAATTAAGTTTAGCAATGATCATGGTGTTCAGCACCACAATGATCTTCTCACAGGCCCTGATCACTGATGGTGAACCAGGTGAACCTCACCCAAGTGCTCTTCTCGAATTAGAGAGTGCCACCAAGGGTTTTATGCCACCACAAATTGAACTTGGTTTAGATGGTGAAAATGTTGTTGCTGTAAATATGGAGGTAACACCTGCTGACGGCCTTGTAATATATTATGATGGTTCGAATACCTCAGCTCCCACTATCCCTAGCGGTTTATGGTATTATGATGCCAGCCTTGGTAAGTGGATAATTTATTCAAGAGCAGGAAGTGTATTCTCTAACAACGTTACGAACTATGGAATAATTATTGAGAGCGATCCAGACGGAGCCGGAACAACGTATTCTCTTAACAATACAGATTGGACAGGATGGTCATCAGCAAATCCAATTTATACAACGACGAGTGATCAATTTGATGAAAATTTGGATCCCACAGGAACAACACCTGGATCCGAAGGAGATAAATTAATCAACAATGGTGTGGTTGCACATTTTACTGTTCAGGTATCCATGGTTGTCAAATCAAGTTCTTCTGGGATTCCTTTTAGGGCTCATCTTTATGTGAATAGAACTAATCCTCTTGATTCTGAGTTTATCCCTGGTGCTTTTGTGAAACATTATTTTCAAACAGGTGGTGAGTATGCTACTCTGTCAGCAAGTGCACTTATTGAGCTTGGAAACGGAGAAAGTGTGGAAGTAAGAATGAAAACAGACAATGCAAATGAAACAGTGATTGTGGAAGGCACGAATCTGCGTCTTGCGAAAATTGGAGAATAGAATACTTCCGTTAGAAATTAAAATTAAATAGTTGAAAGAGGCTGTCTCAAAAGGGCAGCCTCTTTTTTTTGTCAATTGTCAACTTGTATTTATATTTTTTTAAAAAAAAGTGAAAATATTTGGGGACATTCTAATGTTTTTGGTATTAATAGATAAGGGTAAGATTATACTTACCGAGAGCGAATAGCTTGGAGGTCCTTCGTTAACCCGCCTATAGCGGGTTTCCTCAGGATGACCGGTAGAGGAAATTGACCTTATCAATTATGAGGCCAAATCAAAAATATTTCGTTTATATGATGATGAATAAGCATAAGAATGTACTTTATATAGGCGTTACAAATAATTTAAAGAGAAGGGTTTACGAACATGAAAATGGTTTAGATTACGGTTTTACGAAGAAATATAATTGTCATTATCTGATATATTTTGAAGAATTCGGAAGTATTAATCTTGCAATAAAAAGAGAAAAGAAAATCAAAGGCTGGCGAAGAGATAAAAAAGATGCATTGATAAAATCTGCTAATCCATATTTAATCTTCCTGAATGAAAAACTGAAAAGCCTGTAAAAACAACCTGCCTCATTAACAAATGAAGTTGTTTTCTTCTACCGGTCATCCTGAGGAGCGCCGAGTACTCGGTGCGACGAGGGACCCCCATCAATAAAGCTGTAAACCACAAAATTTCAAATCCAAAATAATCGAATATCGTAAATACATTGAATACCCTGAAATCATTCTGACTGATCCAGTTCTTTCGGCTTTAAGCGATGGTACAGAAAAAATAAGAACCCACTCAGAAACAACGGGATGCAGGTGGCCATAACGATCCAGGTATGCATAGCACTTGGATTATAAAAGTAAGATAATCCGGCCACTACTGAAATGAACATCAGCATGATACCGCCCTCATTTTCACGATGCCAGGCAAACAGGTATCCCAGCGCAAGAAAACCCAGCAGTCCGGCATCAGAAGTCAGCTTTGGGTTATCTTCTGAAGCCAGTAATGTAGGAAAGATAATAACAAAGAGGGATATAAGGAATATGAGGATGCCTGCTATCCCGCTCAGCCTTGCATAAGTTCTGATTTGTTTGTTGCTTCTACTCATCTTGCTTTTTTATTCTGCTAATGTATACAATTGCCATGGCTATAACAAATTACTTTTTAAGTGTTGGGTTTTGGGCTCTGGGTGCTGGGTTAGTTCATCAAATTAAGCGTCATTATTATACCGTCAATTGCTCATTGCCTGACAATTAATGAGGAAACTTTAATATATTTGATCAATCAGTTTAATGATGAAAGACTGGCGTAATATATCATATCTCAATCAGGGAACGCTAATCCAAAAAAGTGTTTATGCAGCCATCAGCTCATGTATGGTGTTAGATATTCTTAATGAGTTTGATCCCTTATTGGCGGGCACTTTCCCAATTGGTATTGACATCCCCGCTAGCGACCTCCACCGAAGAAGCCTTTGCTGATATGCTCGGGATCAAAGGTGATCCCTATACCGGATTATTGGAATATGAGTAGCTGTAAAATGTAGAATATCAAGTATCAAGTATCGAATATCGAGTATCGAATATAACTCAAAGTTCAACCCTCAAAACTATTCTTTAACAAGGTGCACATCCATCTGCGGAAACGGAATGTTAAGGCCTTCCTGTGAAAATGTCTTGTATACTTTTTCATTCATGTCGAAGAATATGCCCCAGTAATCAGCACCTTTAGCCCAAACCCTTACCACAATGTTTACTGAGCTGTCGGCAAGTTCTGAGAGGGCGATGAAAGGTTCTGGATCTTTCAATATCCGCTCATCGGCATTGATCAGGGCGAGCAACACACTTTTTGCCTTATCAAAGTCATCACCATAGCCGATGCCAAAAGTGAAGTCTACCCTGCGCTCCGGCAAGGTGGAGAAGTTAGTCAGAGAAGAATTCGACAATTGGGCATTTGGAATAATAATGGTCTTATTGTCAGGGGTGTTAAGGATGGTGGTAAAGATCTTAATTTCCTTCACTGTTCCCATATGTCCGGCTCCATCAATGAAATCACCGCTTTTATATGGTTTGAACAGCAGGATGATAACCCCTCCGGCAAAGTTTTGCAAAGTCCCCTGAAGTGCCAGGCCAACAGCCAGGCCGGCAGCACCCAGAATGGCTATGAATGAGGTAGCTTCAACGCCTACCATACCCATCACACTAATGAAGAGCATGATCTTTAACAGCACTGAAACGATGCTCTTCAGAAATCCCCGGAGCGATGGGTCAGTGTCCTTTTTTTTCATCATCCTGACAAAACCGCCAGTGATCAGTTTGATCACCCAGAGGCCGATAATGAGGACTACAATAGCTCCAATAACCTTTGGGCCGTACGAATATACGAAATCCGAGATCTGGTCCCAATTCACATTAAATAATAACATAGAAATTTGATTTTTGGTTAATAATTTTTTTGAGCTTATTAATCATCAAACTCATCATGTAGAAGGGTATAGTAAAATATGTAAACAGCTGTTTTAAAAATTTGTTCATTTTCTATTTTAGCCACCTGTCCAGCCAATGGTAAAATGTCCTTTGCCAGAGTATTCCGTTTTGCGGGCTGAGCACCCAATGGTTTTCATCCGGGAAGAACAAAAATTCAGCCGGGACCTCTCGCAACACTGCTGCGTTGAAGGCACTCATGCCCTGCGTATATGCGATCCTGTAGTCAAGCTCACCATGGATGATCAGGATGGGGGTATCCCATTTATCGATAAATTTATGGGGTGAATTAGCAAATGAATTCATGGCGACAGCATTATCCTTTTCCCAGAAAGCACCTCCAAGATCCCAGTCAACAAACCACATCTCTTCTGTTTCCAGATATTGGGCCTCGAAGTTGAACATGCCGTCGTGGGCTATGAATGCCTTAAAGCGTTTATCATGATTGCCAGCCAGCCAGAAGACGGAGAAGCCTCCATAGCTGGCACCTATAGCACCCAGCCTTTCATTGTCGACAAAAGGTTCTTGTGCCACTTCATCAATGGCGACAAGGTAATCCTTCATGTTCTGTCCGCCATAATCACCACTGATCTGCTCGTTCCACTCCTGTCCAAAGCCCGGAACACCACGGCGATTCGGTGCCACAATAATATATCCGTTCGCTGCCATCATCTGGAAGTTCCATCTGTACGACCAAAACTGGCTTACCATACTTTGCGGCCCTCCCTGGCAATAAAGCAGGGTGGGATATTTCTTGTCAGGATCAAAATGCGGAGGGTAGATCACCCAGGTGAGCATATCCTTGTTGTCGGTAGTCTTGATCCAGCGTTTTTCCACTTCCCCCATGGTGATCTGCTCAAGCAATTCCTTGTTGGTGAATGACATCTGTTCACTTTCACCCGACTCCATATCCACAGCAAATATTTCTGTTGGCATCGACATGGATTGGCGCGTGGTGATCAGCTTATCTCCGGCCAGGGCTATGGAACGGTAATTATGAACTCCTTCAGTGATCTGCCTGAAAGCCCCGTCTGCTAATGTTAATGCAAAAATTTCATAAGAACCCAGGTGGGCACTGATAAAATATACTTCCTCATTGCCTTTCCAGGCGTAAGAAGTTGCATTCTGGTCGAAGTCTGCGGAATAGTTTTTCGCTTCTCCCGATGATGTTTCATAAATGATCAACCTCACCTTGTCCGACTCATAGCCGTCACGCTCCATGCTTTCCCATGCCATCCTGCTGCCGTCAGGAGAAAATACGGGTGCCATGTCGAAGCCCATCATGCCCTCCGAAAGATTCGTGGTGTTTCCGGTTTCAAGCTCATAAAGATAAATGTCTGAATTGGTGGAGACTGAATACTCCTTGCCGGTTTTTTTCTTGCAGGTATATGCTATGCTCTTGCTGTCGGGGCTCCAGCTGATCTGTTCCATGCCACCAAAAGGACTCAGGGGTGAACCCCATGATTCTCCTTCCATGATATCTTCCCCACTGCTTATCTTTCCTTCACCATAATCAGCAATAAAAATATGGCTGTAGCTGTCAACCCAGTGATCCCAGTGCCGGTACATCAGGTCTGTATTGATTCTGCCACTGGATTTTGGTAATCCTTCGTATAGCCCGGCAAGAGGGTTATCTATTTCAACCTCTTTAATAAATAATATTTTCGACATGTCGGGTGCGTAGCTGAAACCGCCGATGCCACCCTCGATATCTGAAATTTGTTTCAGCTTGCTTCCGTCAGGGTCGATCTCCCACAACTGGACGCTGCCGGAGGATGAAGATAAAAATCCGATCTTTTTACCATCAGGCCGCCAGCATGCATTAAACTCGCTTTTGGGAGTTTTAGTCAGCTGCTTCATATCTGTGCCGTCAGGGTTCATGAGATAAAGCTCGCGGTTGCCTTTGTTTTTATCAACAGAATAATAGGATACTCCATAAAGAAGCTTGTCTCCGTCAGGCGACAACTGTACGTCACTGAGCCTGCCGTAGGCCCACAGTACTTCTGGAGTTTGATGGTCGCTGCTGAGTTCCAGCGCAGGTCTGCCAATAATGTTTTGTTGGTCATCACCTTGCTGCATGCAAGACTCATCGCATGATGAAAAAACGAATGCAATCAAGGCAAGGAAAAAGAGATTTTTGCGGTCCATGGTTTAGTTTTTATTGGTGGATTGATGAATATAATCTGATGATGTAAATGTCGTGATTTCTACCATGAATTGCAAGCCCGGTTTTTTTTAACCATCCGTTAACTGATTCAGGTAAACCGTTAACTGTCTGCTGTCAGCCGTTAAATGATGGTATGTTGGGGTTTCCTATTTGTTGATTTATTTTTAACCTTTACATATTCATTAAAGATTCACTAAATATTATTTGCCATGAAAAAACTTACACTCTTATTAACTTTTTTGATGTTTGGGATTTTTGCCTTCTCACAAAGGCAGGCAGTTATCCCTGAGAAAATGAAAAATCTTGCTCAGGAGAAGCTGCCCATCGCTTCGGTGGATAATTCCTTAAATAACAATGCCACTAACACTGATTATAAGTTTGGTGACTGGACAGAAGAGAAGATCGGTGAGACGGTTTATGATCTTCAGTCTAATTATGATAGACTGAAAAGATTTTATTTGTTTGTCTGTGTCAAAAAAAGAAATTTCTCCTAATAATTCGAAAATAAAATACACATATGGAGTAGTATCAAAACCTCATAAAGTTATATATTTTATAAGGTTTTACAAGCATTCATTTTTTAGATGAAGGTGGATGGTTCATTTTCATATAAACACCGCCAA
>JBDLIJ010000159.1:0-7381 GCA_039714935.1 Bacteroidota bacterium | reverse complement strand
CTGATTCTTATTTCTTCCTCTTCAAAATACATGGAATGATGGAAGCGATAGCCCAGTGCGATGGGTATAATGGTTAGTGACAGGCTCAATGACACGGTCATGTCATATACCGGCATTTCAGGAAAATATACTGTAGCAATTAATATGTTTCCGAGTAAAAATGGTACGATCAACTGTGCCCAGATAAAGGATCGGTACCTTCGGCTGTCGAGCATAGGATAATAGCTGTTGGCAGAGATCAGGAAGGACTTTGTCGTAAAAACACCGATAAGAAACAGGGCTGTAAGGGCGACAATGGAATAAATAACTTTTTCGGAATCTGATATATACGACCAGATAATAGCATGGCCAAAACCTCTCCCAAATAAGCTCCCAATGAGGAGGGATCCGAAAAAAGCATTAAAGCCATGGAGGAAACTCCAAAGGATAAATAATTTTGCAAGTCCTTTATCCGTACGTACATATGAAAAAATAATAGCAAGGAAGACAGCCAGGATGCCGGCAAGCAAAGGACCTGAAGAGTATATCATCTTAACCGAATCGCCAAACCATTGTGAGGGCTTAACCAGCCAGAGTATCTCATAATGATAGATGATCGATTTATATTCGAAAAATAATCCTGATATGGCAGAAGTAAGAAGCACAATCAGGAAGATCATAAAATATGCTGCTGTGAACAGAAGTGTTGAATGAAGGCTGATAATTACAAAAGCCCTTGTTTCTGCCCTGTTCTCCCTTATATAGGTGAATAAAAGGGGAAGGTTTAAAGGATTGAATACACGTATTGTTTTGATGGTATTATTCCTGCATGACCTGGCATAGAGCCTGAACAGCCTTCTTCTTCTGCGATTCCGGAATCTCCGCTGCCTTTCCCCTGATCGTTTTTCCTTTTCCGATGATCTATTGGCTTTTCGCTGCTCCCTGATGATGCGGTTACGCTCCATTTCTTCAGCCTTGTCAGCAGAATCTATTTGTTGTTTCTCAAGCTTTCGGAGTTTTTTTACATAGCGCAGGTATCTCAATCTTCGATAGATACGATAATAAAAAGAATATTTCTTTCTTCCTGCTGGCATGAAAGTTAAACAGCTTAATAGCAAATGATTTATACATTCAGGCTTAAAGGATCAGCCGTATATCATTCCGTAATAACGCCTTCGTCATCAACATTATAAAGGCCTTTTTCCAGCTTTTCTTTTACTTCACTAAAAGCCTTTACAGTATATTCCACATCTTCAAGTGTATGAATGGCGGTTGGGATAAGTCTTAACAGTAAAACGCCTTTTGGGACAACAGGATACCCTACTATTGAGCAGAAGATGTTATAATTTTCTCTCAAATCATGTGTGATCATTGTGGCTTCAGTAACCCCGCCACTCAGCATCACAGGCGTTACCGGTGATTCTGTTTTTCCAAGGTTGAACCCTTTTCCCTTCAAGCCAGACTGCAGTGCATTTACGATTATCCAGAGTTTATCTTTATGCTCAGTACTGCTTCTGATCATGTCCAGTCTTTTCAAGGCACCGATCACCATAGGCATAGGGAGTGATTTTGCAAAGATCTGTGACCGCAGATTGTATCTCAGATAATCGATAATATCTTTACTGCTGGCCACAAAACCACCTATGCCTGCCATTGCTTTGGCAAAAGTCCCGAAATATATGTCGACATGCTCCTGTACACCAAGGTATTCATCCGTACCGGCGCCGCTGGCTCCCATGGTACCAAAACCATGCGCATCATCAACCAGCAACCTGAATTCATACTTCTCTTTCAGTGCACTGATATCTTTAAGGTTTCCAAGATCGCCAGACATACCGTAAACGCCTTCGGTAATGACAAGGATACCACCTCCTGTCTTGTCGGTGATCTTTGTTGCTCGTTGCAACTCCTTTTCCAGGTTTTCCATGTCATTGTGCGGGTACACAAAACGTTTTCCGAAATGCAGTCGCATGCCATCAATGATACAGGCGTGAGCTTCAGAATCATAAACGATCACATCATTTCTGTCAACCATGGCTTCGATGGTGGAAAGCATCCCCTGATAACCATAATTAAGCAGATATGCAGCTTCTCTTCCCACAAAATCAGCCAGGCCTTGTTCTAATTGCTCGTGGTATTTCGTATGGCCCGACATCATCCTGGCCCCCATAGGATAGGCCATTCCCCAACTTGCTGCAGCCTCAGCATCAGCCTTGCGCACTTCAGGGTGGTTACCAAGACCAAGGTAATTGTTCAGGCTCCATACCAGCTTTTCCTTGCCCATGAACATCATCTTGTTTGACAGTTCACCTTCTAATTTCGGAAACATATAATATCCGTCAGCCCTTTCACGGTATTTCCCTAATGGACCTGGTTTGTTTAACACTTTCTTAAAAATATCCACGCTATTTTGGTTTTAATGATTAAAAATTTAGCCAATGCAAAAATATTAATTTCTGGCATATAATTGTTTATTTGTTTAGGTGTTTAGGCGTTTAGTCGTTCAGGAGCTTATTTGTTTAGTCGTTCAGGTGTCTGTTTGTTTAGTCGTCAGGGGAGTTCCCTACACGCATAGCCGTCAAGCTAAGGATATTGGAGGCTGATTATTAACCCTCTACGGCTGATGATTTTGAAACTTGATATTTCGTTCCTGCGGAACTTATTTTTGCATTTGCTTCATCATTTTTACCAATATGTTGCTCCTAAGTCCTTTTTCACCCTCAGCACCTAATCCATAATCCATAACCTGTAATCAATAATTATAATAATCCGTGAAGCCTTACGTTTTTATATTTCATATAAATAGCTTACTTTTGCGGCATGTTAAAAAGGTGGTTTTTCGGCTTGATGTTAGTCAGCATAATTCTCTCAGTGTCATGTTCTAAGCATTCCAGAATACTGAAAAGCAGTGACAATGAATTGAAATATGAAACAGCAGTTGACCTGTTTGAAAAGGGAGATTACTACCGTGCAATTCAACTATTTGATCAATTAATAGCTGTTTATCGTGGAACAGAGCGCCTGGAAAGCATAAATTATTATTACGCTTACTGCTATTATGAGCAGGGGGACTACCTCATGGCCTCGTACTATTTTAAGCGCTTTGCACAAAACTATCCTTCCAATACTAAAGCCGAAGAGTGCTTGTATATGAACGCCTATTGTTACTAC
Source organism: Bacteroidota bacterium (assembly GCA_039714935.1). Taxonomy (GTDB): domain Bacteria; phylum Bacteroidota; class Bacteroidia; order Bacteroidales; family B18-G4; genus B18-G4. The sequence continues at coordinate 4,231 of JBDLIJ010000159.1, read as the reverse complement.
CTTGATTCACCACGATACAGCCTCGACCAAACGAATACGCATGAGGCGATCAAGGAAATGCAGCTGTTTATTAATCTATATCCTGCAAGCGATAGCCTGGCAAGTTGCAATCTTATTATTGATGAACTCAGGGGTAAACTGGAACGCAAGGCCATTGAAATAGGCATACAATATTACAAAACAAGACGTTATAAGGCAGCGATCACTTCGCTTGAGAATGTCATGGAAGATTTTCCTGACACAGGGAACAGGGAAGAAATCATGTATTTCATCATGAAATCATATTATTACTACGCTATTCACAGTGTAGATTCAAAAAAGGATGAGAGATACCAGCAGGCAATAGAGATATATAATGACATTATGTATCTTTTTCCTGATACCAAATACGAGCGTGAGTTAAATTCAATGCATAAAAATGCCATGAACAAACTCTCAAATTAAGTTGAAAACAAATTATCATGGACTATAAAAAGGTAAAGACAGAAACAACAGCAGTAACAAGGGACAAGCACAGGTTTTACGAACAAACGGGCAATATTTATAAGTCAGTGTCTGTTTTATCAAAAAGGGCTAATCAGATTGGTCTTGAGATGAAAGAGGAACTGAACAGGAAAATTGCTGAATTTGCAACTACAACCGACAACCTGGAAGAGATTTTTGAAAACAGGGAGCAAATTGAGATTGCTAAATTCTATGAGCATCTTCCGAAGCCAACTTTGATCTCCATACATGAATTTTTAGGTGAGCAGATCTATTTCAGGGATCCGCACGCTGAACTGGAAGAAGAAAATAAACCTTCCTAATCCGTCAGGAGGCACAGGATGCTTAAAGATAAAAAGATTATTCTTGGCATCAGCGGTAGCATCGCTGCTTACAAAATACCTGCCCTGGTACGTTTACTGATAAAAGAAGGGGCCATCGTACAGCTGGTTATGACACCGTCTTCGAGGGATTTTGTAACACCACTTACACTTTCTACTCTTTCAGGTCACCCCGTACTTACCGAAGCATTCAATAAAGAGAATGGCGAATGGAACAGCCATGTAGAGTTAGGATTATGGGCAGATATGATGCTGATAGCACCTCTTAGCGCCAACACCCTTGCTAAAATGGCCAGTGGTATTGCCGACAACTTATTACTGACTACCTATCTGTCAGCTAAATGCCCGGTATTCTTTGCTCCTGCAATGGATCTTGACATGTATAAGCATCCTACTACAGTCAACAATATCAAGAAACTGCTTGAATACGGGAATCATCTGATCGCCCCAACTGAAGGAGAGCTTGCCAGTGGCCTGTGTGGCGCCGGCAGGATGGAAGAACCTGAAAACATCGTACAGGAAATCAAGGACTTCTTTATTGCAGAATGGGAATTTGCCGGGAAAAAGATCATGATCACTGCCGGTCCTACACATGAGGCTATTGATCCTGTGAGGTTCATAGGAAACCACTCTTCCGGGCTTATGGGATTCGCCATCGCAGAGGTATTTGCTGAGAGGGGAGGAGAAGTAACGCTGATCACCGGTCCTTCATCTTTAAAAATCATTGATGAAAGCATCAATAGAATTGATGTCGTAACAGCAGAAGAGATGCATGCCGCATGCATAGAGAACTTTGAAGATGCGGATATCATTGTGATGTCGGCGGCCGTGGCAGATTATACACCGGAGCATCCTGCAGATGAAAAAATAAAAAAGTCAGGAAAAGAAATGACGGTTAAACTCAGGCCAACCATCGATATTCTGGCTGAAATGGGACAGAAAAAAAGGGAAGACCAATTCCTTACAGGTTTTGCCCTCGAAACTGAAAACCCAATCGCCAATGCTGAAGCTAAGCTTGAAAGGAAAAATCTTGACCTTATCGTGCTCAACTCCCCCAGGGATGAAGGAGCCGCATTCGGTGTAGAAACCAATAAGGTTACCCTGATCACAAAGCAAAAGGAAAAGATCGAATACGAACTTAAACTAAAACATGATGTAGCAATGGATATTGTTGACAAAATCAGAGAGTTAACAAATTAATATGTCAGGCTAATACTATTTGCCATGTATAAGAAATTCACCATATTCATTCTGGGCCTCATCTTCACTGCTCAAGCCTACAACCAGGAGCTGTATTGTAATGTGCAAATCAACACACAACAGATACAGGGAACTGAAAGGAAAGTGTTTGAAACACTCAGATCAGCGATATTCGAATTTATGAATAACCGGAAATGGACTGACTATAATTTTTCTGTAGAAGAGCGAATAGAATGTACAATATTGATCAATATCTCTCGAAGGATATCAACAGATGAGTTTGCAGCAGAGTTAAATATGGCACTGAAAAGACCTATCTTTAATTCAACCTATAATTCAACTACACTAAATTTTGTCGACAAGGACTTCAGGTTTACATATGTTGAATATCAGCCACTTGAGTTTATTGAAAATTCACATACAAGCAATCTGACATCTGTACTGGCTTTTTATGCATATATTTTTTTAGGGCTTGATTTTGATTCCTTTACGCTTAAGGGAGGGGATATATATTATGATAAGGCAGAGAATATTGCGAATGCCGCACAAAGCTCTGCTTATGTTGGATGGAAATCATTTGATGGTGATAAAAACAGGTTCTGGCTTATTAAAAACCTCTTAAACCCCACCCATTCGAAAGTACGCAGGTTCATGTATGAATATCACAGACTGGGGCTGGATGTGATGTATGACGACAATGTAAAAGGGCGTACAGCAATCCTGAAAAGCCTTGGCTACCTCGCTGAAGTAAAAGATAGCTACCCAAATCTATTTATCCTGCAAGTCATCACTGATGCCAAATCAGATGAATTTATCAATGTATTTTCAGAGGCAACACCCAGTGAGAAGACCCGGGCAATGAATATTTTAAAGAAACTTGATCCTGCCAATTCATCGAAATATGATGAGATTATGAATTAGAGTAGGTGCAGGGTACAGGCTTGCCAGATTTCTTAATTTGGTTATATTTGTGAGCGAAGCAATTTCATGTTAACTCATCTTTCAATAAAAAATTATATCCTGATCAACGAGCTGGATATGGAGTTTAAGCCCGGTTTCTCCGCCATAACAGGTGAAACGGGAGCTGGAAAATCTATCCTTGTTGGTGCATTGTCTCTTGTTCTGGGAAAAAGAGCAGATACCGATGTGCTGCTAAACAAAACAGGAAAGTGCATCATTGAAGGTACTTTTAATGCCGACAAGAATGCCCTGATCCCATTTTTCGAACAGCATGACCTCGATATCGAACATCAGCTTGTGCTGCGGCGTGAGATCAACCATAACGGAAAATCCAGGGCTTTCATCAACGACACACCTGTGAGGTTGCCACTGATGAAAGAGCTGGGCGAAAAACTTGTAGACATCCATTCTCAGCACGAAACACTCTTGCTAAATGAATCGGACTTTCAGCTGGCTGTGCTTGATAATTATGCTGATAACAAGGATATGCTTGCAGAATACAGAGAAGAATACGATGCATACATTCAACAGCGGGATCAGTTACAAGACAAGATAGCACATGAAAGGAAAATCAGGGCAGAGGAAGAGTTCATTCGCTTTCAGTATGAAGAAATTGAAAAGGCGGGTTTGCAGGATGGCGAATTGCAAGGACTTGAAGAGGAACAGGAAGTTTTAGCCAATGCCGAGGAGATCAAAGGAAGCCTGTACCATGCAGTACAAATGCTTCATCTTTCTGAAGACAGCCTGCTGGAACGCCTCTCAGGCCTTATTAGCGTATGCGGGAAGGTTTCAGACTACCATAAAGAAATTAAAGAACTGAAAGAGCGCCTTGTAAGTTCAGAGATTGAATTAAAAGATATCGGCAATGCACTTTCACGATTGGAAGAGGACATCAGTTTTAATCCTGTACGACATGAGGAAGTCAGCGAAAGGATTGATCTCATCTATAGCTTATTGCAAAAGCACAATGTGAAAGACATCACAGCGCTGCTCAGGCTGAAAGTTGAATTGCAGGAAAAGCTTGGGCTGATAGAAAATATCGATGATGAGATCCTGCAATTGAAAAAGGATGTGGAGGCAAAGTACCGCAAGCTTACTTCGATATCTGATGATCTGCACAATAGGAGGGAAGCAGTGATTCCTGCCCTTCAGGATGAAGTCTCGGCAATATTGATGCAGCTTGGTATGGAAAAGGTGGTGATCAAAGTAATGCTGATTGATATCAATGAGCTATCGGAATGGGGGAG
>JBDLIJ010000158.1:0-7387 GCA_039714935.1 Bacteroidota bacterium | reverse complement strand
GTACCATTTTTACTCGGAAACATATTAATTGCTACAGTATATTTTCCTGAAATGCCGGTATATGACATGACCGTGTCATTGAGCCTGTCACTAACCATCATACCCATTGCATTGGGCTATCGCTTCCATCATTCCATGTATTTTGAAGAGGAAGAAATAAGAATCAGGCTGAAATTCAGGACTGTTTTCTTCGCCATCTTGTTTCTGGTGCTGTACAGGCTTATCCTGGGACTTGGAATTCCGCTTGGCTGATCAATAAGTAAGGAAGAGCTATTTATTTCTTAACAAATTTCTTTTGAGAGAATCCTGTCTCGTGATCTATGCGTAAGATATAAGTACCTGGCCTCAATGTGCTGACATCAAGAAAATTAATATTCAGACCTTCTCCCTCCTGCCTGCTGATCATTCTTCCATTCAGATCGTAAATACTAAGAGCGGTAAGCTTCACCGTACTTTTTACTTTAGCAAAATTCGAGGTGACAGGATTGGGGTATATGGTAAAAGTGCTTTCTTCTTTTTCCTCTATCGATGCAACTGTATTTACCAGTTCAACATCGATAACAGTTGGCATTCTATTGGTCACTCCGACACTGGTAAATGTTTGCGTATAATAACCATTCTTGCTGTACTGTATATCATATATTCCCTGATCTAGCAACCTGTGGTAATTTCCTGCCGGAAGATCTGAATATACCCATGAGCTGTCAAGCTCATGATCGAGCACATAGACTTCTGCTTTCAGGGCGTTACCTGTCGATGAGTCCGTAATTTTACCTCTTATGCCAAATAATGATTGCTCCAGATAATTCAACAACGACCTGTAATTGTAATCCCAATGTGCCGGAAGCTCGTTTTCAGGTAAAAGTTTAACGTCTGAGATCTCCAGGGTAAACTCCCTGCATTGATGAAAATAATTCATATAGTCCTGTCTCCCGCCTGCGATGGTGTACCACTGGTATCCGTTAGTAATACCATTATTATATTGATTCATGTAGTGCCATGGTGCATGTACATGTACTGTGTCGGCATATTCCCTGCAAACATATACCCACCAATCATCATCGGCAGACAGGTGAGGCCAGGTATCCCATGGATAATTACATACTTCGGTGCCACCGTGCAAATTAGCAGAATTCACAAAATTGTGTTCTTCAGCAAAGTTCATGAAGTGAATTGTCTCAGTCTGCCAGGGATTTCCATCCGGGTGCGGTCCGTCTTCAGGATCCGGAAAATTGCGGTTCAGATCAACCCACATAGCATTAAAACGAATGGCACCATAAATGCTGTCGTTGTTGGCATAAAATGATCCGTCCGGGTTTGCAAGGGGATTAATATATATGTCAATCTCATCCACCATATGCGTTAGCCTGTCGTTATTCCCATAGCCATTGAGCAGGTGGTCGATCAGGCGAAGCATAAGCGGATATCCTGTTGTTTCATCCCCATGCATGCTTGAAGTATAAAAAAACTCCGGTTCACCTTCTTCCTGTCCTACATTGTCAGAGATCCTTGCAACAAGAAGCTCCATTCCATTATTGGTTGTTCCTATGCTAAATACATCACAGATATCAGGGAATAAAGCCTCAAACTGATACATCATGTCCACATAGCCGGAATATGTAGGATAAAAATCCCAGGATTGAATATTTCTGACATCAATATTGCCAAGCATTTTGGGCCTGTGTAGGGTTCCGGGGTGCTGTAAAACCGAATAAACGATCCCCTGATCCATAAAATCCGCAAAGCCCTTTTTATTTGCATAAGCATACGCCAGCATTTCATCACTGACCCTGTCAATAGAGATGAACCTTGAAATATTATTCATTGTCTCCTTGTCCTGAATATCGAAAGAGAAATATATTTCATCGCGCTCCCCAAAAATATCTTCAACGCTCTGAGCACAGAGCAGGAAGGGAATCAATAAAAAGGATAAAAGAGTAATTAAATTTCTAAGCACCATAGTATTTATTTATTTTTTTGTGCAAAATTAATAATAATCTTGTTGTGTGACGTGAACCAATTGCATCAGTACTTTTCAATAAGAGCAGAAAGTTTATTATAGGTTGCCTTGTTGACTTTAACCAGGGGCAGTCTCAGGTTATTGCCTGATAGTCCCATGATATCCAGGGCCGCCTTGATCCCTGCCGGGTTGCCATCCTCGAATAGCGTATTAACTATTCCCAGCAATGCATAATGTATCTTTTGAGCATCTGCAAATTTTCCTTCCAGGCAAAGTTTGACCATCTCTGAAAAATCTGAGGGAAATGCATTGGCCACTACCGAGATCACTCCTTCAGCACCCAGTGTCATCATTGGATATGTCAGAGCATCATCCCCCGACAAGACCAGGAAGTTATCCGGCTTATTGTTGATGATCTCCATGATCTGGCCCATATTGCCTGAGGCTTCCTTAATGGCGATAATATTATCAAATTCACCTGCCAGCCTGAGCGTGGTCTCAGCACTCATATTTGAACTGGTCCTGCCAGGCACATTGTACAGGATTAAAGGCACCGTGCTGGCAGTGGCAATAGACTTAAAATGATGATACAAGCCCTTCTGATTGGGTTTATTGTAGTAGGGAGCCACCGTCAGGATAGCTGAAATACCATCTAAATTATTCGATTTAATGATGTCAACAATCCCCTGGGTATTATTTCCTCCTATGCCGGCCACCACAGGTACCTTTCCATTGGTAATTTCCAGGATATGGTTCAGAACAGCAATTTTTTCGTCTGCAGAAAGCACAGGCGCTTCGCTTGTAGTGCCCAGTGCAACAATAAAGTCGACACCACCTTTGATCACATGCTTTGTAAGCTTGCCCAGTGAAGTAAAATCAATGGTGCCATAATTATGGAATGGCGTGACCAGCGCAACTCCGGTTCCTTTAAAGATATCAGTTTTCATTTGTCTTTATTTAGGATAGATAAATAGTGATGGATCTGTACGATCAACTCATCAAGCCCTTCATCTTTCTGCAAACTGATCATGAGGTCAAGGTAGCCGGCGCGTTCATCATTTTGCAATCCAGCTTTAAACTTTGCCTTACTGAGGGCTGTGATATAGAGCAGTGGTAATAAACTTTCGGTGCTGAGGTCGATCAGGATATCAAATTCAGTGTCTATAAAGTCCCTGGCTGCAGTTGTGTTAGGCTTATAATTCCAGCTTATGCCTGTAGGATAAAGAAAATCATACGATAATTTCGGCAGAAACTGTCCCGTCAGGTGCTTATTCTCAACATAGCCGAGTGCTTTTACATTTTTCCCTGAGTCCTGCAGTTTTTTTACATACCCGCTTACTTTTCTGTACGTTTCCTCATCAGGCAGGAAATACACAATGCCAATGCTGCCTGCATTCAATATGTTACAGATTTGTTTCTCCCTGAAGGAATTAGCGTATTCACGCTTCAGGAGTAGCTTTCCTGTTGTTTTGCGTATGTTGGTGATCATTTTCAAGGCATCAAAACTAGGCTGATAACTAGGTTATGTAAAGATAATTAAATAATATCTTTTTTATTGTCCACGCTATAATGGAAATGTTTTAAAGCAATTGTATCAATTAACGGGCAATTTCTATATTTTTACCAGGAGCGATCCAGACATTCTTAATAATAACTTTCGCATAAGTATTCAGGAAACCGCTATTACTCTCAATAATTTCTGAGGGGCTTAGAAGAAAGGGTTCTGATTCAATCCCTTTATTATCAGCATGTGCCAATTCAAAAGTCATAGAGCTATTATTCTGCAAACAATAAACGGGGTCTGCATGTGCTCCTGTTGTCACCCCGACTAACTCTGTTACTGATGCCAGAAACAGTGGTTTTAGGAATTCTTCATTTCCATAAAGGCTGTTTTTAAAATAGATCGCAGTACGTTTATTATCCAAAGCCTCCCTGATCCCTTCCGCCGTTCTTTCTTTTGCAAATACCAGTGTTACCGGTCGATGCTCACCATTACAGGGATCGAAGAACATGTAAAGTGCATCATGGACATCGGAGTTGCCAAGCATACATAGGTTTGAATCCAGGGCCCATTGATGTGCCAGGGGGTAATAACTGGTCTCATTAACGATCTCTATGCCCTGTATCCAGCCTTTTGATAACAGCCATGAATGCTCCTCATACCATATCGGGATCTCGTCAGGCTGCCTCCAGCCTGGGTGGTTCCAGAAGACAAATGCTCCCTGTTCATTCGCTATCCGAAGCGCATCCTGCCAGCTTTCAACATCCAGTGTATTGGCGTCTTCGAGGAAGATAGCATTGAAATGCCCCGGAGGCATGCTCCTTGTAATTTCGGCACCTTTTATCAATATCAGGCCTTTCTTGTCGGCACGTTTCTTTGCGATATTGAACGACTGGTTATGATCACCGGCCAGGTATGAATTCTGATACTCTATATGCTCGGTGATGGATATCGCATCCAGGCCTTCTTTTATCGCTTCTTCAATCCTGACCGTTGGCCATACCAAGCCGTCGGAAAAAACAGTATGCATATGAAAATCACAAACCAGGGTGTGATAGCCAGGTATATCGGGAAAATCAAATTTAGCGGTTTGCTCTTGCCCTGAAAGACCCGAGGGGGTATGGAGCACAAAGAAAGCCATCACGATGATGCCTTTTTGAAGAAGATATCTGATCATAGGTTTATTACTCAGGTGAAAAACAAAGATAAAAAAAACGGCAACCGAAGTTGCCGTCTTTTTTAAAAAAGGCTATTACCCTTGATCACGAATAAAAACCAATAGAGAATTAAAGAAAGGAAAGAGGTAATAGCCAAGCTCTTCCTGTATTTTTTTATCTTTTTCTTTTACAAATTATCAAATATTTCTACTGCCTGTTTATTCTGTTATTAATTATTTAACATGTGTTTCTACTGGCAGAACGAATATACAACAAAGATACTATAATAATGTTCAATTGATACTAAAATATTGTTAAAATTTGTTCAATTATTTGTCAATCCTGCTTGCTTTCGTTACTCCTTTAACCTTTAAAAGCTTGTGAATAAGCTCATCCAGATGTTTGATATCCCGCACCGTAAGTTTAATATAGCCGGTAAAAATATTATTTTTAGAGTCGACTTTTATTGATTGCATGTTCACCCTGAGGTCTCCTGATATAACAGCAGTGATTTCTCCCAGCATGCCTATTTTATCTTCCCCCGTAATGCGAATGGTTGTTTGGAAAGCATTTCCATTTTCTGCACTTTTCCACTTCACATCAATATGCCGGTAACCATATTTGTTCAGCATTCTTTTGGCATTTGCGCATGATTTCCGGTGTATACTGATCCCCTTGCCAATGGTAACAAACCCATAAACGCTGTCTCCGGCGATAGGATTACAGCATTTAGCAAGTGTGTAATCCACATGATCAAGTGTGTCATCGATCAAAAGATAATTGTCATCCTGAATTTCAATGGCTTTCTCCTGCGGGGGTATCTTTTCTGAGACAGAGACTTTTTCCACTTCCTCCTTATCCTTCAAAACATGCCTGATCTCGTTAAGATCGGCTTTTTCAAAGGCTATCATGCTATAAAGGTCGAGTGATGATGAAAGCTTGTAGTGTTTTACCAGCTTATCAATCACTTCATCGCTGAACTGTATCTTCCAGTTCTTTAGTTTCCTGCGCAGGATCTCACTGCCTTGCTGAGCTTCACGAAACTTCTGTTCCTTGATGGCACGTTTGATCTTGTTCTTTGCTTTGGTTGTCTTCACAACCTGCAACCAGTCGAGCTTAGGAGCCTGGTTCTTTGATGTAATAATCTCTACTTTATCTCCATTATTCAATTCATAACGGATTGGAACGATCTTATTGTTAACCCGGGCTCCATTGCACTGGTCACCAACCCTGGTGTGGATCTCATAAGCAAAATCCAGGATGGTAGATCCCTGCGGCAATTCCTTCAGGTCACCATCAGGGGTGAAAACAAATATCTTTTCACTTTTCCCTTTAAGTGGCGTTTTGGGAGATTGCTCAAATTTTAATTGCTCAGGATTTTCCATGATATCCCTGACCTGCTCAAGCCACGACTGAGCATCCTTTCCCGTGTCAAACCCTTTATAGCGCCAGTGTGCTGCAAGGCCTTTTTCAGCAACCTCATCCATCCTTAGTGAACGGATCTGTACCTCAACCCACTTTTTGTTTGGCCCCTGCACTGTTGTATGCAATGATTCATAACCACTGGCTTTAGGAGTACTTATCCAGTCACGCAATCTTTTGGGATTAGGCGTGTAAATGTTTGTGACAATCGAATAGATCTTCCAGCAATCGGTTTTTTCCTGTTTCTGCTTGCTTTCTGAGATAATACGGATGGCAAACAGATCATAAACTTCTTCAAAGCTTACGTTTTGCCGTTTCATCTTTTCCCATATGGAATGAATGGACTTGGGTCTTCCTTTTATCTCACAATCAAATCCCTGTACCAGCAACTCCCTTCGGATGGGTTCAATAAAATCACTGACAAACAGCTTTCGTTTGGTTTCTGTTTCTGTGATCTTAGCTGATATTTCGCTGTGCACAGCCGGGTGGAGGTATTGCATCAGCCGTTCTTCCAGTTCGCCTTTCACCCTGTATAATCCTAGCCGATGCGTGATAGGGAGGTATATATGTTCCGTTTCAGCTACAAACAACTCTTGTTTTTCCTTCGACAGCTCGTTGATGTTACGCATATCATAGACGCGGTGGGCAAGCTTCAGCAGTATCACCCTGATATCGTCCACGATGGTCATGAAGAGGTTTCTGAATTTTATTGAGTTTACTTCTATCCTTTTTGTATTCAGGTTGGAAAGCTTGGTATATTCCTCAATAAGATTGGCAACGGTTTCTCCATATTCATCCTTTATCTGCTGTAGTGTGATGTCAGTTTTGTTTACCACATCGTGAAGAAGGGCAGAAATGATGGAGCATGCCCCCAGCCCAATATCTTCTGTGGACACTTTAGCAACACTTAAAGAATGGCAAATATTGAATTCACCCCCGCTACCCCTTGAGCTGCCGTGTGCCTGCAAAGCCATCTGATATGCTTTGCGAATATCCTGCATTTCCTTTTCATCACAGAATGATTTGCAGCTTTCTGTAAGTTCATGGTAAAGCAGCTCGATATTTTTTATTTCATTCTCTTTCAATGTCATCTGTATGCCCTATTAATAGAATAGGCGGCACAAAAATATAAAAAATTTATACAAAAAAGCCCCTGCCTTTAATTGCTTAAGACAGGGACATATTTATTGTGTTATTTCCTGAAGTCTATTTTTCAGTATCCGGGCCTTCTTGCCCTGTCTTGCTGCTTCCTTCCGGAGAATCAGCTATGGATTCCCTCATCTGGGTGTCAGCCATTATGTTTTTATATTTATAATAGTCCATAATTCCCAGATTGCCTTCTCTGAA
>JBDLIJ010000157.1:0-7425 GCA_039714935.1 Bacteroidota bacterium | reverse complement strand
TGACCTCGGCAGTGAATTTGCTGGGATTCTTTGGCTTCATGTACTTAAATAAAACAATGAGAGTGCAGGGAACGAAAGCCGTGGTGCTCTTCATGATTTTGATCATGGGGATGAATGTAGTCATCATGACCAGGGATATATTTAACCTGTTTGTCTTTCTGGAGATCGTTTCTATTGCATTGATAGGATTGATATTCATAAAGAGGGATGTTGATTCTTATTCTGCCGGATTCAAATACCTGATTGCAGTTACGGTAATATCATCTTTCTTACTCATTGGGATTGGATTTATATATTATATGGGTGGCACCCTGAATATTGATGATTTTATTGCAAAGAATACTGAACTCACAAGGGGACTTAGCACAGCTATATTCATGGTATTGATTGCTGTATTGCTTGAGCTAAAACCCTTTCCTGCAAATGGATGGGCCCTTGATGTCTATCAGGTTGCAAACCCGGGCGTCAATGCTCTCATTTCAGGGGGTGTAGCAACTGCCTCTTTGTTTGCCTTATACAAGCTGTTGCCTTTTGGAGGAGAGCTGTGGATGAATATTGTATCAATAATTGGATTGGTAACATTCCTTGGTTCCAACTTTTTAGGTATTTCACAGAAAAATGCAAACCGACTGCTGGGGTATTCATCAATAGGGCAGATTGGCCTTTTGCTGTCAGTAATTGGTTTCTCAAATTATCTGGGTGAGCATTTTCATATGGTATTTTTTGGCCTTTTTATCAGTCATTTTCTTGCTAAAGCAGGGCTGTTCTGGTTATCAGGCTTAGTTGAAAAAGAGGAGGTCAGAAACTGGACCGTTTTACGCAAAAGGCCGGTGTTGCTTCTGGCATTTGGTGTATTCATTTTTACTTTGATCGGTTTTCCTCCTTTTCCTTCCTTTTACGGGAAATGGCAGCTTATCCTTGACCTTGCTTCAGCTAATAATTACCTGTGGATCAGCGTAATCTTACTTGGCTCCCTTTTTGAAGGCGTCTATCTTTTTCGCTGGCTTGGATATACCATGAAGCTGGAACTTGATGAAGCTAGTTATATTCAACTGGATTGGGGGAAAATTATACCTATATCAGTATTTGGATTGCTGATCCTGGCAGTAAGCCATTTTTCTACGCTTATCTTTCCGTCGGATTATAATATAAATCTCATTCCGGTATATTTTGTTTTATTGCTTTTTGCCCTCGACTTTCTGCCTTCATATATTAAAAATACACTTGCTATTGCCGGGATGAGCTATTATGCATATATCATTTATCCGGGCATTGAACATGACACACTCAGGCTGGTCTTTGCCGGCATCTTTCTGCTGGGTGGAATATTAACCATGATCGCAGGATATGCTGTAAAAGGCCGCAGACCCGGGTTTTTCCCATTTGCGATCATGATGTATGCAGGATTAATAGGATTGGTAGAAGCAGAAAACCTGTTTCAGTTCTTCTTTGCATGGGAGCTGATGACACTGGGTTCCTACATATTGATCATGCGTGGAAAAAGATCGATTTTGCATGCATTTAATTATATGCTGTTTTCTTTGGGCGGAGCCTATTTGATACTTATGGGGATCGCACTGGCATATAACGGGCATGCATCTATTTCCCTGGATATCCTTCAAACAGCGTCTTTCCCCGGATGGGCATATACGCTGCTTGCAATCGGATTCCTGACCAAAACAGCTGCATTAGGACTGCATATCTGGCTGCCCGGTGCACATGCTGAAGCCGAAACAGATGTGTCTCCCATGGTATCAGGTATATTGCTGAAAGGTGGTGTCTTTGGTATTTTGATACTGTTCCTGGCAATGGGTGGTGAACAAGCAGCGCAGCAGCCATTGCTGTACGCACTGGGATGGCTTGGTGCTATAACAGCTCTTGTTGGTAACCTGCTGGCCGTTTTCCAGGAAGATGCAAAACGCTTGCTTGCCTATTCCAGTGTTGGTAACCTGGGCTATATCCTGTTTGCTTTTGCATTTATGACGAATATCGGATGGCTGACAGGATTAACCTATTCTATCAACCACTTCCTGTTTAAAACCTTGTTATTCCTCGCTATTGGAGGGGTTGTTTTAAGGGTGAAAACACATAATATGTATGAAATGGGTGGACTCATCAAGCGGATGCCATGGAGCTTTATTGCCGTTCTGATCGGGATCATTACCCTGGCTGGTATTCCACCTCTGTCTGGTTATGCCGGTAAATGGTTGTTCTATAATGCAGTGTTGACAAAAGGATGGTATTTCCAGGGTGCTGTGGTTTTCTTTGCAGGGACTATTGCATTCCTGTATTGTTTTAAACTTATATATTCAATATTCCTGGGGCAGCCAAAAGATAAGTTCAGGAAAGTTAAAGAGGCACCTGTCTGGTACCTTATTCCGCAATTCATCCTTATCATTGGGATAATGGTGTTCTCGGCACGCCCTGACCTGATCCTGAAACCGATAGGAGCATTATTATCCCAAACGGGATATTTCCCTACGGATCCACTGACCTGGGAAAATGTCACTGCGGCAACAAACCTGGGTTATTGGAGTGGATATAAGATCATGCTGGTCATTGGTGGTATGTTCGTCGTATTATTGCTCTGGCTGGTGATGATGAGCAGAAAAGCAAAAAGCGTGAAACAGTTTAATATTGTGTACGCCGGTGAGCGACCTTTCCTCCCCGAAACAACACATTTTTCACACAATATGTTTGCTCCCTTCAATAAAGCCCTCGGGTTCTTGACGGTCCCGGCAGCAACGGCTTTCTGGAATGGTGTGCATAATACATCTCATGCTTTTGCCGACAGCTTCAGGAAAATATACACAGGGAATGGCCAAACATATATTGTACATATACTGGCATATATTGTAATTGTTTATTTAATTCTATTATAAGAAATGGAAGTGATTATAAAAATAGGATTTGTATTGTTGGGTTTGTTTATCATTCTCAACTGGGGCTTGATAATGGCCGGTATTATCCGGAAAATTATTGCCAGAGTGAGCATGCGGCGCGGTATTAAGCTGTTTCAGCCTTATATAAACCTTATAAAAAACTATAGCATACGCTCACAGCTTACACATGGTGTAATGTTTTACCTCGGACCGGTATTTCGCCTTTCGGGTGGCGTTGGAATTTATTTGTTCATGCCCCTGATCTATGGCTCAGAGGTTTGGAACAATTACTCCTTTACGGGTGACCTTATCCTGATCGCATACTTTATGTTCTTTGGTATGCTCGGCATGGCACTTGGCGCAGGTGAAGGCGGACATCCTTATTCTGCCATTGGCATCTCAAGGGGATTGGCTCAATTTACAGCAATCGAAGTGCCGCTGACGCTGGCGATCCTTTCGATAGCAATTCAGTATAATTCATTGTCAATAACAGAGATTGTTGCCGCTCAGCAGGGTGGGATCATGAACTGGACTATGATGACAAACCCCCTGGCTACCATAGCTGCGATGTTAGCTTTCCTCGGAGCAATGGGGCATTCTCCATTCAATGTAGTGATGGCTCCACAGGAAGTCCCGATCGGGCCTCCAACAGAATATCATGGTACCTTCCTTGGCGTATTGCAAACAAATCGTGCCATACTGCATGTTATTGAAGCTGTATTATTTATGAACCTGTTCTTTGGTGGAGCCTCAAACTGGGTTGAACTGATTATTAAAACCTTCTTCATTTATTTCTGGTCGGTATTTGTAGGAATGGTATTCCCTAGATTCAGGGTTGATCAATCGATCCCCTGGTTATTAAAGATTCCGCTGGTGATCGGAATTCTGGCAATAGTGATTTTTATTATTTAAATGGATTAGAACAAATGGCTGAAGAAAAGGAAAATATAACTGGCAAGCCGGAAGACAAATTTCTGGCACCGGAAAACCAACAAAGGATTGTGATTGGGCCGGAAGGGGAAGAGATCCATGTGGATCCTCTGCAGGATTACTTTTGTACTGACAGGCCCCAGCCCGCGGAACCAAAAAATAAAGTTGTTGAGAAGTTCTTGAACTGGGCCCGCGCAGAGTCGCTATGGGTGCTGGGATTCGGAACAGGATGTGGCAGTATAGAGATCCCACCGCTGTTTTCACCTCGTTTTGATGCCTACCGCTATGGTGTTGCAGTGAGGCCTACACCCAGGCAATCATCTGTCATGATTATCTCAGGATACCTTGCCGTAAAAACTCTGAAACGTGCCATTCGCTCTTATGAGCAAATGCAAAATCCGAAATTTGTTATAGCGTTGGGGAGCTGTACCATTAATGGTGGTATGTACTGGGATAGCTATAATACGATCAACCGCCTCGATCATTATCTCCCCGTAGATGTATATATCGCCGGATGCATGCCAAGGCCTGAAGCCATACTGGCAGGGTTTAACAAGCTGAAGGAAAAAATAAAAGAAGGCAGGGGCGAAGGTGCCAACGAATATATCAATAACCTCGACTGGTATAAAGCAAACCAGAAAAAGGTTATCAAAGATTGGAATATGCCGGATTATAATTGGTAAACATTTAACCTATGGAAGTATTATCAAAAGAAATAACAAGCCGTTTCGATATTTTCGACTGTGAGCAAAGAAAAGAGTATCAGGCTTTTTGTTCAGTAGAAAAATCAAAGCTGGTCCCATTGTTAACATATCTCAGGTCTTCAACAGGATTTAAGGTGTTAATAATGATTTCAACAGTAGACTGGATTGAGGACGGAAAGTTTCAGTTAACCTATTTGCTGAATGACCCGAATACGAAGACGGATATCGGTATCCGGACTTTTATCGGGCGTGATGGTGAAGAGATGGAATCAATCCATGAGCTGTGGGGGCATGCTGCCACATTTCAGCGTGAGATAAAAGAAATGTATGGAATCAACTTCCCGGGAAGCCCCGGAGTGGATGAACCATTTTTACTGGAAGGATGGGACGATACACCGCCTATGCGAAGGGAGTTTGATACAAAGCAATATTCGGAAGAAACCTTTTTCCCCAGGCCGGGACGTACAACCAATGATCCTGCTGAGTATATGAAAAAAAAGCTTTATCCTGATGAAAAATAAGAAAAACAATATATTCAACTGGAAGCCTGACAGAAGCAGCTTCCCGGAAATGGGCCAGGATGGCAAGCCAATTATTGACCTGGACTCGCAAAAGTTTATTAAAGTCTGGCAGGGCCCTAATCATCCTGGTATAACCGGAAATATGGCTTTGGAATTAACCATTAGCGGCGATGAAGTGGTCGAATCAAAAACCCATGTAGGATACCTGCATCGCGGATTTGAAAAACTTTTCGAGCGCAGGCGCTATATTCAGTGTTTTCCTACATGTATCCGCATGTGCGTTCCCGAACCCGATACAAATGAATACAACCTGGCTCGCGGAACGGAGGAATTAGCCGGTATTGAAGTGCCTGAGATGGCCAACTGGCTGCGTATGCTGGTCCTTGAACTGGCTCGTTTACAGGTTCTGCTGAGAATGGTACCCGGACAGGCAGGCACCATGGGCCTGGGCCTGGGTTCACAATGGGGAATGTATTATCGTGAGCAGATCCTCGACAGGATGGAAGAACTTACCGGTGGCAGGATCTACCATATGTATATTATTCCGGGTGGTGTAAGAGGAATGCTGCCTGATGGCTTTAAACAACGGCTGGAGGAGAACCTTGTAAGCATTGAAGGATTCCTGAAAGATATTGATAAGCTGATATATAGTAATGCGGTTTTTAAGAAGCGTACGATAGGCATCGGACATATACCAAATGATTGGGTTGATCACTATGGCATTGTAGGACCTGTTGCCAGGGCGGCAGGGTTTGAAAGAGATGTGAGAAAAGACTACCCCTACCTTTACTATGACCAACTAGACTTTGATTATAATACTGCACAGGATTCTGACGTGTTTTCAAGATTTATTGTAAGAAGAAAAGACCTGGAAACAACGCTTGACCTCTTGCGGCAGATAATGGCAAAGATGCCTGATCAGGGTGATATTCGTGCTGAAACCCCTAATGTATTACATTGGAAGGTGCCCAAAGGAGAAACCTATGTACGATGTGAATCCAGCCGGGGTGAATATGGATTCTATATGGTAGCTGATGGCAGTGCATATCCTCGACGTATCAACCTGCGTGGCCCCAGTTATACACATGCCATCTCAGTACTGGAAAAACTATTAGTTAATGCAAATATCTCAGATGTTTCGTCCATACTGGTTTCGCTGGCAACATGCCCGCCTGAGATAGAAAGATAGTGTTTGAAAAAAATTATAAGTGATGATCAAAGATATTTTAACACCATTTTCCGCCTGGAAAAAAGTACTCGATAAACCGGTTGCTTTAAAGGATCCAATCAATGAAAGACCGGGAGCAGCCCGCTACAGAGGATTTCATAAAAACGATATTGAAACATGTATCGGATGTGGTACCTGTGAAGATATTTGTGAAAATGATGCCATTGATATGATACCGGTTGAAGGCATAGAAACGAAAGACGGAGATAGCGGTTTGCGTCCAAGAGTGGATTATGGACGATGCTGCTGGTGTGCCCTTTGTGTTGATGTTTGTACTACAGAATCGCTTTCGCTTTCAAATGCGTATAGCTGGGTGGAAGAAGATCCTGAAGAATACAGATATACTCCCGGTGTGGACGAGAAGCCATGGGACAAAGAGGAAAAAGGCTGGAAAAAGCCTGAAGGCAACTACGAGTTTTATAATCTCAAGAGGGTGTCGATGGATCACCTCCATCCCGAAGAAAGGTCTGACTCTTTCGTTGAAATGATCAAAGGCTATTCAAAGGAACAAGCCGAGAAAGAAGCCGATCGTTGTGTTGAATGTGGAATCTGTACAGCTACCTGCCCTGCCCATATGGGTATCCCTGAGTATATTAAAGCCATCAGGAATGATGACCTGGAAGAAGGCCTGCGTGTGCTGTATGATACCAATCCACTGCCTGAAATCTGTGGTCGTATATGTACACATAAGTGTGAAACGGTATGTTCACTCGGGCATCGTGGAGACGCGGTGTCTATCAGATGGCTGAAAAGATATATCGCTGATCAGAACCCTTCTGAAAAATATAAAAAAATACTTGAATCAGAAAACCTCGAGAAGAATGGGAAAAAGGTAGCCATCATTGGCGCTGGACCCGCCGGCCTCTCAGCAGCTCATTACCTTTCCTTAATGGGTTATGAGTGCACGATATATGAAAAATTGTCGAAGGCTGGCGGGATGATGCGTTTCGGGATCCCGGAATACCGCCTCCCTTATGATCAGATCGATAAAGATATCGACTATATCCTTTCTCTTGGTGTAAAGATCATCTACAATACCAACGTTGGTACCGATATCACCCACGACCAGATGAACAAGGATTATGATGCTGTGTTTGCCGGTACCGGACTGCATACAGGAAGAAGTACACGTATTGAAGGAAGCGACCACCATCATGTTT
>JBDLIJ010000156.1:0-7487 GCA_039714935.1 Bacteroidota bacterium | reverse complement strand
AGTATGAGCATGGAGCAGGAGCCTTTAACCTTATCGTATACATTCTCAATCCCTTTTTCGATGCTTTCTTCTTCACAGATGAGCATGGCCACCAGCTCGGTGGCATTGGTGCCATCCTTGCTGACCTCAGAAAAGGTCCGGTGGTTCTTTAATGCCCGGTCTGTAAGCTCATTCATGTTCATGATCTTGCTTACTGTAACGATGGCAAAATCTCCCAGGTGCGATTTCATGATGATGGGCTGCGCCTCGAAGTCGCTGATCACCCCAATACCACTTTTGCCGGAAAATTCGTTTAACTCCGATTCAAACTTGGTCCTGAAATAAGAACTCTCAAGGTTATGTATGCCGCGCTTGATGCCAACATCATTGATGACAGCCATGCCGCCTTTCTTGGTGCCCAGATGTGAATGATAATCAGTGCCGTAATAAAGGTCTGTAACGCAATCGCTTTTTGAAATAGTGCCGAAGAAGCCACCCATGTTTTTAAGTTTTAAGTTTTGAGTTTTAAGTTTTGAGTTTTGAGTTTTGAGTTTTTTTTAAAAAAAATAAAACTACGGGAAATTTCAGGAGATATGACTCAGTGTTGATAAAATGTGAATAAAGCTTCCCAGCCACCAACCGTCAACCGTCAACTGCCAATCGTCAACTGATCATGCCGCCAGTATATTGATTATAAAAAATTTATCAGCTATGTATTAAATTTAGTCATTGAGTTATCAATCCTAAAACCAATTATATAATGAAAACTATTAGTGGAATAATCTTTATGGTGGTGATGCTGGCCTTATCAGTCACGATGTCATCACAGGACCTATATCAGGCTGTGGCAGATGGTGACCTTGTGCTGGTAAAAGAATTGTTGACTAAAAACCCTGATTTGCTTAACGCAAAGAATGCAGATGCATTTACGCCTCTTAATATGGCTTGCGAAAGGGGACAGGCAGGCGCTACAGAGAAATTATTAGCCCTGGGGGCTGATCCCTATATTGGCGACAATGAAAATTCTATGCCAATACACCTTGCTGCAATCAGCGGGAATGTGGAATGTATAGATCTGTTGCTTAATCATGGTGTCGATATCAATATTCAGGATGATAATGGCATGACTCCTCTTTTGTTTGCCTTAAGCCGCAGGAACCTAGCATCACTCCACCTTATTGATAAAGGAGCCGACATCAACTTGCGATCCAATAATGGCTGGTCTCCCATTCATATGGCTATTGCTGCCAGAAGCCAGGATGTGGCCATACGCCTTCTTGAAATGGGTGCTAATGTAAATATGTCGCTCGAATCCGGTGCAACACCTTTACATAGTGCTGTATCATTTGGAAATATCGGGGTAGTCAAAACATTGATAGAGCGTGGTGCCAAAATCGATGCAGTAACAGATCATGGTGAGCAAGCGCTTTCCTGGGCTGTAAATCCTAATTCCTATGAAACTGCGCTATTCCTGATACAGCAGGGTGCAGATGTAGGACATAAAAATGGTCATGGCGCTACCTGGCTGCATAACATCGCCGGTAGAGGAACTGCTTTTGGTATAGCAGAACTGGCAATGGATAGGGGTATTGATGTCAATGCCCAGGATAATTGGGGACGTACACCCCTGTATATGGCGGCATGGTCGAATGATCCTGATAATATGAGTAAATTTCTGATCCTGAACGGTGCGGAGGTGAATCCTTCTGACTGCATGGATGAAAAAACCTGTGCATGCTTCCCCAATTTTAGCACACCCCTGCATGCAGCTGTGCGCCATGGTCAGTTTGAGATGGCAAAAAACCTTGTTGCCAGCGGGGCTAAAGTAAATATATATAACCATGAAGGACAGACACCTTTGCATTGTGCCGTACAGAGTGGAGATCCGGAAATTGTCGAATACCTGATAAAGAAGGGTGCATTCATTAATATAGCTGAACAAAAGCAGGGTAGCTCCGAGCTTCACCTGGCCGTGGCCATGGGATACACAGATATATCCACATTATTGATTGAGCATGGTGCTAATCCTGATGCTGAGGATAAGTGTGGCAAAACACCTTTTGATTATGCCATGTACTACAAGCATACCGATCTGGGATATGAACTGCTGGCCACCGGAGCATCGGATGAAAAGCTGAGCGAATATCTTGCTGCTCCTTATGAGCTTGATGATGTGATCGCCTACGGTGATGCAAAGGTGTGGTTCCTCGGGCACAGTGGCTGGGCCATAAAGACCCAGAACCACTTCCTGATCTTTGACTACTTCTGTAATACATGGAACCGCAAGGCAGATGATTCCTGCCTTGCCTCGGGATATGTTATCCCGGCACAGCTTAAGGATGAGAATGTTACGGTTTTTAGTACACACGCACATGGCGACCATTATGATGCACGCATCTTTAACTGGAAGGAGATGATACCCAACATTGAATACGTGCTCTGCTGGAATCAGAATGCAGAAGGGAATGATTATACATTGATTCCGGTGCATGAGGAAAAACAGCTGGAAGATATGAACATTTATGTACACCATTCAACCGATCTGGGTGGGGGCTATTTAATTGAAGTGGATGGCCTCACTTTGCTGCATATGGGTGACCATGCAAACGGAGAGGATGGCCTGATGGCCGAATTCACAGATGAGATCGACATCTTAAAAGAAAGGACAGAAAATATAGACATCCTTTTTGGGGGGATCCGCGGTTGCAGTCTGGGCGAACCCGAACAGGTAAAGAAGGGATTATATTATACACTGGAAACATTACAGCCAAAGCTATTTGTGCCCATGCATGGCGGTGCGCATACATTTGTTTATAAAGATTTCGTTGAAACAGCAAAAGCTGATGGTATAAAAACCGATATGAAATATGTTATCCATAAGGGCGATCGTTTTAAGTATTCGAAAGATGGTAAGGGAGAAGTGAGCGCGCTGTAATATCTGATATCAGAACCCGGCATCCGACACCCGGCATCAGGTACTTGACACCTTTTTGTTATATTTGTTAGATGGACATTATCTACCAGCAAATTTCCGGCACACAACTTTCATATCTTGATCTTGCCCTTCTGATTGTTTACACCCTTGTCTGCATAGGCATAGGCCTGTGGAATTCGAGAAAGCAGGCGGATGCCGATTTCCTGATAGCAGGAAGATCGCTGAATCTATGGGGCTTTGTTACTTCTGTTGTTGCCAGCTACATCGGCGGGGCCGCCATCGTCGCATATGCTGCGTATGTGTACAACTTTGGGATCTCTGCCATAGCCGTTTTTGTGGGAACGTCGCTGGGGTTCATGATCTTTATTCCCTATGCTAAAAAGCTGAGGAAGATCGGTGCCAGTCAAAAATTCTATACCCTTTCCGACTGGTTTTATCATAAATACGGGAATGGACCGGGGGCGGTATCCGCAGCCATATTGCTCTTTGTGTACTTCGGCATGTTGCTCAACCAGTTTATTGCGGGCAGCAGCATACTGGCTAATATCAGTGGGTTGTCCTATGAAGTGTCCTTGCTTCTATCCAGCATCATTATCACCGTATACCTGGTTGCCGGCGGTTTTAATAGTGTGATCAAAACAGATATCTTCCAGTATATAGTATTATTTGTGCTGTTTATTATCCTGGCAGTGATCCTTACAGGGCAGCAAACGAACCTGATCCTCGACATGGCCGACTTTTCCGATATGAGCATAGGCATGACCATTGCCTTTGTTGCTTTTGGCATTTTTATCATCTTCCAGTCGGCAGAATACTGGCAGCGCGTATATGCTGCTAAATCAGATAATGTTGTATCACGTGGCCTGATGAGTGCTGCTTTTCTTACGCTCATCACCGGTTTTGCCATTACGCTGATCGGCCTTTCTGCCCATCATAACTCACCCGGCATTGAAGCCAAGGATGCCTTTGCAGCAGGTCTGGGACACCTGATCTCAGGTAAGTACCTGGGAGCATCGCTGGTACTGATGTTTGCGGCTATCATGAGCTCTGCCGACACACAGATATTTGTGCTTGCTTCCAGTGTCAGCGTCGACTGGATACAAAGATTTTCACCTAAAAAGCCTGGCGAGCACAGGCTTAAGCTTTTGACCAGGCTGAGTATTGTCTTTTTCTCACTGCTGGGCTTGCTGTGTGCATGGTTTATGCGTGACCTGGTGGCGGTGATCATTTTTATTACCGGGGTGGGATTTACGATCATACCGGCGGCGATAGCATCATTCCATATTAAGCTATCACAGCTGGCAGTGCTTATCAGCTTTGTCAGTGGTGTTATATATGTGATTGGCCTGGCGGTCTTCGCTTCCCTGCAACCCGACTCCTTTGAGTTCTTTAAAGATAATGCCGACCTGGCTATCCTTTCGATAGCTGTGTCGGGTGTGACCCTGCTGATCACCCAAATGTTCATCAAGTACATAAAGAAATAATCATATGGCTAATCTTCTCAATAAATCATTGTTCCTGGCCTTCCTGCTGGGCATAAGTGTGCTTACGTTTGGACAAAATGACACCACGGCCATAAAAAAGGGATGGTCGTTTGTTCCCTTCCCCGTGCTGGGCTATGATGCCGATATGGGCTTTCAGTTCGGAGCCCTGGGCAATGCATTTTACTATGGCGATGGCTCCCAATACCCTGAATACCTGCATTCGATCTATGCCGAGGCATCATGGTACACCAAAGGGAGCGCAGTATATCAGCTTTTTTATGACTCGAAGTACCTCTTGCCCTGGGGCATCAGGATCACGGCAGACTTCACCTACCTGACCGAAAAATCGCTCGACTTTTATGGCTTTAATGGCTACCAGGCTGCATATGATCCTGTATTTGAAGACGACGCTTCGGATGAGTACATTTCAAGGGTATTCTACCGGCAGGATCGAAAGCTGTTCAGAACCGTGATAGACCTGCAGGGAAACCTGGCCGGCCCAAAGCTGAGATGGCTTGCCGGGTTCAGCTATTTCAATATTCAGACTGCATCAGTCGACATCGACAATATCAATAAGGGTAAAAAAGAAAGTAAGCAACTTCCTGATACCACCCTCCTTTACGATAACTATGTTGACTGGGGCCTTATAGCTGAGGATGAAAAAGACGGAGGCAATACTCTTATGCTTAAGCTGGGTTTGGTATTCGATACACGTGATAACGAGCCGGCCCCAAACAGCGGAGTGTGGACGGAGGTCCTTTTCCTGGCAGCACCCGGATTTATCGGTAATGATCCTTATGCATTTAATAAGCTGGCCATCACGCACCGGCAGTATATCAGCCTTTTAAAGAATAGACTGGTGCTGGCCTATCGCTTAAGCATGCAAAGCAGCCTTGGTAAGTCAGCACCTTATTATATCCTTCCTTACCAATTTGGTTCCTTTTCCAAGACTACCAAGCCTGATGGGCTGGGAGGTGCTACCACCATACGAGGTGTGTTGCGCGACAGGGTGGTTGGTGATGGAACAGCATATGGAAATATTGAGCTGAGATGGAAATTCCTGCGTACCATCTTATTCAACCAGAACCTCTACCTTGCCCTGCATGCCTTTTATGATGCCGGACAGGTGATCAGGGAGCGTGAGCTGGATATGAGCATGGTACCACCGGATGATCGTGAGTCTGCACAATTCTTTGATCAATCCCATGATTCCCTGCATCAGGGACTGGGACTTGGATTGCGTGTCGGCCTTAATGAAAACTTTGTGCTGGTCGTCGATTATGGCATGGCCCTCGACAGCAGAGACGGACAATCGGGGCTGTATGTGGGGATAGGGAACATATTTTAGATCATCGAACATGGAATGAAGAATAAGATTGAGGGAAGTCAATAATTGTTTATTTTAGCCTGCTCTAAATAATTTTAACACATGAAAAGTATAAATTATCTGCTTCTGTTTGCGATGGTGGTATTAACCGCTGCCTGCCATAAGGATCCTCCAAAGACCTATGATGATACGGATATGACGATCACGTATTATAATCCTGAATTCAATTTTTCTTCCTACAGTACTTTTATTATTCCGGACTCGACAGTTCTGAAAACCAATTATATGAGTGAAGGTGCTATTGAAACCTTTTATGAGGATGGTGGGGTTTCTGATAAGACCCTGGAACTTCTATCGCAGAGCTTTACAGGCTTAGGCTATACTCGGGTCGACTCGCTTTCGCAGGCTGATTTTATCGCTGTTCCCACTGTGATGATGATGCAGAGTGACGAGACGATATGGTACGGACCTGCCTGGTGGTGGGGTTATCCCGGATATGGCTGGAGTATAGGAATAGGAATAGGTTTTAAGAATAGTGAATATTATTATGGATGGTGGTACCCGGCCTATGCATGGTACCCGCCCGGAATCCCCGTTTCGGTATCTACATATAAAGGAACGATTGCTTTTGAAATCCTTGATGCAGAATCATACCGGGATGTAGCAGACTGGGAGGAAAACCATCCTGAGCCACCGGAGCCGGACGACAATCCGCCACAACTTGAAGTGCACTGGCAGGCACTCATAGAGGGCTATGCCACAGAGGATGGACAATACAACCAGGAGCGGGCACTTCGCGGTGTAGATGAGGCATTGGCACAATCACCATACTTAAATAATTAATGTTCAGATAAAGATAACATGATGAAAAAAATAATTCTCATTTCCCTGATAACCATCGCCGGGATTAGCACCTCTTTCAGCCAATCGATCTGGACTTTAAGCATGGAGCCGGCAACACCCCTGGGAGATATGCGTAATTTTATTGAAAGATCAAGCCTCAGAGGGCTTAGCGGATCAGTCAGCTGGTTTGTTAAAGAAAATGTAACGCTTGGTGTCTCCATCCCATGGACTGGTTTCTACCAGAAAGATGATCGCGCCACATGGCATTTTGATGGGGGTGCCGTGACCGCAACAGCCTGGAAAGAATTTTATATCCTTCCGCTGTATGTAAACGCCAAATATCATTTTCTGACTGAAGAGGACAGCCGCTTTCTTCCCTATGCAGGACTGAGTGTCGGTGCCGTCTTCATTGAGCAATCAGCACAGGTAGGGACTTACGAGTTTAAGCACAAAAACTGGAAGGCCGCCATGGCTCCGGAGCTTGGCACACTGATACCTATGGGCATTGAAAAAACCTGGGGACTTAATGTGATGCTACGCTATCAGATGGCATTTTATAACGAGAACGACATCAGCCTGCTGCAATTTCTAAATTATAGCATAGGTGTTTACTGGAAGATCTACCCGCATGGGGAACGATATTAGTTTTTCACCGCCTTTGCCCTTTGTCCTTTGTCCTTTTCCCTTTTCCCTTTGACCTTTTCCCTTTGCTCATCGCCCACTGCCCATCGCTAAATTACCCTTTGATATAAGTTTAATGTAACAATTGCCGATGTGCAATTTTCGATGTACGAAGTATTCCATCCTCCTCGCCCATCAATAAATTACCCTTTATTTTTGTGTGACATTTTTAAGTTTTGGGTATTAATAGATACAGACCGTACTATTTATTAATTAAAATTTTGAAAATATGAAAAAG